>JASLWC010000068.1 GCA_030741055.1 Prochlorococcaceae cyanobacterium ETNP18_MAG_14 | reverse complement strand
CTTCATGCGCTGACCAAGCGATAACTTGCGAACAGGACGGGTGAGCTCTTCACCAATCTCCAGCATCTCCGCCAACTCATTAATGCGATATCGGGCCTCCTTCTCTCCAATGCCATAGACCGCGGCATTGACCGAGAGCGAATCCAATGGTGGTAGATCCCAAATCAGCTGCTGCTTCTGACCCATCACCAGAGTGATCTGCTTAAGAAATGCAGCCTGACGTCGTTGAGGCAAATAGCCAGCGACATGCACCTTGCCTGCACTGGGATGAATTAAGCCGCAAAGCATTTTCAAGGTGGTGGTTTTACCGGCACCGTTTGCACCAAGAAAGCCGACCATCTCGCCTGGCTCGATGGTGAAGCTCACGTCCCTAACAGCTTGTACGTCTCGGGTCTTACGCCGAAAAAAATGGTTGAACGTACCAACAAAACCAGGTGTCTTGTCGGCAACCTGATAGGTCTTACTGAGCTGCTCTACCTCAATCACCGCATCAACCCAAATCGGACAAACGCTGACGCGCAAGTTCAGCCTGCGCCTCGGCTTCCGCAAGATTGACCCTGCATTCCGCCACCACCTCCGGTGGGGCTTTGCCAGCGAAGTTTGGATTAGCCAGACGACCAGCCAACCCCTTGATCTCCTTCTCGGCCTTGGCGATGTCCTTATCTAAACGTGCCTTGAGGGCATCGAGATCCACTAGCCCTTCAATCGGCAACAACACCTGCAGCTCACCGCTCACAGCGGCCAGAGCCTTGGCTACCGGAGCAGCTGCAGCTTGATCTACTGTCATCACATCAACCGATTCAGCACGAGTGAGCGCCGTGATATCTGGCTTGCCCTGCTCTAATAACTCCGCCAGCTCGCTGCGACCGGTGACAAAGCGTACTGGCACTGACTGAGATGGCTTGACCCCCGCCACAGCACGCAGATTGCGCACAACGCGAATCGCCGCAATCAGCTCAACAAATGCATCCTCAAGCAGATCATCTAAAGCTGATGCATTGCTTAGTGGCCAATTATGCAAAGCCAGAAAATTAGCTTCAGGTTCAGCAGTTAGTCCATGCCAAAGCTCTTCGCTCAAATGAGGCATCAAGGGATGAAGCATCACCAATAAATCACCAAGCACCTTGGCCAATACCTGACGAGCTGTGCACTGATCAACCAGGGCTTCATCACTGGGATGTTCACCTGGATTCAGTCGCCGTTTAATCAGCTCTAGATACCAATCGCAAACATCGTTCCAGGCAAACTCATAAAGGCCTTTAGCCGCCTCACCAAGGCCATAGTTGTCGTAACGCTTGGCAGTATCGCAATTAACCCGAGCCAAGCGAGAAAGAATCCAACGGTCCGCCAACTGCAGCGAGGCTGGGTCAGGATCGCCAAGACTCGCAGGCGTCTGGCCACCCAGATTCATCAACGCGAAGCGGGTGGCATTCCAGAGCTTATTAGCGAAGTTGCGGGCCGCCTCCACCGTCGCGGAAGTATCGCTCTTACGGTCGTAATCCAAACGGATATCTTGACCAGCTCCAACCACCTCACGCACCAGGGCAAAGCGCAGAGCATCGGTGCCATAACGATCGATTAGCAACAGCGGATCGATGCCATTGCCGGCACTTTTACTCATTTTGCGATTCTGCTCATCCCTTACTAGGCCATGGATGTAGACGTCTGCGAACGGCATCTGGCCAGTAAAGGCACCAGCCATCATCGTCATTCTCGCTACCCAGAAAAAGATGATGTCGAAGCCTGTTACCAAAGTGCTGGTGGGATACCAACATTCAAGGTCGGCACTCTGTTGATCAGGCCAACCCAATGTAGAAAAGGGCCAAAGACCACTCGAAAACCAGGTGTCGAGAACATCCTCATCCTGTTGAATTACCGCAGACTCTCCAAACTGATCACGAGCTTTCTGCAATGCCTCCTCCCCCGAGCGGGCAACTAAATAGGGAGTGGCATCAGTCAACTTGCCATCTGTTTCACTAACAACAAACCAGGCAGGAATGCGATGCCCCCACCAGAGTTGACGACTGATGCACCAATCACGAATATCAGTGAGCCAATCGCGATAGACCTTCTGCCAGCGATCAGGCACAAAGCGTGGTTCGCCACGATCAAGGCACTCTTCGCAACGCGCTGCCAACGGTTCCATGCGGACGAACCACTGAGTCGACAGCAACGGCTCCACAGGAACCTTGCCCCGATCGGAATAAGGAACGCTATGGCGATGGGGTTCCACTTTTACCAATAGGTTCTCTTCTTCCAGTGCCGCCACCACTGCCTTACGAGCCTCAAAGCGATCAAGCCCTTCAAAACGACCGGCATGGCAATTCATGCTGCCGTTCTTATGCATCACTGTGATCTGAGGTAAGTCATGCCTCTGACCGATTGCGAAATCATTGGGATCATGAGCGGGCGTCACCTTGACGCAACCAGTACCAAAATCCTGCTCCACGTGATCATCAGCAATCACGGGGATCTCTCGTCCTACAAAGGGCAATGTGAGGGACTGACCCACTAAATGGCGATAGCGTTCATCGGCGGGATTCACCGCAACAGCAACATCACCAAGCATGGTTTCAGGACGAGTAGTGGCCACCTCTAGGTGAGTGGTGCCATCAGCAGCCGGACCAGCGGAGAGTGGATAGCGAAAGTGCCAAAGATGGCCATCGACTTCCTTCATTTCAACTTCCAGGTCGCTAACTGCCGAACCAGAAGCCGGGCACCAATTCACCAGGTACTCCCCTCGATAGATCAAGCCCTGCTCATGCAAGCGAACAAAAGCTTCACGAACAGCTTCACTGAGGCCTTCATCCAAAGTGAAGCGCTGCCTCTGCCAATCAACCGAGTAGCCCAAACGACGCAACTGATCAACAATCTGCCCACCGCTTTCCGCCTTCCAGGCCCAGGCACGCTCAAGAAAAGCGTCGCGGCCTAACTGATAACGACTGGTGCCTTCAGCTTTAAGCTGCTTTTCAAGGATTGTCTGCACAGCAATCGAGGCATGGTCAGTGCCAGGCAGACAGAGCACATTTCTGCCTTTTAAGCGCTGAAAGCGAACGATCGTGTCAATCAGAGCCGTGTTGAAGGCATGACCCATATGCAAGCTGCCGGTCACATTCGGCGGCGGAATTACCACCGCAAAGGGCTCACCTGAAGCCTGAGGTTCGGGATGAAAAGCGCCACTTTCCTCCCAAGCGCGCTGCCAGCGACTCTCTGTACCGACAGGGTCATAAGTCTTGGGCAAGGCATCGGCCACCTGAACAGAGGCTGGGGCTGTAGTGGTCAGCTCAGTCACGGCGGAAGTAGATGACATTTGAACCATGCTCGCAAAGGGGGGCTGAGCAAAAATTGTGATTGGAAGCCATTAACCACATAATTCAGAAGCTTTCCAAGGAATAACAACCACAGCATCAAGGCTTTGCCAGTTGCTGCGGTCTAAATCAACCCGCTCGAGCAAACCCACCTGATCAAGCGCATCGAAAGCCTGCTGGTGCGCAACTGATACCCCAGGGGCCATAGGCATCACCAGCACCTGAGGCTCAGCCGGATCAGCCATCAGCTGCAACTCCTGATCCGCCAAAGTCCGCTCATAAAACAGCCTGCGCAAGCGACCAGTCAACCTTGGCCCCAAAGCCTCGGCAAATAACTCAAGACTCTCGCGATCTCCTGACAAACCACAGTTCAAGGCCATCCAAATCAGCAACTTGGCCCAACTATCCACCGTCCAAAGGGGCTGAAAGCTATCCCGGTGCTGTCGCACCAGTTCTGCCAAAGCAAAATCAACCAATTTTCCCTGAAACAGAATTGCTTGGGAGTCTTCCATGGCAGACATCCTCTCCCTCAAAGGTCAAAATAGAGACGCTTCTGAAGCAGCGATACCCATGAGCCTGGATCTAAACGACCCCGAACTCGAATTTTCGGATCTTGTATATGCCTATCAAAGCTGGGTCATGGCTGTTATCAACGACGAAAAGCTTGATAGCGAAGACAAACTGCTAAATGACGACATCACCGAGGATGCGCTCAATTCCATGCGCTTCCTATCTGGAGAAGTTACCAGCGCCATTGAAACCAGTCTGGCCCGCGTTTATGACGTGGATGCAGATGAACTCGCCAACCTGCTCTTCCCTGAAGAATGAACTAGATCCCAGATCAACAGAACTAGCTAGCAGCAACGATTCGGCTTAAAGCACAGCCAAATATCTAATTCAGCCTGTTGGTGCAATTAAGAACACAACAACAGGCTCACACCAACCGAGATCCGCTGGCCTGACTACGCTGCTGAGGATCAAATACAGCTGCAATGGTGCGGATCAGCCAGCGCCCTTCGGTGGTCACCGTCACCTCACCTAAATCACCATTGCGCTGCAGCTCTAGCAAGCCATCTTTTGCCAATTCTTGAAAATCAACCCATTCGCTAGCGAAGCGAGCCAAGCTAACTTCCACGTAAAAATTGCACATCACTTCCTTAATCAGGGCACGGCGCTCGAGCACATCAGGATCGTTCACCTCTAAACCGCGTTCCACCGGCAGCTGGCCCGCTTCAATGGCAGCCCTCCAATCTTTGAGCTCTCGCTTGTTCTGTGAAAAGAGATGAGTGAACTGACTGATCGCCGTAGGACCTATCCCCAACAGATCAAGCTCACCACCAGTGGTGTAACCCTGGAAATTGCGATGCAACTGACCTTCTCGAGCAGCGATAGCCAGAGTGTCTTCACTAAGGGCATAGTGATCCATACCAATAGCTTCATAGCCATGGCTGGTTAGCAACCGGTTGGCGTTATCCAACATGCTGATCCGTTCGCGCTGACTGGGCAGGTCATCAGGGCAAATCTTGCGCTGCATCGGCAAAATCTCCGGAAGATAAGCAAAGGAAAACAGGGAGATCCGTTCAGGGAGCAGTTCTCGAACCAGTTTCAAGGTGGTCTCAAAGCGCTCAGGGGTCTGCAAGGGCAGGCCGCAGATCAAGTCGACATTCACGCTTTCAAAGTTGGCCTCACGCATCCAATGCATGGCATTGCGCAGCTGCTCTGCCGAAACCACCCGATTCACAGCCTTCTGCACCTCGGGGTTGGCATCCTGGATGCCAAAACTGATGCGGTTGAAACCCAACCCTCGCAGATGCTGAGCCTCTTCAAGGCTGAAGAAATCTGGATTCACCTCGATGGAAGCCTCTAGATCAGGCTCAAAATCGAAATGTTCGCTAATCAGCTGCCAAAGCTGTTGCTGCTCCTCAGTGTTGAGGTAGTTAGGGGTGCCCCCACCTAAATGCAGTTGAGCTAGCCGTCGCTTGGCAGGCATGACTGCTTTAATCAGCTCCAATTCCTGGGCCAAAGTTGCAAGAAATGGTTCGACAACCTTCGAGCCCAGCTGGGTGGTGACCCGATTGCAACCGCAATACCAGCAAGCATGGTGACAAAAAGGCACATGCACATAAAGCGATAGAGGTGCATTGCTGGCCTGAGCTAGCTGTGCACGCATTTGTTGTTCACCCACAGCTGTACTAAATGCTGCAGCAGTTGGATAGCTGGTGTAACGAGGCACCGGCTTGTCGTACTTAAGCAACAGCTCAATAGGACTAAGCGAGGAACCAAATGCAGGCATTGAAGTCAAGTGATGAAAAGATTAGGGATGTAAAAAGTTGCTGTACCTCTCTCAAAGAGGAGTCAAATTCTCGAGTTCAGCCAGTAGGCGTTGGGTGGCCTGAAAAGCAACTTCAGCCTCCTCGAGCAGCTCCAGATCCTCAACCTGATTGAGCTCCAACTCCTCAAAGGCATCATGCAAACTTGCCTTGAGCTCCGCCGTTGGACGCTCGAATACCCAGAAGCTGAGAGCTGGCAAGCCGTTCTGCTCAAGGATGGCAGCAGCCTGAGTAGCCAACTGTTGACCACCCGACAAATCACCGCCGTAACGAACATAAACATGGGCCATCAACCGATGGGGCGACTGCCTGGCTAGCAGCCGCAATTGCTCCAGCCAGATGGCCGCAGCAGCCGAAACTGGCGTGTCTGCTAAGCACGACAACTTGTTCAGATCATGTTCCAAGGCATCCGAGCGAGCGAGATCTACCCAGGGCATCGATCGGGCCCCCAGTGTCAAAGCCAGAGCCGGGGCCTCCACTTCTAAAAAGCGGTAAGCCGGCGCCAAGGATCGCAATAAGGCTGCCAATTGCAAAGGGGTGGCCTTGCCTGCCAGCAACGCTTTGGAAAATGCCATGCCTTCGGCCTGATGATGGGCCTTGCCGATACGAGCATGAAGCTTGCGAACACGTGGGCCAAAGCCCTTACGCTGCTTAGCATCTACGCGGCTGGCATAGTCGGAAATAGATTCAGGCGCCGAAGAAGGGTAGAAAACGGCCATTAGGTATGAACGCTAATGATTTCCAAATAGCTGCGCCATTATCTTTAGCATATCATCTCATTCGATACCAACTATATCTGCATTTATGACAACCATTGTATTATGGTAGTGTTCTGTCCATAGTTCTGCGCAGCGGCTTTTTGCTTCCCTACCTCGATGGCAGATTCCTTTAATCAACTCCCAAAAGATAAGCAGCAAACCCAGCAACTGCTGTTGGCCCCTACAGGCCAACTCAGTGGTGATGGCCAATTGCGGGAGCTAATGAACGAGCAACGCAGCCATAAGCAAAGCGTAGATGGCGGCATGTGGTACTTATCGCCTGATCTGGCCCAACAACAACTTGGCAGCAACGGCAAAGAAG
>JASLWC010000067.1 GCA_030741055.1 Prochlorococcaceae cyanobacterium ETNP18_MAG_14 | reverse complement strand
TCGGTGGCATTGTGACCACCTGGGCTTTCTTCCACGCCCGCCTTCTTGGGCTCGGCTGACCTTTCCTGACCTTTCCCCACATGGCAACGAAATTTCCTTCGTTCAGCCAGGGTCTGGCACAGGACCCTACAACCCGCCGTATTTGGTACGGCATTGCCACGGCTCACGACTTCGAGAGCCACGACGGCATGACCGAAGAACGGCTTTATCAAAAGCTGTTCTCAACCCATTTCGGTCATCTTGCTGTTATCGGCCTATGGGTTGCAGGAAACCTGTTCCATATCGCCTGGCAGGGCAACTTCGAACAGTGGGTCGCCGACCCACAGAATGTTCGCCCTATCGCTCACGCAATTTGGGATCCTCACTTTGGTCAAGGCATCACTGATGCTTTGACCCAAGCGGGTGCATCTCGTCCGGTGAACCTTTGCTATTCCGGTCTGTACCACTGGTGGTACACCATCGGTATGCGCACCAACACCGAGCTTTATCAGGGTGCTATTTGGATTGACATCCTGGTGGCCTGGCTCTTGTTTGGTGGTTGGTTGCATTTGCAGCCAAGGTTCCGTCCTTCACTGGCTTGGTTCAAGAACGCCGAGGCGATGATGAATCATCACCTCGCAGTGCTGTTCGGTTTTACCAACATCGCTTGGACCGCTCACCTGATTCACGTGGCCATTCCAGAGTCCCGTGGTCAGCATGTCGGTTGGGACAACTGGCTATCAGTTCTTCCTCACCCTGAAGGTTTAACCCCATTCTTCACAGGAAATTGGGGTGCTTATGCACAGAATCCTGATTCCTTGAATCAGGTATTTGGCACTTCAGAGGGTGCTGGAACTGCCATCCTCACCTTCCTTGGTGGTGTACATCCACAGAGTGGTGCGATTTGGCTAACTGACATTGCCCATCACCACTTGGCGATTGGTGTATTGATGATCATCGGTGGCCATATGTACCGAAACGGTTTCGGTATTGGTCACACCTTTAAGGAGATCACCGATGGTCACAACACTGATCACCCCAATGATCCACATAAGGATGGATTCCGGGAAAAGATTGGCCACTTCAGCCTTAATCACAACGGGATCTCCGAGACGATCAACAACTCACTGCACTTCCAACTTGGACTGGCTCTTGCCTGTCTAGGAACGGCAAGCAGTTTGGTTGCTCATCACATGGGCGCCTTGCCTTCGTATGCCTTCATTGCGCAGGACTACACAACTCAGGCAGCGCTTTATACCCACCATCAGTACATCGCCATCTTCTTGATGTGCGGTGCCTTCTCTCACGGTGCGATCTTCTTCGTTCGTGATTATGACCCTGAGGCCAACAAGAACAATGCTCTTGCTCGGGTCTTAGAAACTAAAGAAGCACTGATCAGCCACTTGAGTTGGGTTTGCATGCTCCTCGGTTTCCATACCTTGGCGCTGTATCTCCACAACGATGTGGTGATTGCTTTCGGTACTCCCGAGAAGCAGATCTTGGTGGAACCCATCTTTGCCCAGTTCCTTCAGGCAGCAAGCGGCAAGGTGATGTACGGCATCGACGTATTGCTTGCCAATTCAACTAGTGCTGCAACCATGGCTGCCAATGGCATGCCTGGCGATCACTATTGGATGGATCTGGTTAACGCCAGTCCTGAAGTCACCAACTTCATGCCGATTGGTCCAGGAGACTTCCTGGTTCATCACGGCATTGCGTTGGGTCTTCACACCACAGCGTTGATCCTGATCAAGGGTGCACTTGATGCAAGGGGTTCCAAGCTGATGCCTGACAAAAAGGACTTCGGCTACTCCTTCCCTTGTGATGGCCCTGGTCGCGGTGGCACCTGCGACATCTCGGCGTGGGACTCCACCTATATGGCCATTTTCTGGGCTCTTAACACCATTGCTTGGGCCACTTATTACTGGCACTGGAAGCACCTTGCCGCTTGGCAGGGCAACATGGCTCAGTTCAATGAGTCCAGTACCCACTTAATGGGTTGGTTCAGGGATTATCTGTGGCTAAATAGTTCTCAGATCATCAATGGTTACAACCCATTTGGAATCAATAACCTTTCTCCTTGGGCATTCATGTTCCTGGCCGGCCATTTGGTCTGGGCAACAGGATTCATGTTCTTGATCTCCTGGAGAGGTTATTGGCAGGAGCTCATTGAGACTCTCGTCTGGGCACATCAGCGCTCGCCTATTGCCAACCTTGTTGGCTGGCGTGATAAGCCAGTGGCTCTCTCGATTGTTCAGGCTCGTTTGGTTGGTGTGACCCACTTCGCAGTGGGCAACATATTCACCTTCGGGGCCTTTGTGATCGCCTCCACATCAAGCAAGTTTGGATAACATCTTGCTTGCTAATTAGTCGATACTTCGGCAAAAATCCACCCCGTCAGGTCAAGCTTGACGGGTTTTTTTATTGCCCTTATGTACTGATTTGTTTGTGGCTAGTTGGATTGGCAAGAGGCTTAGTTATTTGTTCATGCCATGGTGATAAGCCATGAAGTTAATTCGGATTGGCTAGAAAAGGAGTCAGGTTTTTGATTGAGTCAGGATCAACAAAAAGATCCAAAGTTAGAAGCTGTCCAAGCCTTTTGCAAGATCGTATTGAATGAGTGCTGCGCTGGGGCTCTTGTTTTGGCTAGTTTGCCTCTGATTCAATGCATTTATATATGTATGCAAGATAAATGATTGGATTTGCTTTGCTGATTCTCGCCAGATTCCAAGTCTAAGCAGTTTTTACTTCGTGAATCCCAAGATGAGGATCCATTCTCATTTGCTCTGCAGGGATGTTCATCTCAAAAAAGTTCTTCATCTCTAATGATTCATTGATCTCATTCGTCTGTATTAAATTCCCTTTATGTTGCCACACGCTGCTCAAGCTCTTTTATGGCGCTTTCTGAGCATTGCTGGGGTTAGTTTGCTGCCAATATGCTGGCAATAGAATTTCTGAAATCGAGTTTTCAAGACTTATAGGTGGTTGTTTTTTGACCTGAGCGGTTCACTGCTTTTCATTATTTGATCATTCATATTTGGGCATTCTTGTGGCACAAAAAAACCGGGGAAGCAATTATGCTGCCCCGGGAAAAGGTGTTTAGATCAATTTTCTGTCTTTGTTTTGGTCTTTAGTTAAGACCTCTTGGGATTTTTAAGATGCCCAGACATTCATCGGAACCTGCAACAGTGGTCCCATGTGCAAGGTGTTGCATAGGAACCATGCAAATGCGGCTCCACCGCAACCGCCCAGCCAAAATCCGCTAGTGAAGTCTGCCCAGCCTTTCCTGGTGACTAGGTCGAGAGGTGGGTTGCTAACAATGACATCCGGGGGTGGCACGTTAGGTGCCTTGCCGGGAACGTTGTATAGGACTAAGAGTGCAGTGAGAATATGCACTGCTCCAACAGTCGCTAGCAAAGCAGCGGTTGTGGCGAAATCGGTATGACGCAACGGTCCCATGACAAGGAATGGGCCGTAAATGAAATAGCCGATTGCGGCGCCAGTTTCTAGACCACGGAAGTTTGGAGAAATACCTTCGCGGTAGAGGGGGAGATTGTTGACTAAGGCTTTGACGAAATAACCACTATTGGCTGGAGTGGCTAGGTTTCCGACGCAGGGATCAGCAGGCGGTTGCACGGCCCACGCTTCTACGTGCCCTCGGTCGCGATACTTCTCGTTGAGCTTCTTGGGGCCAAGGGGCAGATTCTCGTCAGTCATTCGGCATTAGGGGAGTCGGTTGGCTGGGGGTTAAGCGTCTACAGCTCAGTCGGTAGCTGTGATATGGCGACCTACCAGGACAATGAAAATCGCGGGTGTCACGAGCACTATCAGAGGTACAAATACCGCAGGCAGCCAGGTGGCAGCAAAATCACTTGTCATGGCGTCAGCCAAAGGGTCCATAGCTACTGTATAGATCGCCTTTCTATAAGGGCTATGTAGGACCCATTGGCGAAATAAAAGTTCAATCCGTCACTTCCTACTTCATCATCGGTAACCCCGGCTTAATGAGGCATCTCTAAATGAATGGACTGTTTGCTGGTGCTGCTGTTGTCGCTCTTACCTTGGTGCTCTGGGGCCTTGGTAAGCGCCCACGCAAGCTTCTGCTGAGTAATACAGATGCAAGCAGTGTGGCTGCTTTGAATCGTGTACAGCTAACTCTGGTAAAACCTAAATCTGATGCGGCTGAGGATGACTCTGGTTCAGTTCCTAAGCAGGTATGGAAGTCACCGGCCACCTCTCTTGAGCGCCTCACCATGCAACGCCAGTTGCGTGATGCTATGGCCGCAGGCCCTGAACAACGATTAGAGGCAGTTACCCTTGCGGGTCTTTGGGGTCATGTGTCGGTTATGTCCCTTCTGAGGCAAGGCCTGCACGATTCTGATGGCCGTGTGGTGTCTGTTGCAGCGACAGCTCTTGAACGCTATCGAGGTAAACCGCGTGCGGTGAAAATTCAGGATGTTCCGCCGCCGCGCAACGTTGCCCGTATGCGGTAGATCGGTCTTCCTTGACTTTCGTGGTAAGTGCGCATCAGCAGCTCACCTAGTAGTCCAAAGCAGAACAATTGAACTCCCGTTAGGCCAAGTACCACAGCCATGGTGAGGAGTGGGCGGTTGCCAATGTCTTCTCCATTTAGCTTGATAGTTAGTAGATAGGCACTGGTCAGCAGGCTCCCGCTCATTGCCACTAGCCCACCGAAGCCGAAGAAGTACATCGGTCTGGTTAGGAAGCGCTTCATAAACCAAACGGTGAAAAGGTCCATCAATACACGGAAGGTTCGATCGATTCCGTACTTGCTGCTGCCGTATTGGCGTGCACGGTGGTGCACCTTCACTTCAGTGATCTTTGCGCCTTCTATAAATGCCAGTGCGGGTAGAAAGCGATGTAGCTCGCCATAGAGGCGCATGTCGCTGAGGATTTCTTTGCGGTATGCCTTTAGTGAGCAGCCGAAGTCATGCAGCCTTACACCGGAGAAGCGGCCGATCAGGCGATTAGCAATTTTTGAGGGCAGCTTGCGCTGTAGGGAAGCGTCCTGGCGTTGATGACGCCAGCCGCTTACGAGGTCGTATCCCTCATTCAACTTTTCAAGTAGTAGTGGGATGTCTGCGGGATCGTTCTGTAGATCGCCATCCAGGCACACAATCACCTTGCCTTGTGATACGTCGAACCCTGCTGACATAGCAGCTGTTTGGCCATAGTTTTTGCGTAGCAGTACGCCCACCAGTTCAGGCGTTTTAATACTTAGCTGCTTCAGCACCTTGGCGGTGTCGTCGGTGGAGCCATCATTCACGAGCACTAGCTCGAAGGTTTCACCAGTAGGGCGTAAGGCTGCGAGGAGTTGATCTACCAACTGTGGCAGGCTTTCCTCTTCGTTGTAGAGGGGCACTACGACTGAGAGGTCCATGGGCGAGGTCATGCCGGAAGCCTTCCGCAGTGAAGAGCAACTTAGGCGCTGCCCTTCAGGGGAGAGTGTTGCCGTCATGGCAGCGTTCCACTCGCCCCGCCCCGCGGAGCTCAGCTCGGTAGTAGCAGGCCACTGGATGGGTGTCGTGGGCAGGCAGTCGATCGCAACCGATGCCGTTGCGACCATGCTCTTGACCGGAGCTATGCCAGTAGCTTCCGTTGCCTACATATAGGCCAACGTGGCTGCAGCGATGTCGACTGCCGAAGAAAATCAGATCTCCAGGGCGGAGTTGTTTGGTGTTGTCAGGTTGCACAGTTATTGGCGTACAGAACCTTTCTTGCTGATAGGCGTCGCGTGGTATCCAGATGCCTTGACTGGCAAAGGCTGTTTGAACCAGGCCGGAGCAGTCGAAATCTGGCCCTAGGCTGCCTCCCCAGAGGTAATTATTCGGTTGAGCGGCGGCGGCTTCCACCCAGTTCATCACCGCTATTAGCCGTTGCTGGATCTTCTTGACTGTTAGCAGTTGAGGTTGCCAGCCTTTTTGTTGAACAACTTGGCCTTGTAACTCGACGGGATCTAGCCAACAGGGGTACCCGTCTTCCAATAGCCGCACCCTTAGCCGCGCTGTTTGTTGTAGAGAGTTTTCTTGTTCCAATGAATCGAGCACTTCAAAGCAGCGGCCGGTCGCTGCCTGGGTTGCTAGTCCAGCTCCTTTAATCTCGGCGTAACCATTGATTCCCGTTAGTAGTTGCCAGTAGCTACCTGGAGTAAAAAGTTCAGAAGTGACTGAGTTGCCTAGGGTCGGCATTGCCTGAAGTGATTGGCTATGGCGTTCTACCGCCCCGATAGCGCCATGCAGGCCCAGCTAGCGGGGCTGTTGGATCGATTAGCGGCCGAGAATCGCCCTGGTTTGCATAACAGTCTGGCGGTTAGTTGGGTCCGTTATGACCATTCAGATCCAACTACTGGCAGTGGCTTTGGGGCGGGTTGGTCGGATCAGCGTGCCTTTTTCCCGGCCAGTGTCGTGAAGCTTGTTTATGCCCTGGCTGTTGAGGAATGGCTCCAGCAGGACCTTTTGCCTGAGGGTGAGGAGCTTCGCCGAGCAATGCGGGACATGATTGCCGATTCGAGTAATGACGCTACTAGCCTTGTAGTGGACTTCCTGACCGGTACGACAAGCGGCCCTTCGTTGAGGGGAGAATGTTGGCAGGTTTGGCAGCAGCAGCGGCAGTTGGTGAACGATTGGTTGCAAGGGTTGGGCTGGCCTGAGCTGGAGAAGGTGAATTGCTGCCAGAAGACCTGGGGTGATGGACCTTATGGCCGAGAGCGAGATTTTTATGGTGAAGGCCTTGGCAATCGCAATGCATTAACCACAGCAGCAACAGCTCGCATGCTTGAAGCTGTAATGACCAATGCCTTGGTGTCTCCTTTGGCCTGCAAGCGGCTTCGGCAGTTGTTTTTAAGGTCTATTGATCTCATGCAGCGAAAGGCGGATCCAGAGAATCAGGTGGATGGATTTCTTGGCGAAGGGTTGTCGATGGGAACCAGGCTTTGGAGTAAAGCTGGCTGGATGAGTCAGGCTCGTCATGATGCGGCCTGGTGGTCATCAGGGGGAGGCCCTCCGATGCTTTTAGTGGTTTTCACTCAGGGGAGGGAGCGAGCTAACGACACAACCCTTTTGCCGGCGTTGGCTCGCGAACTCAGCAAGCTGCATGCTTAAACGAACGGACTTCCCTGGCATGGCCCAGATGGGCTGCTATTTGCAGGGATTATTGATATCTCTGGAAATCATTTTGACAACCTCGATGGTGTCTATGCATTCACTACCACACCAGATGG
>JASLWC010000066.1 GCA_030741055.1 Prochlorococcaceae cyanobacterium ETNP18_MAG_14 | reverse complement strand
GTCGCCCACGTAGATCTCATTTAGATCACTTTTTAGCTGTGATGCCTCGAATTCTCGGATCAGCGCATCAGCACTCAACCTGACTTGTTCGACACCTTTGGATGTCACATCCGTCACCACGGCTGAGGTCGCTTCGATTGTTGTTGTCGTTTTAGTGTTCTCCTCGCTCGAGGAAGTCTCTTTCGAATCCGCTGCCATCCCAGCTCCGGGTTAACTAGCCAAACAAAAATTCTACCTGCTGGCCAATCCTCTTTCTTGGGTTCCTGGGCATGGCTTTGGGGTAAAAGTCGCTGCAGCTCCATGCTGGTGCCTGTGATCAGCATCCAAAACAATCCCAAAGCGTTGTGCAACTCGACGATCGGCTCGGCTTGCGGGCCAAGATATTTGCCTTCGTGCAAGGTCATCAGCCAATGCACTTACTTATGGCATATCCCTGCCCAATTGCGCTCTAAGCGATATGTGAAACCTGTGCACATGGAGATCAGCAGAGCAAGCATTAGCCAAGGAGCACGCCAGCGGTAAAGCTGACGTGCTTGCTTAAACAAGCTCATTTGCGTCGTTTTTATTGAAGGTATTGATAGCGTGACAAAGGTGATTGTGTACGTCGGGCAGAGCAGGCAAGCGTTCTATTCGATCTTTTTTATGTCAGTTTTTCTAGCCCTATGAACCTTTTTGCTGATCTACTGGCATCAACTACTGAGGCGCGCTCAACGGCCACAGGGCCGCGCATTAATTCGCGTCGAGGTGTGGAAATTAAGTCAGCTCGGGAGCTGGCGATCATGCGCAAGGCCAGCTCCATCGTGGCTACTGTCTTGCGGGAGATCATGGAGATGGCCGAGCCTGGTCAGACGACAGGCGAACTCGATGCTTTTGCAGAAAGCAGGATCCGCGAGATGGGCGCCACTCCGAGCTTCAAGGGCTACCACGGTTTCCCGGCATCGATCTGCGCGAGCATTAACAATGAAGTGGTCCATGGCATCCCAGGCCCTAAGCGGGTGATCAAGTCTGGTGATTTGCTTAAAGTCGATACCGGGGCTTACTTCGATGGCTATCACGGTGATAGTTGCATCACGATTTGCGTTGGTGATGTATCAGATTCTGGCAAGCAGTTGAGTCGCGTAGCTCAAGAGTCATTAATGGCAGGTCTTGCCCAGATCAGATCCGGCAACAGTCTTCTTGATATTGCGGGGGCCGTTGAGGATCATGTAAAGGCTCATGGATACAGCGTTGTGGAGGATTACACCGGCCATGGTGTCGGCCGCAATCTGCATGAAGAGCCTTCTGTTTTTAACTTCCGTACGAATGATTTACCCAACTTGACTTTGCGTCCAGGTATGACGTTGGCGGTTGAACCAATCCTCAATGCAGGCAGCAAGACCTGCCGCACGCTTAAGGATCGTTGGACTGTGGTTACGCAAGACGGCAGCCTTTCGGCTCAGTGGGAGCACACGATTGTGGTTACGTCTGATGGCTGTGAAATCCTCACCGATCGAGGCGACTAATTGGCAGAAGATTGCTGTTGATTGTCTGGGGACCCAGCACGTAAGAGTTGTGAGTAAATCATTCTCCCCAGCTCTGTTAGAGGCATCAATAAATAAGTAAGTGGGTTGGGGGTGACGATGATTAGGTTGAGGCCAAGGTTGGCTTGGCGGATTACTTGGCCGGCCACAAAATCAGCCGACATCAATCCGATTGGATTCAGCTCTGAGCGGAAGGGGCCAAGTACAAGTTTGCGGATTCTGATCGCTTTGCGTTGGTCAGTTGTGAGGTTGTTCCAGCGCAGGCTTACGAGCTGACCGATCAACCGCTTGCTGAGTTCGTAGGTGGGGCTGAGGGCCGGTTGAATTTCCGCTTCAGAAGTGTTCACCCATAGTTCGCGTGGGCGTGTGGCTGGCTGTGCTTTGAGCACGAGGCTCTCAAAAAGTTCCATAAGGCGCCAGCTGCTCAGAGCATTCACCTCAAGAGAGATATTGATGTCTTTGTTGGTTTGACGTCCCTGCAGGTTGATGCCGTGATTGAGCACGAGTACATCAAGGCTTCCCAGAATGCTTTTCAGAGAAGCTTCTTTGCCGCATTCCCAGTGCACCCATTCCTGGGGGGTATATGTCGATTGTTCGCTGCTGGGGATTGGTCTATGAGTAAACCCAATCACAACAGCCCCTTGGCTGCGGAGCTGGTGGGTTAGGGCCTTACCCATGCTGCCACTGGCTCCGGTGATGCCGATACGGCAGTTTGCCCAGCGGTTGCTGAGTGTTGTGATCTGTTGTCCCATTTCTCCAGCTTGGGGCATCCTTTGGTGTGAGTTTGGCGTTGTCGTTGCCCATCCCTTCAGAAGCGGCTCAGTTGGTTTTGTTCGCGCCATATTGCGGAGGCCGCTCTAGGGAGGCGGATCTACAGCGAGCCCTGCGGCTCGTGGTCAAAGGTTCGTTGAAAGGAAGGAGGCTTCTTCAAGGTGGGCGGGCGCACCCTTTTACTCTTAGTTGGCAGGGGGCTAGCTCGCCACTTGAACTATGTAGCTGTCAGCTCTGTTTCTCCGAAACTCAAGTACCGATCTACAACTTTGATGTTTCGATGCATCAACTTGTGAACTGGCTGATGGCTTGCCCTGATCTTGGTGATCAGGGCGATTTACCCAATCACTTTTGGAGTTGGCTGCTGTTGGGCTTGGAAGAGCATGTGAGTGACGCCTAAATTGCTCAGCAAGAGCAACAATGGATTCCACTGATGGGCACAACCTTGTTGATCGGCTCTTGTGAGCCTTTCAGTGGCAAATCAGCATTAGCTCTCGGCATTGCTCGTCAGTTGATAGCGGCGAATCAGTCAATTCGCTTTGGGAAGCCTTTAGCCACGAGTGTGGAATGGGATCCAGAGGTGTCTTCTCTGCCGCAGCCGTTAATCGATGATGACGTTCGATTTATCGGTACAACCTTGGGGTTGTCTGAAGATCAACTGATTCCCTCATTGCAAGTACTGGCACCGGCCACGGCTGATCAGCGTCTGGCCTCGTCTCAACTTGATGCGGGTAAAGGATTCGAGGCTCTATGCAAACAACTTCAGGAAAATTCCGTTTGCATCAACCTGTTAGAAGCTGCGGGCAGCCTGCATGAAGGGCTGCTCTATGGCCTCAGCCTCGGTCAGCTGGCCCGTGGTTTGGATGCTCGCGTTGTGCTGGTTCATCTTTGGCAGGACAGTTGCAGCGTGGATGCATTGCTGGCTGCAAGGGAGCAGTTGGGAGACCATCTGCTTGGAATTGTTTTGAATGCGGTGACACCGGATGAAGTTGAAAAGCTGGAGAGCACCGTGGTTCCAGCACTTGAAGCCCTTGGGCTTGCAGTGTTTGGAGTGATGCCACGCTCGCCACTTTTGCGCAGCGTGACCGTGGGCGAGTTAGTAAGGCGCCTAGGTGCCCAAGTGATCTGTTGCTCTGAGCGAGTTGAGCTATTGGTTGAGACTCTCAGCATCGGTGCGATGAACGTGAATTCCGCCATGGAGTTTTTCCGTCGTCGTCGCAACATGGCTGTAGTTACTGGTGCTGACCGCACTGATATTCAGCTGGCGGCTTTGGAAGCCTCAACTCAGTGCTTGATCCTCACCGGTGCGGGGCAACCCTTGCAGCAGTTGATCAATAGAGCAGAAGAGCTTGAGGTGCCTTTGCTCAAGGTGGAGCATGACACCTTGGCAACAGTGGAAGTGATTGAGCAGGCTTTTGGTCATGTGCGTTTGCATGAGGCGATAAAAGCAACCTATGCATTCCGATTGGTGGAAGAGCACTGTTACTTGGATCGTCTGTTTAAGGCTTTGGGGCTGCCTATGCAGGGTTGATGACCACTGCTAGTTTCTATCAATCTTGATGGGGATTTCCTTGAGTCAGTCTCTGGATCTCCCTGAGCTAGATCGGGTCGACACCCTTGCTCAAGAGCTGGCTCTGTTGCAGGACAAGGGCATGCGTCGCATTGCCATGCTTGGCAGTCGTCATGTGCCAGTGGTAGCGATTCATCTCGTTGAATTAATGGCTCGCTCTCTTGCTCAGGAGGGGCATTCTCTGATCACTTCCGGTGCTCAGGGGGTCAATGCCGCTGTGATCCGAGGGGTATTGGAGGCAGACGCCTCTTGTCTCACGGTGTTGCTTCCTCAGAGCCTCGACCGACAGGTCCCAGAGATTCGCGATCAGCTCGAGAGTGTGCTGCATCTCATCGAAAAACCTGAACACGATGACCTGCCTTTACCGATGGCCAGCAGTCTTTGTAATCAGGAGATCATCGGTCGCTGCGACCAATTGATCTGTTTTGCTTTTCATGACAGTGAGACGTTGTTGACCAGCTGTCGCAATGCCGAGGATATGGGCAAGGTGGTGAGTTTGTTGTTCTTTGATTGAGTCTCGCTACTCAATTGAGTTCAGCGCTGCGGCAGTGGCAGAACTTGTAATTTAGTGCCGTCACGGCCCATCACCACGACCTGATCACCGGCGTCAATCTTTGTCTCCAAGTCGATGGAACTGGCAGCCCAGCTTTGACCATGCCAGCGAACGCGTCCTTCCCCGCCTGCTGCCATTGGCGTAAGCACTTCAGCTATATCTTCTCGTTGGCGCAGTCTCTCTGGGTTGGGATTGCGGCGGGCCGACCAACGAGTTAGCCAGATGGTTCCTATCGCTGTGACCAGCAGAAACAAGATCATCTGCAGGATGAGCGATATGGGAATGATTGCGGTGAGGATTGACACCAGTAGGGCTCCAATTGCTGCGAACAGCAGGCCATCGAAGCCAGGTTGAGCTAACTCAATGGCGAGAAGCAGGCCCGCCACGGCGAGCCAAATCAGAGGAAGAGGCAAGGTAAAGGTGCACGGATTTATTCCCTACTTTGCTCAGAACACAGTTGTTTGGAATTGGTTGGCTGTGTTTTAGTTAAGCAACCTTGTTTCGCAAAAAAAGGGAAGGTCACTGTGGAAACGCTTTTTGGTTTACCAGCTCTAGTGATAATTGCCTGGATGGGAACTGGCAGCGTCAAAATCACCAGTGGTGGACGCTCACGCTTGGTGGAGCGGCTGGGCAAATTTGATCGAGAACTGCAACCAGGCCTTTCCTTTGTTGTCCCCATGGTTGAAAGGGTGGTGAGTTATGAATCTTTGAAGGAGAGGGTTTTAGACATACCGCCGCAGCAATGCATCACCCGTGACAACGTGTCGATCGAAGTTGATGCGGTGGTGTATTGGCAACTACTTGAGCATTCACGCGCTTATTACTCGGTAGACAATCTGCAGGCAGCGATGGTGAATCTTGTGCTTACTCAGATTCGAGCCGAGATGGGCAAGCTTGATCTTGATCAGACATTTACTACTCGTACTGAAGTAAACGAATGCTTGCTGAAGGAGTTGGATGAGGCCACAGATCCTTGGGGTGTCAAGGTCACGCGAGTGGAAATGCGTGACATTGTTCCATCTCGAGGGGTGCAACAGGCGATGGAGCAGCAGATGACTGCAGAGCGGGAAAAGCGTGCTGCCATTCTTCGTTCTGAGGGAGACAAAGAAGCTCAGATCAATGAGGCTCGTGGCCAGGCCGAGGCCTTGGTGTTAGATGCTCGCGCGCAGCAAGAAGCCCTGCTGCTTGAAGCTGACGCCCAGGCAAAGCAGCAGGCAACCCTTGCTCGCGCCAAGGCGGAAGCGGCTCTAGAGATTGCTCGAGCTCTGGAGGCAAACCCAAAGACAGAGGAGGCTTTGAGATTGTTGTTGGCTAAGGAATGGATGGCTATGGGAGAGCAGATGGCTACGGCACCAGGAGGAAGTGTCTTGATGGTTGACCCTCAAAGCCCAGCTGCTTTGATTTCGGCACTTAAGGCTTTTCAGAAATCCGATAGCTGATTTTTTGTTGCAGAAGCCTATATGTGGGCTTGTTGAGTAAATGGAAACTTAGTGGGTATCTAAAGAACATCGGCGAGAAGGTTTAAAGATTTGGGATATTTGTAGTGCTGATTGCGTTGAGCAAGCAGCATTCCTAAGACATGGATTTAAAGCCTGCTGCTGCATTTGCAAGGAGCGGTGAAATCAAAGCCCTTGCGTAAACGCTGATGCTTGGTGATCTGGCTTGGCTCAATTTCGCGTTAAAGGGATATTGAATCTTCAGCTCAGTTGCTTAGGGCGTTTCCTTGAGCATCACATGGATTGGCTCAGTGTCCCATTGGGTCTTGGCCAGGTATCAGGTATCGCTTTATTGCAGCAAGGCTCAGACGCGCTGTTTTGGTGATCATGTGCTGGCTGTAAGCAGGCTACGTAATCCCTCGATGTAGACAACACCAGTGCAGAGCAACCCTGTAGCCCAGCAGAAAGCCCGCAATGGGGGCAGGTTGCCAATGAAGGCTCCTATATAGATCAATCGCAGCAATGGGTGCAGGAGTGCCGCGACCACTGCCAGGGTTGGTAGCGGTTGTTCGTGAAGGCTTGCACCTATGGCTAAAAGTGCAGCCGGTGCATGCAGGCTGAAGGCCTCAAAGCTGTTCTGGTGAGCCCAGCTTGCGCGTTGTCCCCAGGCAGGTAGCCGCTCAAACATGGCTCTAGGGGCAGCCATGTCCTTGATCTGGAAGTTGGCTTGGGTTCTGGCCGCACCTAAAGGCACAATGCTGAGCACCACTACAGCACTAGCTAGTACGAGCGACCAGGCGAACGGTGCAGAAGGCGTTGCTGTGAATAGGGCCTGTAAAGGCATTGTGGTTTAGAAGATGGAGGTTTTCTAGGCTGGGTAAAGACGGTTAGCGAGTTCATGGCAGACACCTATTCCTTTGATGTGGTCTCGGACTTTGATCGCCAGGAGTTGGTCAATGCGGTGGATCAGGCTCGCCGGGACATAGGGCAGCGCTACGACCTCAAAGACTCGAATACGCAGATTGAGTTGGAAGATGCTGCACTGGTGATTACAACGGCCAGTGATATGACCCTGCAAGCGGTTGAGGATGTGCTGCGGCAGAAAGCCACTAAACGCAGCCTTTCACTCAAGATCTTTGACTTTCAGACTCCTGAAGCTTCAGGTGGTAATCGGGTGCAGCAGCGGGTGATTTTGCGCAAGGGGCTTAGCCAGGAGCTGGCTAAGAAACTCAGCAAGTCTGTCCGCGATGAACTCAAGAAAGTAAACGTGGCAATCCATGGAGAGAGCCTAAGAGTTACGGGTAAGAGTAAGGACGATTTGCAGGCAGCGATTACTTTGTTGCGTGAGAAAGAGGAGGACTTTGATGTGCCCTTGCAGTTTGAAAACTATCGTTAAGATCCACGGCTTGTTGATGTTATATGAGTAGAGGTAGATCAAGTCTTGGTTTTTGTCTTTAACATGTCTGGCTTTTGCAAGGATAACAATTCTGGTAAGAAGATAAGGCTGACACCTTTTCTTGTTGCTGCTTGTTTTGTCCCAGCCCCTTGCCTGGCAAATCAGGTGGATAAAACTATATTTTCTATCAAGGAATCTACTATTGACTCAACACATACGGCCCTTAAGTCTGGGAGCATTGTCTGTGTCGAATTGATTAAAAGCTATCTATCTCGGATAAAGAAGTATAATTTTAGCCTCAA
>JASLWC010000065.1 GCA_030741055.1 Prochlorococcaceae cyanobacterium ETNP18_MAG_14 | reverse complement strand
CGATCTTTGTGATGGCCCTGCTGAACAGGTGTGGACGCATGCTTTGCATTGGGGGCTTGATGCGCTGGTTGAACGCCGCCGCCGCCGGGGTGTGATCAGCTACGCAGAACTTCTCTCTGCATTGGATCCCAAAGCTCAAACTAAGGTCATTAATCAGCCCCATTGCGATCAACAAGCACCATGGCTTGATGCTCTGCGTCGACGTTATCGGGTCGCTCTTATTGATGAGTTTCAAGACACTGATCCTGTGCAATGGCGTCTGCTTGAGCAGGCTTTTGCCCATAGCCCTGACCATCTTCTGTTGATGGTTGGTGACCCTAAACAGGCCATCTATCGATTTCGTGGTGGTGATCTCAACACCTATCTTGATGCACGCTCTAAGGTTGATCGCATCGATGCACTGCTTGATAACTTCCGCACAACGACTCAGTTGCTTGATGGATTGAGCCAGTTGATGTCTCCAGGATTGAGGCGTTCAAATCTGGGTTCTCCACCGTTAACCGCTCGCAGTGATGCAACACCACTGCCATTGCCCGCTGGTGTCAATCCACTTCAACTGCTCAATTTGGATGATGCCACTCATTCAACAGGGGCCCAGCCTGCTTCCTTGAGCTCCAAAACCAAACTGGAAGAGCAGATCCCAACGGCGGTGGCCCATGCTGTTTTGGATCTGCTAAAGAACCAAAAGGAGACTCTGCAGCCTGCGGATATCTGCATTCTCGTTGGTCGACATCGACAAGCAGCCAGCATTCGCGAGGGCCTTGCTCTGGTTGGAGTACCCACTCGGCTTGTTAGCCAGGGGGATGTTCTCACCAGTGAAGCGGCCCAGGTCTTACAACGTTTTCTGGATTGTTTGGCTAGGCCCGCTCACAGCAGCAGTTTGAAGCTTGTGGCCTGTTCAGCTCTGATGCAATGGAACACAGAGCAGCTCGCTGATGCCGAATGCAATGGTGAGCTCGATCAATTAGCCCTTCGCTTCAGGAATTGGGCCATCAATCTTCCCCGCCTTGGTCTTGTGGGATGCCTAGCGGAGTTACTTGAAGGCCGCACAATTGCTGATCTCTCCGAGCGCGGACGCCTTTTAGGCGACTTATATCAATGTGCGCAGCTCGTACAGGAGGTGATTCATCGCCAGGGCTTGGATGCGTCTACTGCAGCCGATTGGTTACGTCGCCAACGACTACAACCTGTTGATCCTGTTCCAGAGGCCCGACAACCTCATAGTGATGTAGCCGAGAGTGCGGTTGCTGTGGTCACAGTGCATCGCAGCAAGGGGATGGAATATCCCGTTGTGATTTGCCCTTACCTCTGGCAAGCCCCCTCTCTCCCCCGCGGCCCCTTATGGAGATCTGGATCAGAGTCGCGTTGGTGTGTAGCGCTCAGCACAGGTTGGGGGAAGGGATGGCAGCTTTCACAACAGGCTCATCAAGCATCCCTGCAGGAAGCCGAACGTCTTGCCTATGTGGCGATCACAAGAGCCTGCTCTCTTTTGATGTTGATTTGGGCTCGGGGCGCCAAACAGGAAGGCAATCCCCTCAGCGCTTGGCTGTTTGGTGTGGATGCCATCGATGCAGCGATGCAGGAACTCACTCCAGAACGAATGAGTGCTTGGCTTGATCGCCAGCAGTTGCCGATCACTGTTTTTCCGGCTCAGCTGAAGTCGATTCAACAGCGCTGGCAATCGCCGCCGCTTCAAGGCGAGTTAGCTCTTGGCCCAACACCGCAACGGCGCTTTGATCTGTCTTGGGGTCGTAGTAGTTATTCCGCTTGGGTTTCTGGAGTTCATAGAGATGATGGCAGTGCATCGTCTGATCCTGTGGAGTTGGAGGAAGGTCGTGATCGGCAGCAGAAGAATCCTGAAACCTCACCCAACCTTCAGGGGCAAAGCGCTATTGATGAAGCTGTTGTCTCTAGCCAAGAATCAACTTGGTCCGAACAGGGCCCTCTTGCTCGATTTCCTCGTGGAGCAGGAGCAGGAGACTGCCTGCATCGGATTCTTGAACGACTGGATTTCTGCAAGCCATTGCAAGATCCGAATGCTGTAGTAGTGATTGAAGAGGAGCTGCGACGAGCAGGTATTGATATCAATCTGCTCGCCGCTGTTCAGGATGGTCTTGACAGGGTGTTAAACACCCCCATGGGGGGTGGGCTTGGCGATCTTTGCCTGAATCAACTTCACGAGAAACGTCGCATTCATGAACTCAGCTTTGATCTCCCGATTGCTCATCAAGGCAACGTGTTGCGTTCGTTGGACCTCGCTAGAGCTTTTCAGTTGGATCCAATGGCTCGTTTTGGAGAAACCTATGCAAAACAAATTTCTCATCTCGGTGTCTCGAGTCGCGGCTTCCTAACTGGTTCGATTGATCTTGTGTTTACTGACTCAGAAGACCTTGCGGAGGCGCGTTGGTGGGTTGCCGATTGGAAAAGCAACTGGATCGGTCGCCGTAACCCAGATGGTCAGGTTGCGGCCTGTGGTCCGCTCTACTACGACGAAAGGGGCATGGAGCAGCAGATGCTTCTTCATCATTATCCTCTTCAAGCTCATCTCTATCTTGTAGCACTGCATCGTTTTTTACGCTGGCGGCTGCCGAGCTATGAGCCAGAGCGCCATTTAGGTGGATATGTCTACGTATTCCTTAGAGGTGTTCCTGGGTCTAAGGCCATGGCTGGTAGTTCCCTAGATCAACCTGTCCCAGGACTGATCGTGGAGCCATTGCCGTTGCAGCGGGTCATGTTCTTGGATCGGTTGCTCCAGCAGGGAGGGCAATGAGTCAAAACGATTCAATCAGTTGGCCACCCGCTCTTTCTAGGGCAATGCATCAGATGCTTTTGAGACGTCTTCCGCCCAGGGTTTCATCACCTCATCTTGAGGATTTAGTAAATGGCTTGATGGATGCACTGGCCCGAGGAGAGTTAGAGCTGAAGCTAACCCCTGCATCTTCTCCTGATGAGTTAAAGGCAAAGGGATGGCCGGAGGCTCATCATCAGGCCCTACTTGCCAGTGGTTGGCTTGAAGGCGATGCCGCTCCGATGGTTTTAGAAGGTAATCAACTTAGTTGGAGCCGCTGGTATGGCGACATGGAGGCCGTGATTAGTGAACTTGTTAATCGGTCGAAAGTGCATCAGCAGAGCTCCAAGGTCACAACATCGCCAACTCTTCAAGCTTTGCCTGATGGCCTTAATCCAGAACAACAGGTAGCCGTAGAGGCTATTGATACCTATGGCGTTGTGTTGCTCAGTGGTGGACCTGGAACTGGCAAAACCAGCACGATTGTGCAAATGCTGGCGAGGGCTTTAAGCCAGCAACCCGAGTTGAGGATTGGCCTTGCTGCACCTACTGGTAAAGCGGCAAGGCGCTTGCAGGAGACAGTCCGCAAAGGACTTGAGGCAATCCCTAACCCCCAGCGGCAGGCGTTGGCCATCCTGCCTTGCAACACTCTTCATCGATGGCTACAGGCAGCCCCTGGTGGATTCGGCAGGCATCAACAACATCCCCTAATGCTTGATCTGCTCGTCATTGATGAAATGTCGATGGTGGAACTAGCCCTGATGCAGGCTTTGTTAAATGCTTTGCCTACCAAAAGCAAACTTGTGCTAGTCGGCGATCCTGATCAGTTGCCTCCTGTGGGGAGTGGAGCGGTTTGGCATCGGCTTCAACAGGGAGATATTCGTCAGCAGTTCAATCATGGTGCAATTCATCTGCACCAGCTATATAGAAACCGTGGTGAGTTGGCTAATCTCAGTGGAGTCCTGCGTGATCAGGGGTCGCTTGCTTTTTGGCAGCAACTCTCTCTGTTGTCAGAGTCGGCAAATATTGAGCAGCACCATTACAGCCTCAATGGCATACCAAAGCTTTTGGCTCAGCACCTGCAGGATCACAGCAGAACCCTGAAACGTCTTGCCGAAGGCTTGACTCCAGAGCTAGTCGATCATGCTTATACGTCAACCATGACTGTTGCCAATCTCTCAGTTGCAGCAGAGCCGTTGTTCAATTGCCTCGATAGGTTGATGGTGCTTTGTCCGAGGCGACGTGGCCTCTGGGGTGTAGATGATGTGCATAGAGCTTTGTTGGGTCAATGTCTTGATGCGGGTGTGGCTCACTGGCCGTTGGGAACACCAGTGATGTGTGGTGAGAACCAACCGGAATTGGGGTTGGCAAATGGTGATGTTGGCCTTGTAGTTGGCGAAGGAGAAAACCGTCGTCTGCTATTTCGTGTGATCCCTGATCAGGGGGAATCGACCATAAGCTTGATTCATCCAGCCCGACTTGGTTTGGTGGAACCAGCCTTGGCGCTTACGATTCATAAGTCTCAAGGAAGTGAGTCTGATCATGTGATTCTTCTCTGGCCGGATGTTTCTACCGAGACGTCTCCCACTGTTGATTGCCGAAACACTATTTCCAACTACGAGAGAAGACTTGTCTACACCGCCATCACCAGAGCCCGTCAGCGAGTTGATCTGATAACGGTAAAGGCATCTACTCGTAGTGACGGCTGAAGTTGGCGCCGTCATGCTGAACGCAACTATCAGTGGAGGTATGAGCATGGATCTCTCGAGAATTGTGCGTCCCTGGGGTTGGTACCAAGATCTAGCTGAAGGAGAGGGGTACAAGGTCAAGCGGTTGTTGGTATTAGCCGGCCAACAACTCAGCTTGCAACGTCATCAACATCGAAGCGAAAACTGGACTGTGGTCTCAGGGCAGGGACAGCTCTTCTGTGAAAACACTTGGCATCAAGCTTTTGCTGGCACCACTTTGCATATTCCTCGTAGAGCGATCCATCGAGCTCGTGGAGGCCAAATCGATCTAGTGATCATTGAGGTTCAGCATGGCCAGCCACTTAAGGAATCAGATATAGAACGCCTTGATGATGATTATGGCCGGATGATAAATTAATCGTTCAACCTTTGAAGAAAAGGCGAGGCAACACAACGCGGTCATCTGCGTATGGGACGTTGTCGGCCTGATTTAAAGGATCAATCAGGCCAACGCCTTTTTTCGATGACCAATACAAAATCGCACGAGGATCTCTCGTGTTCAGTAGAAACAGACGCGCCTCAAAACCATACTGCCGCAGCAGAGGCTGATCTTTCTAGCGTTCTTGACGAGTCGAATGACGAAGATTCAGGCGAGAGCTCAGCTGCTAATTCAGCGGATGTAATTGAAAACATCGAAACGACACCACCAGTGTCCGAATTCGAAGGCTTTGGCTTCAGTGAACCTTTGCTCAATACCCTTGCTGCAAAGGGATACAAGCATCCCTCTCCTATACAGAAAGCAGCTTTTCCTGAACTGATGCTGGGCCGCGACCTTGTTGGTCAGGCTCAGACGGGCACAGGCAAAACAGCAGCCTTCGCGTTGCCTCTTCTTGAACGTCTTCAAGATCAGGGCAAACGCCCCCAAGTGCTGGTGCTAGCTCCCACTCGCGAGCTGGCCATGCAAGTTGCGGATTCCTTCCGTGCCTATGCCGCTGGCCACCCTCATCTGAAGGTTCTTGCGGTCTATGGAGGAGCTGACTTCCGCTCCCAGATCAATACGCTCAAGCGTGGTGTGGAAGTGGTTGTAGGGACTCCGGGTCGTGTGATGGACCACATGCGACAGGGCACTCTCGATACTTCTGGTTTGAGGTGTTTGGTGCTGGATGAAGCTGATGAAATGCTGCGTATGGGGTTTATTGATGATGTCGAATGGATTCTTGAACAGCTGCCGGAGGAGCGCCAGATGGTGTTGTTCTCGGCCACGATGCCTTCAGAAATTCGCCGACTTTCAAAGCGCTACCTACGAGAACCTGCCGAGATCACCATCAAGAGTCGTGATAAGGAGTCTCGTCTCATCCGTCAGCGTTGTATTACCCTCCAGAACAGTCACAAAATCGAAGCTCTCAAAAGGGTTCTTGAGGCTGTTACTGGTGAAGGTGTGATTATCTTTGCCCGCACTAAGGTGATCACGCTCACGGTGGCTGAGTCCCTGGAAGCAGCGGGGCACGATGTCGCTGTGCTTAACGGAGATGTACCTCAAAATCAACGTGAACGAACAGTTGAACGTTTGCGTAATGGCAGCGTGAACATATTGGTTGCCACTGATGTTGCGGCGCGAGGTCTAGATGTTGATCGCATTGGTTTGGTAATCAACTACGACATACCTTTCGATGGCGAGGCCTATGTACATCGCATCGGACGTACCGGCCGGGCTGGCCGTAACGGAGAGGCCATTCTGTTTGTGAATCCTAGGGAGCGTCGTCTTGTTGGCAGCTTTGAACGTGCTGTTGGTCAACCCATCGAAGCGATGGATATACCAAACAATGCTGCCATTAACCAGAGCCGTTGCGATCGCCTTCGTCAACGTCTCACCACTGCTGCTAAGGCAGAGAGAGAAAACTCTGATGAGACTGCCTTGCTTCAGGAGTTAATTCAACGTGTCAGTCAGGAACTTGAGCTCACTCCAGAGCAATTAGCTTTGGCGGCCTTAAACCTTGCCGTTGGTCCAGCGCCATTATTGGTGAAGGGTGATGAGAGCTGGTTGCAGCAATCAGCTCAGCGAAGCCGTCGCGACGATCGCCGAGATAGCGGCCGAGATAGCGGCCGAGGTGGCTCTGGCCGAAGGCCTGAGCGTGCTTCCAGACCGCCGGAAGATGACATGGATAGGTTCCGCGTGGAGGTGGGTCACAGAGATCGTGTTAAACCAGGCAACCTGGTTGGTGCTATCGCCAATGAATCCGGGCTTGAGGGGCGGATGATTGGCCGTATCCAAATCTTCGATTCTTATAGTTTGGTAGATCTCCCAAAAGGAATGCCGGAGGATGTTTTTAATGATCTTAAACGACTCAAGGTTATGAATCGGGAGCTGCACATTCAGCGCACTACCTAATTATCTATGGATTAATTTCTTGCATCGTATTTACCTATTAATCAGTCTGGGTAGTGTCCTTTTGGGCATGTCAGCGCCTCAGGGCCTTGCTCAAAGCAGCGAAGAAGGGAATCTAATTAAGATGATTTGTTTAATGAACTTTAAAATTGCCATGGCAGATGCAGGCAAGCTCCCTCCTAAGGGGATGGGGCAATTTACCTGCAAATGCTTTATGAATCAGGTGAATGCAGGGGCCTCAATTAGTACGGCACAATCAATATGCAAAACCAAGGCTGCTGCTCGTTACAATCTTTAAGCTTGATTGTAAATATCTTCTTGTTAAATAGTGGCTTGGTGTTGAATAAAAAGCTAGAGGAGGAGATTGAAAGAGTTCAACTGAAAAATGCTGACTTTTAAATATTATATTAGATAGGATTTTTTAATCGATCTGGTTGATCGCCTTGGTTAGTTAAGCGCTTGATTACAGATTCGCTTTAAAGTAAGAAAATGGAGAGCCCTCATAAAGCTCATTATCAGGATTTGCTGAAAACGGTCTGTTTTTTTGGCTAAAAACCACTTTTTTGCGGGTTTTGCCGCTTTTTCTGGGCTTCAAGACTGGCGCCCCTGTAACTTAGTAGTGCATCAGCTTCAGCTCACCGGCTCCAAACGGCTCGCTCCCTAGGCTACGGCTTCCCGGCTCCAGCATTCAAGGACTTTCCTTTTCGGACCAAGGCTTCACTGATCAAATCCCATCGGTCCTATTAGGAATGACCATTTACATTG
>JASLWC010000064.1 GCA_030741055.1 Prochlorococcaceae cyanobacterium ETNP18_MAG_14 | reverse complement strand
AACAAACGCGTCCTTGCCCAGGCACTAGATACACGCACCGCACTGCTTGAACAAGCAAAATTCAATGCCATTTTTAGCAATAACCTCGACGAATTCTTCATGGTTCGCGTGGCCTCCCTCAAGTCGCAAGTGGAGGCTGGTATTACCAAAACCAGTGAAGACGGTCTAACCCCACTTCAACAACTTCTCACGATCAGAGATCACCTCATTCCCTTAATCGAGCAACAACAAAATCACTACCGCAAACACCTCAAAAAACAGCTACACGATCAAGGTGTTCACCTACTCGACTATCAGCAACTAAATAAACGACAACGCGTCTGGATCGACAACTATTTCCAGACAGCTATTTTCCCGGTGCTGACACCGCTGGCTGTAGATCAGGCCCATCCCTTCCCTTTTGTTAGCAATCTCAGTCTCAACGTCGCTGCTCTGATCCTTGATCAAGAGACAGGCCAGCAGCAATTCGCAAGAGTGAAGGTTCCTCAAAAAACAATGACTCGCTTCGTAGAGATACCTCCAGATCTAAGTGAGATAAAACCACTACCAATTCTTACTGCAGTTCCACTGGAGCAAGTGGTGGCCTTCAATCTAAAACTACTCTTCCCAGGAATGAAAGTTGAAGAACACTATTTCTTTCGTGTCACCCGCGATGCAGACCTTGAACTAAGAGACCTAGAAGCAGACGATCTTATGAGTGCCATTGAGCAGGGCCTTCACAAAAGGCGAATGGGAGGAGAAGTAGTGCGACTAGAGGTCACAAACGAAATGCCTCAAAGAGTAGTAGATATGTTGATTGAAGGTATGGCTGTTGAAGAGAACGATCTATATCGCATTAGTGGCCTATTAGGACTCGATGATCTTTTCGAGCTGATGCGTCTACCCCTACAACAACTTAAAGATGAACCCCACATTGGTCAGACGTGCAAAGTGCTCGCCCGCAGTCAACGCGGACTGCTGGAAGACGAATCAATAAAAGAAGAGGAATTCGAAAGTATTTTCTCTGTTATACGTCGCAAAGATGTTCTTCTACACCACCCTTACGACCTATTTGCTACCTCCGTAGAGGAGTTCATCAATCAGGCAGCAGACGATCCCCTAGTGATGGGAATCAAGATGACGCTCTATCGGACATCCAAAGATTCACCGATCATTGCAGCCCTGATCCGTGCAGCCGAAAACGGCAAGCAAGTGATGGCGCTAGTTGAACTCAAAGCCCGTTTTGATGAAGGCAACAATATTCAGTGGGCCAAGCATCTAGAACAATCAGGAGTGCACGTTGTTTATGGCGTTCTAGGGCTTAAAACCCACACCAAAACAGTGCTGGTAGTGCGTAAAGAGAAGGCAAGGCTACGCAGCTACGTACACATCGGTACAGGTAACTACAACTCAAAGACATCACGGCTTTACACCGATATTGGCCTGCTATCTGCACGACCAGAACTCGGACAAGATCTAGTAGAGCTATTCAACTATCTCACTGGCTTCTCCAAGCAACAGAGCTTTCGTCGATTGCTGGTGGCACCAGTAACCCTACGCAAAGGGATGGAATCCCTGATCATCCGCGAAATAGAACACGCCCGCGCAGGCCGAAATGGACACATTCGCGCAAAGATGAATGCTCTGGTGGATCCAGCCATCATCGCCCTGCTCTACGAAGCTTCCCAGGTAGGAGTTCGCATCGAACTGATCATCCGCGGCATGTGTTGTCTCTACCCTGGGCGAAAAGGACTCAGCGAAAACATCAGCGTTATCAGCATCATCGGCCGTTTCCTAGAACACTCGCGTATCTTCTGGTTTGCTAATGACAAAACACCTGAGGTCTATATAGGCAGTGCTGACTGGATGCCACGCAACCTAGATAGACGCGTGGAAGCCATTTCTCCAATTGAAGAACCGGAACAAAAAGAACACCTAGAAAAGCTCTTGAATGTGTATCTGAACGACAACCGCGAAGCCTGGGATATGCAAAGTGATGGCAATTTTTTACAGCGCCAAGCCAAAAGTGAAGAGCGTTGTGCACAGCACCAACTAATAAACCTTTGGCGTCAGGGCATTCCTACAGAGTAAAAACTCCATAGCTCATGGAACGATGATGGCGACAAAGAACTCATCAATACGTAAATAGATATAAACAGCTGCAAAAGCTGTAAAAGAGTGTTTTTACCTAGAGGCAGTAGATTAACTCATTGCTGCCATGGACTACCGAAAGACTTTTGATTCAGATCAGTTTCTAAGCTATTTGAGTGCTAAATTCCGCGCAAATCTAAATTAAGGAGGCCAGGGTGATGGGGATCCCTCTGGAATCTGCGAAGGCTGCTTCACGCGCACCTTCTTCAGAAGTTGAATTGCCGTCCACTGCTAAACAGCGGACAGAGAAAGCGAATCGAACCAACCGCACGAGGCAATCATCTCGTAGCCAACGTCAAAGTGGTCGCTTAGGGACTGATGCGATCGGCTTCTATCTAAGCAGCATTGGACGCATCCCATTGCTCACAGCCGCTGAGGAAATTGAACTAGCCCACCACGTGCAAGCCATGAAAGAATTGCTGGAAGTACCAGCAGAGGAGCACACTTCACGGCATCGGCATAAAATTCGCATGGGCAAACGCGCCCGTGACCGGATGATGGCTGCAAACCTCCGTCTCGTAGTTAGCGTTGCCAAAAAATATCAAAATCAAGGCCTGGAACTTCTCGACTTAGTGCAAGAAGGCGCCATTGGCCTCGAACGTGCTGTCGATAAGTTCGATCCAGCCATGGGTTACAAATTTTCCACCTACGCCTATTGGTGGATTCGTCAAGGGATGACCCGAGCAATCGACAACAGCGCTCGCACGATCCGTCTTCCCATTCATATCAGTGAAAAACTCTCCAAGATGCGACGCATCTCAAGAGAACTTTCCCATCGTTTCGGACGTCAACCCAATCGATTGGAACTGGCCCATGCAATGGGAATTGAACCCCATGATCTTGAAGATCTAATCGCTCAAAGCGCCCCCTGTGCATCACTCGATGCCCACGCCCGCGGCGAAGAAGATCGCAGCACCCTAGGGGAGCTAATCCCAGACCCCAATGGGGCCGAACCAATGGAAGGCCTGGATCGCAGCATCCAGAAGGAACACCTGGGGGGATGGTTATCTCAACTCAATGAACGTGAACAAAAGATCCTGCGGTTGCGCTTCGGTCTTGATGGTGAAGAGCCACTCACCCTTGCAGAAATTGGTCGGCAAATCAGCGTCTCACGAGAACGCGTACGACAGCTAGAAGCAAAAGCTATTCTCAAACTACGAATGATGACCAACCATCAACAAGCAGCCTGAGACAAGGCTTGGAATACATCAACTCTCTAGTCGTCATTATCGGCTGGATAGCATTAGTGCTTTCAATTGCTGTAATTTGCAGGATCCGCTGGCCTAACCAGCAAGAGCTAAGTCGCAAAATCGTTCACATTGGCACTGGCCCGGTAATACCTTTGGCCTGGTGGCTCGGGATCCCAGCGGATTTGGCCATTCCGGTAGCGATCGTGATTACCTTGGTGGTCCTAATCAACCACCGTTGGCGCTTGCTACCAGCCGTTGAAGACGTAAATCGTCAAAGCTACGGCACAGTGGCCTATGGACTAGCGATCACCCTATTACTGGTTTTGTTCTGGCCAGAAAACGCAGCAGCGGTTTGTGCTGGAGTGCTTGTTATGGCTTTCGGCGATGGATTGGCAGGCCTTATCGGTCGCAAAGTGCGCTCTGCTAGCTGGATGATATGGGGTCAACGAAAATCAATTGCAGGCACGCTGACCATGGCTGTGATGGCGCTAATGCTACTGATCACTCTGAACCTGATAGTTGATGCTCCTTACTATCCACTACGTATTTTAGCCGTTACTGGTCTTGCTGTCGGGCTAGAGCAGCTAAGTTGCTGGGGTATCGACAACCTCACTGTGCCAATAGGAGTTGCATTCACCTGGTCATGGATGATTGCTGCCTAAATACACCTCAAGCTATTGATTTAAGTGCCACGGACGCTACTGACTGCAGCAGCCAAATCCTCCAAAAGAGTTGAGGTTGTCTTCATGTCGATACAAGCATCAGTAATGCTTTGACCATAAACAAGAGTTGAAAGATCTTCAGGTAACTTCTGATTACCCTCGACAAGATGACTTTCCAACATCACTCCCATGATGTGGGTTGATCCTTGACGCACTTGATTAGCAACAGCATGCAAAACCTCTGACTGTCGTCGGAAATCCTTACTGGAATTTGCATGACTGCAATCCACCATCAACCGATCGACCAAACCATCCTTAACCAGTTGTTTTGCTACCTCTTGCACAGCTTCAGGCTGATAATTGGTACCGCAATTGCCTCCACGTAACACGAGATGGCCATCAGGATTACCAGTAGTCCTAACAATCGAAGCCTGACCCTCTCGATTGATGCCTAGAAAATGATGTGGTCTGGAAGCTGAATGCATCGCATGGATAGCAATCGTGGCGCTGCCATCGGTTCCGTTTTTATAACCGACTGGCATCGACAAGCCAGACGCCATCTCACGATGGGTCTGACTCTCAGTAGTTCTCGCTCCTATCGCCGTCCAACTAATCAAATCGGCAATGTACTGAGGAACCACAGGATCCAATAATTCAGTGGCAGTCGGCATGCCCTCACGGGCTAGATCCAACAACAACGAGCGAGCACGCCGCAAACCAGTGTTGATGTCATATGAACCATCGAGATGAGGGTCATTAATCAAACCCTTCCAGCCAACGGTGGTACGAGGCTTTTCGAAATAAACCCTCATCACTACTTCCAATTGGGCAGCAAATCGTTGACGCAACGGCTCCAACTGACGGGCATAGTCCCTTGCAGAGGCAACATCATGAACTGAACAGGGACCTAAAATCACCAGCAATCGAGGGTCCTCACCACGCAGGATTGCCTGAATGCGTCTGCGAGTAGCGGCAACAGTCTCAAGCGCCGCTGGCTCAAGTGGCAGTTCCTGATGAAGCAAGAGGGGCGACACCAAAGGCCTGGTATCCACCACATGCAAGTCGGAAGTGATGGTCATCTCGCCAGAATTCATCACGACCCAGGCTAAAGAATCAACAAGATGACAGCATCGGGTGCTGACATTTCAATATCGATCTCCTTCAAAGCAAGATCGGCCACAAAGAACAATAGAGAGAACATCACCGCTGCCGAGGAATCACCCGCATGCTGAGTGCATATCGCCAGCTCGCCGCCGAACGAGAGACACAGAACATCCCACCCCTTCCCCTGACTGCCGAGCAAAGCCAAGCCCTCACCTTGCTACTGCAGAACCCACCAGCAGGAGAAGGCCCTGAGCTGCTGCACCTGCTCAGTGAGCGCATCCCGCCAGGAGTGGATGAAGCCGCCTACGTGAAAGCAACCTGGCTTAGCTCTGTGGCCCAAGGAACCACCAATAGCCCACTAATTACACCGCTAAAAGCCACACAATTACTGGGCACCATGGTGGGCGGGTACAACGTTGCTGCTCTAATTGAGCTGCTTCAAAACAGTAACGAGGCTCTAGCTGACTGCGCCGCCTCAGGCCTAAGTCGCACCCTGCTCGTCTACGACGCTGTACATGACGTCATCGAGCTAGCGGAAAGCAATCGCTTCGCTAAGCAAGTAATAAACAACTGGTCTACTGCCGAATGGTTTACCTCAAAAGCCACCCTGGCCAAAGAGATAACCGTCACGGTATTCAAAGTGGAAGGTGAAACCAATACCGATGACCTATCACCCGCCACCCACGCCACCACCAGACCGGACATCCCTCTGCATGCTCTGGCCATGCTGGAGACACGCGATCCAAATGGCCTGGCCACGATCGCCAGGCTAAAGCTCAAAGGCCATCCTGTCGCCTACGTGGGCGACGTGGTGGGGACTGGCAGCTCACGCAAATCGGCGATCAATTCAGTGCTATGGCACACAGGAGCGGATATCCCCTACGTGCCAAACAAAAGGGCCGGGGGCGTAATCCTTGGCAGCAAGATCGCCCCCATCTTCTTCAACACGGCGGAAGACTCCGGCGCCCTACCAATCGAATGTGATGTAAGTGGTCTACAAACTGGTGATGTAATCACCATTCGTCCTCATGCCGGCACCATCGAACGAGGCCCCGGAGAGGCTAACGCTGGCGAAATAGTGGCTCACTTCACGCTCAAGCCAATCACCATCAGCGACGAAGTACGCGCTGGTGGCCGTATCCCCCTGATGATCGGTCGAGCCCTTACCGACAAGGTGAGGTCAAGGCTGGGACTATCAGCATCGGATCTATTCATCCGCCCAAGCAAACCGAACAACACTGGCAAGGGCTATAGCCAAGCCCAAAAAATTGTTGGACATGCCTGTGGTCTAGAGGGAGTACGACCTGGGAGCAATTGCGAGCCAATCATGACCACTGTGGGCAGCCAAGACACAACTGGGCCGATGACCCGCGACGAGATGAAAGAACTGGCCTGCCTGGGATTCTCGGCTGACCTAGTGATGCAAAGCTTCTGTCACACCGCTGCCTACCCGAAGCCTGTAGATCTACTGACCCAGAAAGAACTGCCAGATTTCTTCTCCGAGCGTGGTGGTGTGGCGCTTCGTCCAGGCGATGGGATCATCCACAGCTGGCTAAACCGAATGCTTTTGCCAGACACGGTTGGAACTGGTGGCGATAGCCACACCCGTTTTCCCCTAGGGATCTCCTTCCCCGGTGGCTCCGGAGTAGTGGCCTTTGCTGCCGCCATTGGCGCGATGCCCCTCGATATGCCGGAATCCGTACTAGTGCGTTTCAATGGCTCACTACAGCCCGGCATAACACTCCGCGATGTAGTGAATGCAATCCCCTGGGTGGCGATTCAAAGGGGTCTTCTCACCGTAGAGAAGTCCAACAAGATCAATGTATTCAACGGCAGGATCATGGAAATCGAAGGATTACCTGATCTGAAACTAGAACAAGCATTTGAACTCACTGACGCCAGTGCTGAACGCTCCTGCGCAGGCTGCACAATCAAACTCTCTGAAGCAACGGTTACGGAATTCCTCAGCAGCAATGTGGCTTTATTGAAGAACATGATTGCGCGCGGTTATCAGGATGCCAGAACCCTGGCGCGGCGAATTCAATCGATGGAGGCTTGGTTAGCCAAGCCCAAATTGCTCGAAGCCGATGCAGATGCTGACTATGCAGAAATCATCGATATCAATCTCGATGAACTCAATGAGCCCGTGCTGGCTTGTCCCAACGACCCCGACAACGTCAAGTTGCTCAGCGAAGTAGCGAGCAATCCAGTGCAAGAAGTTTTTATCGGCTCATGCATGACAAACATTGGCCACTACCGCGCTGCTGCCAAGGTGCTCGAAGGTGCAGGCGTCAACAAAGCCCGCCTCTGGGTTTGCCCACCAACTCGCATGGATGAAGAGATGCTCAAAGAAGAGGGCTACTACAAAACTTTTGAAACAGCAGGAAGCCGTATGGAGATGCCTGGATGTTCGCTATGCATGGGCAACCAGGCCCGCGTTGAAGACAACACAACCGTTTTCTCCACCAGCACGCGCAACTTCAATAATCGACTTGGTAAAGGAGCTCAGGTGTATCTAGGCAGCGCTGAACTTGCAGCCGTCTGCGCCTCGTTAGGGCGCATTCCTACTCCTGAGGAATACAAACAATTTGCCGGCAAAAAAATTGCTCCCCATTCTGATCACCTATATCGCTATCTAAATTTCGACAAAATCAATGGCTTTACAGATCAAGGGCGAGTGGTGAGCAACAGCGAAGAAGCAAAAATTCTTTCTGGATTGTGATCCACCCATGGCCGTGCTGAATGAACTAGCAACACAAAGCTATCTGCTGAATTCCAGTCGCAGCATCCGCAAGCTCTTGGAGCAGCGCTGGTTTGTAGTCGTGCTGGCTCTGATGCTGACAGGGCTAGGCGCGGCCCTGACAGGAGTTCTATTCAAGGCTGGCGTTAACGCTCTAGGTAGCTGGCGATTAAAGCTACTTTCAGAAC
>JASLWC010000063.1 GCA_030741055.1 Prochlorococcaceae cyanobacterium ETNP18_MAG_14 | reverse complement strand
AGTCGACAAGACGATCTGCCAGTCCCCGGCGGACCGTCTCGACTTCAGGTAGTTCAGGCAAGCGCCTTAGGCGCGCTCTAGCTCGGATTCAGCGAAGCTATTGGTGAGGTTGCCATTATCGGTGCCTTGAATGCCGAAATAGTTCGTCTTTTCGAAACGAACCATCACTCCATATTTGTTGGTGGCTTCTACAGAGACCACTGAGCCCACTTCATTGAACCAGTAGGACTCTTGGCGCTTGACGCGTACCTTGTCGCCTTTTGAGACCGCCATCGCTGCGCAAGAACTAAATACATCCCAAACAATATCGCCGTGAGGGCAGTTGCAGACTTAATGCGTCACAGAATGTCGCTGCCAGGTTTATTCGCCGTGGCAGCATCCAGGCCTAAGTCAGCTTTGTTTTGGTGAGTTCGTCTGTTGATCTTGACCCTTTGGCCTTTGAGCTGGATCTGCCCGATCCGGAGCAGGATGACATCAGCAACATGGAGTTTCTGGCCCGGCTAGAGCAAGCCTGGGCATTGTGCGATCGCTTTGATTTACAGACTGAGATCTGGCGGGGGCGGATTCTCCGGGCTGTCCGAGATCGTGAGAAGCGAGGTGGTGAGGGCCGTGGTGCTGGTTTTTTGCAGTGGTTGCGTGAAAGGGAGATCAGCAAGACTCGTGCCTATGGCCTAATTCAGTTAGCTGATTCGGCCGAGGATTTGTTGGCAGACGGGATGCTGGAGCAGAGCAGCGTCAATCAATTTTCCAAGCGGGCTTTCATGGAAACGGCGCAAGCCGTTCCGGAGGTGCAGTTGATGATTTCCGAGGCGGCCAATGATGGGCAAGAGATCACCCGTAAACAGGTTCGTCGGCTTACCGATGAGTTCACTTCAGCTACCAGCCCTCTATTGCCAGAGGAGATACGTCAGCGAACTCAGGAGAATCTTCTGCCTCCGAAGGTTGTAGCTCCTCTGGTGCGTGAGCTGGCCAAGCTTCCGGAGCCTCAGCAGGAAGACCTCAGACGTGCTTTACGAGAGGAGCCAGAACTTGATTGCATCAAGGATGTGACCAGCACAGCACGTTGGATTAGTAAGACCACTGAGGCCAGCGTGGCGGTGAGGGCCTTTCAGCAAGGTGAACTCGATCTAGAGAAGGCCATCCATGAGGCACAGCGTCTTGATGCATTGGGTTTACTTGCTGATGCCGTTTCTCAGGCTCAGTCCTTAGAGGCCTCTGTTTTGAAGTTGCACACAGCCTGGCGGCGTTTGGGGGGTCTGCAGGAACGCCTCTGGGTTGAAAGTGGCAGCAGCACGCCTTACCTGCGAGATGTATTGGGTGCCTTACAAAGCCTCAGCGGGGCAACTGTGAGGGTGTCTCTTGGCGAGTTAGCAGGCGGTAAACGAGTTCGCTTGCAGTTGGTGGAGGAGGCTCCAGATCAGCTAGAGCCGCCGCCAATTGCTTGAGGTTGAGATCTAACCATCTGCTTGAGGGCTCGTTATCTTGAGAGCGCTATTGGTGGTGTGAATTGGATCCCCTGATCGAGGCCTTGCACCATCACTATGGCTGGGATGGTTTCAGGCTTGGTCAACGTCCAGTTGTGGAGTCGATCCTGGCAGGCCAGGACGCTCTAGCAGTGCTTCCAACTGGTGGCGGTAAATCCTTGTGTTATCAGCTACCGGCTCTGCTGCGCGCTGGTCTGGTAGTGGTGATTTCTCCCCTGGTGGCCCTGATGGAAGACCAGGTAAGGCAACTGCAAAGGCGGGGAATTGCAGCTGCTTGTTTGCATGCTGGTTTGGATCCGGCGCGGCGGCTGGATGTGCTGCGGAGGTTGCGTGATGAGCGCTTGCGTTTGCTGTACATGGCTCCCGAGCGTTTGCAGGCGGAGGCCACCCGGCAATTAATAGAAGACACAGCTGCGCAGGGAAAGTTGGTAGCTCTAGCTGTTGATGAGGCCCATTGCATCAGTGCTTGGGGCCATGACTTTCGACCTGATTACCGCCGCCTTGGTCAGGTGCGCCGCCTCTGCCCTGGAGTGCCTGTGGTTGCTCTTAGTGCCACAGCGGCTCCCAGGGTGCGTGCCGATATCATCCGCCTCTTGAATCTTCAGCGGCCGCTGGTGCAGGTTTATTCGGCTCGCAGAAATAACCTGCACTACGCCATGCGGCGACGGTCTAGTGATCCCCTGCCAGAGGTGCTGGAGGCGTTAAAGGAATCGCGTGGAGCGACTTTGATCTATGCCCGCACGCGTCGTTCTGTTGAACAATGGGCAGAGCGGTTGCAGGCGGTGGATATTGTAGCCAGCCCTTATCACGCCGGACTTGAACCCGAGGAGCGACAGCAAGCTTTGGCTGATTTCCTTGATCAAGATCAGCCTGTGCTGGTGGCAACTGTGGCTTTTGGTATGGGTGTAGATCGCAGTGATGTGGGCTTGGTGTTGCATCTCAATCTGCCTGCCACGCCGGAGGGCTATTTACAGGAATCAGGCCGGGCCGGGCGCGATGGCAAGCCAGCTAATTGTTTGGTGTTGTTTTCTCCTGGCGATCGCACCAGCCTTGGCTGGGCGATGCAAGCTTCAGGTCGCCGTTGCTCTGATGGTGCCTTAACGGAGGAAGAGCAGATGCGTTTGGAGCTTGCGCAGCAACAGTTACGTCGCATCGAGGCGGTAGCAGAAGGGGAGTTATGTCGAGAACAATCGCTTTTGCTAGCCGTAGGTGAGCTTGTATCCCCCTGTGGTCGTTGCGATCGTTGTCAGGGGACTAGCTATCGACGTGATTGGTCTGAGCAGGCTATGGCAGTGCTTGTGGCGCTGGAAGAGAGCAAAGGGGTGAAGCTGCCTAGCCTTACTGGCAGCTTGGCGACTGTTCAGGGCCGTAGGGAGGAGCGTTGGGGTTGGCTAGCTCGGAGGTTGGTGCAGGAAGAGTTGATTAGTGAGAGCAATGACGGCGCCCAGAGGCTTTATCTGCGCGATAGCGGTCGTCGTTTCTTGCGCCAACCTTGGCCGCTGCACTATGCAGCTTGAGAGCAGCGTTATTTCGATTTAGCGACCTTTTTTAGCCGCCCTTGGCTTTGCAGAGATCTTTGACCAGGTTGCGCTCAAAGCGTTGCTGGGGTGCACTCCAGGTTTTCCATGATCCGTTAGCACCAGTGATATTGATTTTGCGTGCTGGGCAGTTAATGGCTAGGTAAAGGCCTCTGCCTTTTTTGTTCAGGGTTTTAGCAACGTAGCTGCCTTCCATTAATTGCCAATTAGCCCAATCCACTTGAAGGGGGCCGTAAGTTCGCCAATCTGTTTTTGTTGTATTGACTGCAACTTCGCTTGTATTTTTAGGTTTGGCTTCTGGATTTGCAGAAGGTTTGTCAGTTGTTTGAGAAGTTGTTTGAATAGTGGGTTTTGTTGTTGTATTGACTACAACCTCGCTTGTGGTTTTGGGGTTGTTTTCTGTTGATGGCTTTGCTCTTAGGGTGAGCTTGGTTCCTACCAAGAGCTTGTTTGGATTAGCGATGCGATTGATGTTGATCAAGCTTGCAACGGATACTCCATAGGCTTGAGCAATTTGGGTCAATGTTTGCCCTCGGGCCACGGTGTGTGAGCTGGCATTTTGATTTGCTTTGATTGCTACAGCCTTGGGCTTTGCTGCTGCTCTTGGTTGGGGGATCACAGCCCCTTGGGGCAGTTTCAGGCTCTGGCCGATATATAAATTGTTGGCATTGGGTAGGCCATTGAGGGCGACAAGGTCTTGCTGACGCACCTTGTAGCGCGCGGCAATGGTGCTGAGGGTTTCGCCACTGGCCACTGTGTGACGGCTTGCGCTAGATGTGATCCCACTGCCGGCACCACTTGGCAGTTTTAGGCTTTGGCCGATATATAAATCGTTGGCATTGGGCAGGTTATTGAGGGCGACGAGGTCTCGTTGACGCACCTTGTAGCGCGCGGCAATGGTACTGAGGGTTTCGCCACTTCTGACCGTATGACGCCCTGATCCGCTGTATGCACTGCTGCTTGAGCTGCCGGTGCCGGGCAGCTGCAGTGTGGTTCCTGCTACTACAAGGTTGGAGTTGCTAAGACCATTTACTCGCATCAATGCTCTTAGCGATACCTGGTATCTCGCTGCGATTTCGGAAAGGGTGTCACCGGGTTTCACTGTGATGCTCTCAGCCCAGGCTGGCAGCGGTAGAAGTGCTGTTAGGGCTAGGGCGGTAACAATGATCCGGCGCATACATTTTTCTATACGGTTGGGCGAAAGATAAGCTGCCTGACCAGATGCGCTAGCCCTTTTCAAGCATCCCGAAACGATGCGCTTGCCAAAGGAACCGACCAGATCATCCGAGCAGCCTTTTGAGTAAAGCCAGGTTGGTCTTATAGGGGGGATAGCGCAACTTGAGATCTAGCCAAAAGGGCCGTCTTAATACCGATTTTTGATGCGAGAAGGTCTCGAAACCAGCCAGGCCGTGATAACGCCCCATGCCGCTGGGCCCGACTCCGCCAAAGGGGAGTTCTGCTATGCCTGCCTGCATTACAACGTCGTTGAAACAAACCCCGCCTGAACTAGTTGTCTCGAGCAGTTTTTGTTGCTCGGCGTGTGAGCCACCAAAAAGGTAGAGCGCCAGGGGTTTTGGCTGTTGTCTGACTTCAGTGAGGGCCGCATCAAGGTTGGACACGCTGATAATCGGCAGCAAGGGGCCGAATAGTTCTTCCTCCATCAGTGGATTATTGCGGCTGTCTATATCAATCAAGGTGGGAGCGATACGCCTTTGGCTGGCATCTACTTGACCGCCTGAGATGATCTTGCCCTGATCACGAGCGTGATCAAGCAAGTGCTGCAACCGCTGAAAATGGCGGTCGTTAACGATCTGTGCCAGGTGGGGTGATTGCAACGGATCGGCTCCGTAGAACTCAGCAATGGCCACGGTCATTGCCTTTAGTAGAGGTTGTTTGAGCTGTTGTTGTACGAGTAGATGGTCTGGGGCGATGCAGGTTTGGCCAGCATTGAGGCCCTTACCCCAGATCAGTCGCCTGGCCGTTACCTCAAGATCGGCGCCATCGATAACGATTGCTGGGCTTTTCCCTCCTAGCTCCAGGGTTATTGGAGTGAGATGCTCGGCTGCTGCAGCCATGACCTTTTGGCCGATGGCGCCGCTGCCGGTAAAGAAGATGTGATCAAAAGGTTGCTTAATTAGTGCTGCTGCTACAGCTCCATCGCCCTGCACCACCTGCACTACGTTTTCAGGAAAGTATTGAGGGATCAGCTTGGCGATTAGCCCCGAGGTATTAGGGGCGTTCTCGGAGGGTTTGAGTACCGCTGTATTGCCTGCTGCCAGGGCACTGATTAGCGGTTGGAGGGTTAGGGAGAAAGGGTAATTCCAGGGGCCGATGATCAGCACGCAGCCCAGTGGTTCCAGCATGACCTGGGCCTGGCCGGGGCTATGGGCTAGAGGTACTGGCACGCGCCTTGGTTGCATCCAATGGCTTAGCTGCCGTTGAGCCAGTTTGAGTTCTTGGCCTAGTGCGATCAGTTCAAACAGTGCCTCAGTGGGGGGTTTGCCTAAATCCGCTGCCAGGGCATTAAGCACATCGTCTTGATGCTCTTTGAGCAAGGCCTCGATTTGATTGAGCTGCTGTCGGCGCCAGTGTTTCGGGCGAGTCAGGCCAGAAATTACTGGTTTGCGCAGCTCATCAAGTAGAAGATTTTCAGGAATCAATGGCTGACGATAGCGCTAGCTGTGTCTAGCAGTTAAAAAGCTGATCTTTGCGATAGGGCACAAGCGAACCGTGGTGAAACGGAGCTGTGAACGAACAGCTGATGCCCTTCAGCGATGCCTATGAGTGATGAGATCAGTGATCCGCAAGGGCTGATTGGTCAACTCCGCTACTTAATTTTCATCCCTCTTCAAATCGGTAGTTTTTGGTGAGGTTAAAGACTGTTCCTGAGAGCAATAACAAAGCAATTAAATTAGGAAGTGCCATCAGGCCATTGAGGGTGTCAGCAACAGCCCAAACCACACCGCGATCACCCGCTACTGCTCCGATCACCACAACTGCAACCCATACAAGGCGGAATGGAAGGATTGCTCTCACACCGAAGAGAAACTCTGTGCAGCGTTCGCCATAAAAACTCCAGCCAATCACAGTAGTGAAGGCAAACACCACCAGGCCAACAGTCACGACCCAACCAGTGCCGGCTAAGCCACTATTGAATGCAGCAATGGAAAGATCAGAGCCGGATTGACCACTCTGGTATGCACCGGTGGTGATGATCACCAGCGCCGTCATAGTGCAAATGATCAAGGTATCGATAAAAGTACCGAGCATCGCCACTGTTCCCTGGCGAACCGGATCATTAGTTCTTGCTGCGGCATGGGCGATTGGTGCACTGCCTAGACCAGCTTCATTGGAGAATATGCCACGTTTGAAGCCCATCAGCACAACCTGAGCGAGTGTGCCTCCCGTTGCGGCTTTTCCAGTGAAGGCATTGGAGAAAATTGTTGAGAAAGCAGCTGGAACTTCTGAGAAGTTGTTGAAAATGATCACTAAGCAGGCGATCACATACAACAACGACATCATCGGGACGATGGAAGAGGCAGCGCGAGCGATGCGGTGAATGCCGCCAATGATCACTACAAATACAAGTAGGCCAAGTACAACACCCGTTACCAACTTGGGAATACCTACCATCGCCAGGGCGCTTGACACCTCAAAGGATTGGACGCCATTGCCTATGCCAAAACCTGCCAGCATTCCAAATAGAGCAAAAAGGCCACCAAGCCAGGCCCACCTTGGTCCAAGACCATTACGGATGTAGTACATCGGCCCGCCGACATGATTACCGAGAGAATCCACTTCGCGGTAATGCACGGCGAGTACAGCCTCGGCGTATTTAGTGGCGATGCCAAAGAGGGCAATCAGCCACATCCAGAAGACAGCTCCAGGGCCACCAATTGCTATTGCACCAGCGACACCAGCGATGTTGCCAGTGCCGATGGTTGCTGAGAGCGATGTCATCAGCGCCTGGAAGGGAGTGATCTCGCCGTCATTCGCTGAGGCCGAGTGGCCCAGCATCATTCGCACGCCATAGGGGAGGCGGATTAAGGGCATAAAGCCCAATCCCGCCATCAGCACGATGCCTGTCATGGCAATCAGGATGACCGTTGGCCAGCCCCAGGCAAAGCTATTGATCGGGCTGTTAATCGCCTTTATTGCGTCTTCTAGTCCTAAGTGAAGTTGGGCAAAGGGTGTTGACCTGTCAAGCAGGCCCGAGGATGGAAACACTTCGGAATAGGCAAAAGCTGAGCTCGATAGTGTCAGAGGCTTTGGCTGGTGGCAATGTTCGTATCAGGCGGCCTTGGAAGTTGTTATATAAGCAGTAAAAAGCATGGTTTCAATGTGGATCTGTTGGTGTGGTTGCTTTTGGGTGGGTTTACGGAGCACATTATTTATCGTGCAGCCTTATCTATTATTGCTTTAGCCATAACAGCCACTTAAATCTTTACTGTTGATGATATTAAAGGATGGTATTTTGAAATCTTGTATTAATTGGATTTACTCGTTTGAATAAGGCCGTGCTGGTTTCGCTGGTAGAGAGAATTTCCGGTGCAAGGAAATTGTTAGTGAAGCCATCAACATCTCTTTAGCTGGTTGTGGAATAGAGGCCGTCCGCGGAAAAAGCAGAGACTAAGGCCGATAAGAAATCATTCCAGTAAATGTCGACGTAGTCTTAAGGGCAGTGTTTTGTGTTGCAGCAACCAACTCTTGCAGAACAGAGAGTCCTTCTGAGTTGGCAGTGATTGGGTTGGTATTGAATTCAACTATCTGATCTGGCTCAGTGCTATTGATCAGGCCGTCTTTAGAGCTTACACCTGCAATGGAGTCATAACCTTTGCTATTAGTAGCTGTCTACTCAAGACTGGCAGTACCAGGGCTGGATTCATCATCTTGAATGAAACAGCACTGCAGCCAGCAAGGTTGTGGTCGGACGTGAGTGAAGTTGTAGCTGTTTTGGCTGTCATTGCAACTTTTGTAGTCGTTACAGAGTCTATTGGCGAAGTTGTAATAGACGTTGCTGCTTAGTGGCTGTAGCGCTATCTGTTGTGAGTAGACAGCCGCGCGATACTGGCAAGAGCTCAGTATAAATGTTCGCGGAAACG
>JASLWC010000062.1 GCA_030741055.1 Prochlorococcaceae cyanobacterium ETNP18_MAG_14 | reverse complement strand
CTGCAAAGCTCTTTGCTCCACCTCAGCGGGATCGCAGCTCAGGGATACCAGCTCTGTCATGCCGCCGCCCAAACCACTTCTGGATCGCTGCTAAACAGGGGCCCATCAGGGCACCAACCTGGCGCCAAACCTGGAGCCACAGGCGTGGGGCCCTGGTGCTGCAACGCCGCGAGATGGTGGACCCAACGGCGGCCGATGCCAGTCTCGAAGGCCGTACTCAACATCCGGTGACCCGCACCCTCCTGCAGCTGCCGCAACAGAGGCCTTGGATCGCCTTCAAGGAGTGGACGACGCACCTGCCAGCCAAGCCAGGACTGTCGCAGCGATGGCTCAACCAAAAGCGATTGATCAAGAGCCACGGGGACCTGTTGATCCAATGCTCTTAAACCCTCGAAGTCAGCAGCAGGCAGAGGTTGTTCCAACCATTCCAACCTCGGATCCTGCTGACATAACTCCAGCCAGGCGCTAGCCATATTGCGATCCCAGCCGCCATTCGCATCAAGCCTGAAGCGCGCATGGACTGGCAATCGCTCCAACAGCTGCAACAGGAGACTCTGCTCCAGGGAATCGGCCACCACCGCCACCTTCCACTTCACTGTGAGGGGCGAGCCTGACGAGAGAGAGACCCCCAACACAGAATCCAACGCACTCAAAAGCGACTTGCCCGCCGGCAACAACACAGCCGAGGCAGGCGATGGCAACCAGCCGCCTGATTCGGCTGACCCCACTAAGCCATCTAGCTCCCCCAGAGCTGCACCCACGCCAAAAGCCAAGGCCGCAGGCCAAAACGCCATGCCATCAGCCAACTCCAATCGTGTTGGTGCCGAGCACAGTCCTTCCAAGTAGTCGCCACAAACTTTTAACTCAGTGGCATCCAATGGAGACACCTCACCCCAACCACAACGACCGGCGGCATCCTCCAAACGCAACAACCAACCCTGCCGTTCTTGCACAGCCCCTTGCGCCGTATGCAAAACCCGCGTCAAAGGGAATGAAAAGGGTTTGCTCTGAAGCTTGATGGCCATTAACTCAACCTGAGGCAGAAACAGCCAATCCAAAAGCAGGAGCCAGGGCTAAACCCAAACTCAACCCCAAACCATTTAGCGCCTGAAAGCGCAAAGCCAAAAACTTACTGCCGCGGATCCTCTCTGGTTGATCATGATGACGGCGTAGCAAGCGGATCAGCGCAGCTCCTGCAGGCAATCCCAGACCTCCAAGTAGAGCCGTTAGTGGCCAATGTCCCTGCAGCACAGGGATCCACTCCAAGGCCAAACTAAGAGAGAGAAACCAAGGCACCAAAGCGGCTGCACGCGCTGTACCCAGGCGCACTACAGGCGATCTTTTGCCATGGGCCGCATCCTCCGCCACTTGATGAAAGTGAGAACAAAAAAGCACCAAGGTTGTAGCTATAGCTGGGCCACTGCCCAGTGTGAACGCCGTTGCCCAAGGAATTCCCGGGCTATCCCCATTAACTGGCGCCAATACCAACAAGGCAGCGGCAGTAGCAAAAGGGCCAAAGGCCAGCCAACAAAGAGGTTCACCCAAACCTAAATAGCCCCATCGAAAAGGCGGCCCCTGATAGAGGTAACCCAAGCCACAACTCACTAACACCAAGGGCAGCACAGCGGAACTACTGCGCAAAGCCAAAAGCAATACCAAAAGCAAACCCAGCGCAAGCGCTAAGTGGGCAAAGCGCCGCACTGGTCGCCTTTTACCCAACAGCGCAACCACTGAATGCAGCTTGGTGAAGCTATCAACGCCGGTATCGGCATCAAAAAGGTCATTGCTGAGGTTTTCCCAAAGCAGCAGAAGCACCGCCGCGACGAGAAAACCAAACAATTGATCGAGACGCACGGCTTCACCCGCCCCAACGCGCCAACCTGCCGCCAACAACGCTGGCATCACTGCCACGGAGTACATCGGCCACTTGATCGCGGCCTTCCAAAGATCACGCCGAGCAGAGTTCTTGGCGTAAAGGGATGCAACATCCTGTTGGTCTTGCATAGAGAAGACGCCTGGAAGTAAGGGAAAGGCCCATACATTTGAGCAGCACCCGCGCTTCACTCCCACCCCGGATGACAGCTGACCCTAGTTTCAGCAATCTTTTAGCTGCCGCATCCCGGGGATGGTGCGCACGAACTTGCGATGAAGGTGTGCTCAGCCTGGCCCTACCTCTCGATGAGGTGGACCCGCTATATAACCTGCCCTTACTAGCCGATGAGGACCCCTTCCAGTTTCTCTGGGATGGCGCACCAGGCCTGTGCTTTGCAGCAGCAGGTCAATGCCAAAGCCTTGATCTCGCCGGCCCCCGACGCTTTGAATTAGCCCAGCGGTTCAGCGATACAACCCTGGCGCGCCTTACAGACGCCACTCCCAACGCCCCTGCTCAAGCCCGACCAAAAGTCTTGCTGGCCTTTTCGTTTTTTGAACATCCAGCAGAACGTCAACGCAGCCATACCTGCACACCCGCTGTTCAGGCTGTACTGCCCCGCTGGCAACTAAGCCGTCAAGGCAAATACGGTTGGCTGCGCCTCAATGGCGTAATTACCCAGCAAGCAGAAGCACGGGAATTAGCAGAACAGCTTTGGCTAATGGCGGAAAACCTGCTCGACCCCAATCACAATTCAAAATTTTTCTGGCCCAGCAACGTCCGCGGCACCACGGCTCTCCAACCGTGGCAGAAGTGTTACCGGCCAGCTCTTGAACGCGGCTTGGATCTGGTCAATAACGGCGAGCTCAACAAATTGGTGCTCGCTGTGCGTCAATCCATTCAGCTCCAAACACCATTAGACCCATTGCCAGTACTGGCCCGACTGCGTAAACAGCAAGCAGGTAGTTGCCGCTTCCTATGGCGACGAAGCCACGAGAATGCATTTTTTGGAGCTTCGCCTGAAAGGCTGCTCAGCCTGCAAAGAGGCCAACTGCGTACAGATGCCCTGGCCGGCACTGCTGATCCAAATGACGATGGACAAAAACTGCTCAAGTCTGAGAAAGACCGCCGCGAGCATGAACTAGTCGTCACCTCGATCACCCAGCAGCTGTGCAATCAAGGGCTGACTCCACGGCGACCAAGAAACCCCCAACTCGCTCGTCATGGCCAACTGGTGCATCTACACACGCCAATTACAGCCAATGCCAATGGACACACATCCCTTAATCTGGCCAATGCTCTTCATCCCACACCTGCAGTTGCGGGTCTGCCTTGTCGTGAGGCAATGGCATGGCTACGCACATTGGAGCCATTTGAACGTGGCAACTATGCAGCGCCGATTGGCTGGATAGACACAAGCGGCGATGCAGAACTAAGAGTGGCGATCCGCTGTGGCCATATCCGTAATTCAGTGCTTGATCTCACGGCTGGAGCCGGTTTAGTTCGAGGCTCTGTAGTTGAAACAGAGTTGCAGGAAGTAGGCCTGAAGCTATCTGTACTGGCAGACCAGCTCGAGCTACGAACCCAGGCTCAACCAAAACTAACCAGCCAACGACCAATGACTTGATCAGCAAGCGGGACTCCCTTGAGACGCTCCACCTCACGAATGCCAGTGGGACTGGTGACATTGATCTCGCTCAACATTCCATCAATCACATCAATTCCCACAAAAAACAATCCCTGCTCTTTCAAAACAGGTGCTAGCTCTGAACAGATCTGCAATTCGCGACTGTCTAACTCTGTGAGCTCAGGGCTTCCACCCATGGCGAGGTTGCTGCGAAAATCACCAGCCTTGGGACGACGATTCACTGCGCCAAGAGGCTCTCCATCCACTAGCAGGATGCGCTTATCTCCCTTGCTGACAGCTGGCAGAAAGCGCTGCACCATTACCGGCAGCTGCTCCTGATCCGTAACCAACTCAAGTAACGCCTCTAGCCCAGGAGCCGCCGCAGCGACTCGCACCACCCCCTGACCAGCACGGCCAGCAAGAGGCTTAAGCACCACCTCGCCTTGCTCACGGGCAAAGGCCGCCAACTCGCTTACTCGACTAGCGACAAACGTAGGGGCCATCAAGTTTTTGAACCGCAACGCACCGAGCTTTTCATTCCAGGCCCGCAGCGAAGCTGGCTTATTAAGCACGCACACACCAGAGCGCTCTGCTAGCTCGAGCAAGTGAGTGGCATAGAGATAGGCCTCATCCACCGGAGGATCCTTACGCATCCAAATGCAAGCAAAGTCAGTCAAAAGAAGGTTCTGTGACTCACCTTTGCTGATCCAGGGCTCAGCTATTACGGGCATGGCAATCACCAAAGGCTGATCCCCGCGAACCTGAAGGTCGGCAGGGGTACAAGCCCACACCTCAATCGATGCCCGCTGAGCCGCCTGCATTAAAGCGGCGGAGGAATCCTTGGCGGGGTTAATGCGCTCAAGAGGATCCAATACGAACAGCTGTCGCATGATCTCAAGCCTTGCCGTGGAGCAAGTCATCAAGCTGACCGCCACTCTCTAAAGCATGTAACTCATCACAACCGCCAATACCCCGATCGTCGATAAAGATCTGAGGAAGAGTGTTGCGCCCCCCAGCTCGATCAGTCATCGCCATGCGAGCCCCATGATCGCCATCAATGGAGTGCTCCATGTAACTCACCTTTTTGCGATCCAATAGAGCCTTGGCACGAATACTGAACGGGCATGACTGCCAGGTATAGATCTCAACCTTGGCCATGGGGCTGTAGTGACTTCATGCGAATCCTATTCAGGATGAACCCACTGATAGCGTCATATCGCTAGACACAAGCACCAACGTTGCTAGACCTCACCGACTTCAAACGCGACCTTTCAGAGCTCACCGACCGCCTGGGCCAAGCCCAGGACTGTCTTTGACGTTCCTGCTCTGAACGCAAGCCAACAAGATCTCGAACAACTCGCTGCTCAACCAGATTTCTGGAATAACCAGCAAAACGCGCAGAAGCAGATGCGTCAGCTTGATGAGGTAAAAGCCCAACTGGCGCAACTAGCGTCCTGGTGTGGTGCCGTAGACGATGCCCAGGCCACTTTAGAGCTCTACGACCTCGAGCCAGACGACGAATTACTTAACGAAGCCCAGTCGGGGCTTAAACAACTGCGTCAAGGCCTTGATCGCTGGGAGCTCGAACGACTGCTAAGCGGTAATTACGACAAGGAAGGAGCCGTTCTATCAATTAACGCCGGTGCCGGTGGCACAGATGCTCAAGACTGGGCTCAGATGCTGCTCAGGATGTATACCCGCTGGGCAGAGGATCACGACATGAAAGTGAGCGTGAACGAACTTTCCGAAGGAGAAGAAGCCGGTATCAAGAGTGCCACAGTTGAAATAGAAGGACGCTATGCCTACGGATACCTACGCAATGAAAAAGGCACCCACAGGCTGGTGAGGATTTCTCCTTACAACGCCAATGACAAGCGCCAGACGAGCTTTGCAGGCGTCGAGGTGATGCCCAAAATCGACGAGAAAGTAGAGCTAGATATCCCCGAAAAAGATCTAGAAGTAACCACCAGCCGCTCTGGGGGCGCCGGGGGGCAAAACGTCAACAAGGTAGAAACAGCCGTGCGCATTCTCCATATCCCAACAGGATTGGCTGTGCGCTGTACACAAGAGCGCTCACAACTACAAAACAAAGAGAAGGCATTAGCTCTGCTCAAAGCAAAGCTAATGGTGATAGCCCAAGAGCAGCGTGCTGCCGAGATCGCTGACATCCGCGGCGATATTGTTGAAGCTGCCTGGGGCAATCAGATCCGCAACTACGTACTCCATCCTTATCAGATGGTGAAAGACCTACGTACAACAGAAGAAACCACGGACGTGCAAGCTGTGATGGATGGTGATTTAGATCGATTCATTCAGGCCCTTCTCCGCCAGGGTGTCGATCGTCCAAGCAACGATCTCGACAGTTAAATCAAACGTTCAATGACGACAAATCCAAGCTCCGAAGAGCCCCAATCACAAGGAACACCCCCCGCAAGCTTCGTGAAGCTGGCGATGCGCAACATGATGCGCAAAGGCGGGCAAAGCCTTTGGCACTTTGGTCTCACCACCGCTGGCTTTGTGGGATTCATTCTGGTGCTCGCCTGGCTGGGACGACCCACACTTCCACATTGATGCGCAAATGAGCGCAAATGAAGCCTATCCAATCGCCTTAGATCTAGATCTAGCCTTTCATCCTGCCGAGAATGACGCCTATAGATGGTCGGCGGATGCGGAAACCAGGCTCCGCCTTACCAAGCCAAATCCCTGGCACCAAGAGCTCAAAATCTGGATCCAAACGATCCGTAGCAACCCGGCCCTTACCTGCCCTGAAGTTGTGCGCCAAAGCCCAGTGCTCAGCCTGGGGCTTCAATTCACGGATGACGCCACCATCACTGAACTGAATAGCTCGTGGCGCCAACGATCTGAAGCGACGGACGTCCTCTCCTTCCCCGCGCTGGATAACAGCTTCATCCTGCCTAGAGACACTTGCCTAGAACTTGGCGACATTGTCGTGTCAGTTCCAACAGCAAAACGCCAAGCCAGAGAACAAGGCCATGAACTAGGCCTAGAACTCCGCTGGCTAGTGAGCCATGGCCTGCTACATCTACTGGGCTGGGATCATCCCAGCAGTGAAAGTCTGAAAACGATGTTGAGCTGCCAAGAGCAACTTCTGAGCATCAACGGTAATGTTCAGCACCGCTAGTAATGCAATCAAAGAGATAACGAATGCTTCCTCAGACCAGTAATTTGGCGTCCGACAAAATCAAGACACTGTCCAATCAAGGGCATGGAGCAGCCCGTCGAGGAGCCTGGCGAATTGCCGCAGATCTACCAACCAGTTTCCGCTATGCAGCCCAAGGTCTGGCCTATGGCGTTATCAGCCAACGCAACTTCCGCATCCATTTAATAATTGGCTCCGTCGTCTTCGGGCTAGGACTTTGGTTGCAACTCAAGCCCAACGATCTTGCCGTCTTGGTCCTCATGGTGACGGCCGTTCTGGTTTTGGAGTTACTCAATACATCCATTGAAGCTGTAGTGGACCTAGCTATCGGTCGCCGCTTTCATCCGCTAGCACGAATCGCCAAAGACTGTGCAGCGGCAGCTGTGCTGGTTGCCGCTATTAGCTCTCTACTGATAGCTCTACTGCTACTTCTACCTCCACTAATAATCCGCCTTGGGCTCTAACGCCCTGCAGCCCCATGCTCCTGGTAATCGACAACTACGACAGCTTCACCTTCAACCTGGTGCAATACCTCGGCGAGCTGGCATCACAACACCCAATCGCAAGCGATTTGATGGTGGAGCGCAACGATGCTCTATCGCTCCAACAGATCCGTGAGCTGCAACCTGCCGCCATCCTGCTGTCTCCAGGGCCAGGAGATCCAGACCAAGCCGGCGTCTGCCTGGAGGTGCTCACTGAACTCTCCCCGCGTATCCCCACCCTGGGCGTTTGCCTCGGCCACCAAGCTCTAGCGCAGGCTTACGGCGGCAAGGTTGTGCGCGCGGATGAACTGATGCATGGCAAAACATCACCTGTTCTGCATCAAGGCGACGGCGTGTTTGCAGGCCTACCGCAACCGCTTACAGCAACCCGGTATCACAGTCTGATTGCTGAGAAAGACAGCCTGCCCGAGTGCCTCGAAATCACGGCCTGGCTTGAGGACGGCACGATCATGGGCCTGCGTCATCGGGCACACCCACATCTGCAAGGTGTGCAGTTCCATCCTGAAAGTGTGCTGACCGAAGCAGGCCATCAACTACTCAGCAACTTTCTAAGGCTTGCTGAACCAATCGAAAAGCACTGCTAACTTCCAAAACACTCCCGCTTCCACTCATGCCTTCCCTCTTAAAGGTTCTGAGCACCCGTAGCCTTTCTGCAGCCTCAGCTGTGGGTTTAGTACTGTCCTCAGCCTCCTCGGCCATTGCCGGCGGAGTCACGATTACGAGTTACGGCCACAGTGCTCTACTGATCCAAGGCGGTGGACAATCGGTGCTGCTGAACCCATTCAAGGCCGTGGGCTGCGCTGCAGGCCTGCGCGAGCCCCGGGTGAATGCCACTGTGATCCTTGCCAGCTCTGAACTCGCTGATGAAGGAGCTCGAGTCGCTAGTGGTCGCTTCCTCGTGCAACCAGGTTCATACCGCATTGGCGGCTTAAACCTGGAGGGATTTGCGGCTCCCCATGACCGCCTTGGCGGTCGCCG
>JASLWC010000061.1 GCA_030741055.1 Prochlorococcaceae cyanobacterium ETNP18_MAG_14 | reverse complement strand
GAAAGATCACCACGTCATTGGCTGCCAGGGTGGGGCGCATCGAGTCGCCGTCGACACGACAGCGGCGACGGCGACCTGAAAGCAGCAGGATCAGCGAACGCCAGTTCGCTGATGGAATGGGGCCTGTTGGCTTAACTGGCTGTAACCCAGGTGTCATTGCGACCCTTGGATTTCCAGAACATGTTGTGGATCGTTTCGACAGCCTTGAGCAGCTCATCTGCTTTGCTTTGATCGATATTGACCTTGCAAGCGCTGCAGAGCTTGGCTGCTTTCCAGAAGATCTCATGCAGATTCGGGAAAGTAGCAAGATGCTCTGGCTTGAAGTAATCCGTCCAGAGGATCAGTAGCTCATTCTTGGTTTGCTGAGCTTGTTCTTCCTTGATTGCTACATAGCGAGAGAAGGTGTTGTTGTATGCCGCCCAAGCTGTTGGATCGCTCCCTGAGGGAGGCTGCAGTTCGAGCAGTTTTTTGGTCATCGAAACAACTGCTTCAGCTGCAATTCGTGCCGAGGCGGGATCGTAAACGCCGCAAGGGCCATCACAATGAGCCTGGACCGAACGGGCCGGCAGGTTGCTGAGAATTGTTGAAAGTGCCGAGCGCAACATCAGGCAGGTAGAGAAAGCCAGCAAAAGCCTACCCAGGCTGATTGCTAACTGGCTTTAATTTCCCCCCCTTGCTTTTGTATTGGCTTAGTTGATGCCAAGCAGCTCGACTTCGAAAATCAAAGTGGCGTTGCCAGGGATGACACCACCGGCGCCGCGGGTGCCGTAGCCCAGTTCTGGAGGGATGACTAGCTTGCGCTTGCCGCCAACTTTCATGCCGGCGACCCCTTCATCCCAGCCTTTGATCACACGCCCAGCCCCGAGGGGGAAATTGAATGGCCCTCTTTCGTAGCTGCTATCGAATTCTTTACCGTTTTCAAGTGTGCCTCGGTAGTTCACGGAAACGGTTTGGCCTGCTTTTGCTTCTGGGCCGTCGCCGATCTTGAGTTCAGTAATGCTTAGGCCACTAGCTGTCATTTGGGGTTTTTCTACCTCTAGTGGGCCGCCAAGGGCTGATGAAGTTGTTTGAGTGGCATCAGCTTTAACCGCATCTGCTGGGGAGGTGTTGCTAGCCATTGCGAAAAGTGTTGGGTTTGGATCGTTGGGATCCAGTTCCAAAACTGCTTTGTTTACAGCAATTGCCTCGATAGGGCGCATTGCAGCTTGAACGGCGTTGAAATTGCTGTCGGCGGCCACAACTGAAGGGGACACGATCTGGCTGACAACGGCCACAATCACGCACACCACAAAGACGGCTGCACTGATGAAGATGTCGCGCACTGAATCTCAATCATCAATCAACATGATTCTGGCAGGAGATTCGGCTTCCGTCTGCTCTTGGTTCATTGCTGCTTTTTAAGTTGGTGTAGAAGGTGTTCCAGCCGGCCGGTTTTGCTTCGCAGTGCATCGATTTCCTTTTGGCTGGCTAAGCCGAGATTGAGAATAAGAGGCTTGTCTCATGGTTTTGGTTCGCTTGTAATTCGAGAACAAGGGCTGCTTAGCGTCGATGAATCGATCCATGAGCTAGAAGAAAAAGGCCATTGACCTTTGGATGGACATGGTTTTTAGCAAGGCTTCTTAGTTCATTGCGATTGTGCAGGTTTAATTTGTTTGGCTTCTTACCTATTGATGTAATTAATAATATCTTTGCAGAGTGAAATTGATTTTGGATCTTAAATAATGAATAGCTGATATGAATTCACTTGGCCCCTATTCATTAGACATTTGATTGCCTAGCTATTAGCCACTCTTTATAGTTACGCCAGGTGGTTTGATTAGTGCGCGCATCATCAAGTGGTGGTGGTGTCTGAAATTTTGGATAATTCTGTTCTATCTCATTTCTTAGTGTTCTTGAGAGCTCATTCCATGAGCCAACTCTCGTGCCTGCGGCGTCAAAAATCAATTCACCCTTCTTATCTCCCATCTGCATCCATGGTTCCCACTGAGAAATGCGGTTCCAGGCAATTGTAATGTCACTTACTCTTGGAGACTTTTCATCCGTAAGATCCTGTTCAGAAAGAAAGAAATCAAACATCTCTAGTGCATGATAGTTTTCGTGCTGGTTGCTTTCCATCATGCCAATTAAAGGATTATCATAAAACAGTGGAATTTGATAGCTTAGAAGAACCTTTCCGTTAAGAATATTGCCTTCAAAACCATGCTTGTTTGGGAAAATAGGTCGGCTATTTACAGGATCATTAGCAACATGAAAGATCTTGACTCTCTGATCAGTCCATGGGTTGGTCCATTCTCGGAGTGTTTCATTAGATGTAGAATCTAGGAAAAGCATTACTTCTTTTGAAAGCATGCGGAATCCAACCCCTCTCTGTTCATCTTTATGGGTTTGAGTTGTTCGTATGTTCATCCCTTCAATATTGAATAGATGGCGATCACGTTCACCTGGAACATGGCTATATACTTTCCCTTGCCAAGCGTAAATTGTTTCTTCTCCATCAATTGTTGAGCTGAATATCTTCCTTGTTGCTGTTAGGCCATCGTTTGGATCATCTAATTTTAGGCGGTTTGAAGATCTAGCGGAATGCACCATTTTGATGGTCATAACATTATATTTGGTCTGGATGCTAGCGAAGAGTAGGCCTTCTCCCCTAGAAGCACTCTCTGCCTAAGCTTTTGTCGATGCTCGTATCCATAGCCACATCCGAATCAAACCCACTTGCATGAGTTGCAGCGGGGCTCCCAAGTCTTTTACCTTGGAATTACTTACAAGCCTAGAGGGGTCAAAAGAAAATACTGATTGATTACGACTTGAAAAAATCATTTTAATTTGTTCCTCAGTTATTCCTTGAATACGTAGGCGTTCTATAGCGATTGAAACGATCAGATTATTGCTCAGCGGGTTTAGGTTTTCGCTGTAGCTGCTTAGTAGCATAGTCCCCCCTGGTGCTACGAGGGTGCTGAGTTGATCAAATGCTTCAGCTTGCTTCGCTGGTGGGAATAGATGCATGAGGTTGAGTGCGATGACGGCATCGAATGATTCAGCTTTTAACTCCTTCATCGCTATAGCCAATGTGTTTGCTATCCAATTACAACGTTCAGTGGCATTGATTTTTTGCAGCTCTGCCATGCAGAACGAGCGCATTTGTGCACTTGGTTCCACCAAAGTGAACCGAGCGTTGGTTAATACTCCTAGAAAAAGAGTCAGCTCTTCTCCAGCACCAGGACCAATAATAAGACAATCTTGTGCTTCTGGGCATTGAGATTTCAGTGTGCTTGCTGCAAACTCCAAAAATGTTTCGTAACCAGGAATTGAGCCACGAACGGATGATCGGTATCTAAGGCCATATTCACCGTCAAAGTCCAGGCTTGAACTATTGACCTTTTGGTTCATCTTGCTCAATCATGGGAATGCGTCAGTTATTAGCTTAAGTGTTTACTCTGATTGCTTACAGAGTCTTCGACTAGATACGTAAATCTACGATACATATCGAAATTAGATAAACTCTATAAGTAACTTAACTGATCTGGCAACTTCGGCATTTTCTGCGAAGGCCAATGCTGAAAGACGTGATTAGTATCTGCTATCACCATGGCCATTAAATGTCCATGTGGTTGTGATTTAGGGTGCTAATTAACTTGATGTAGCTTTATAGACACTGCAAGGCAAACTTTCAACCTCAGGGCACTAGTAATACCTGCATACCCTCACTATTATTTTCTTAAATTTAACCAACTATCACTATTGAGGATGTTATTGAGCCTATGGCAATTCACTGCAGCTTGATTGCAACACGTGGCGACATGATTGTGGTAATCAGTGCCCATCATTGAGGTGCCAATCTCACGAAGCAAAAGCTGAGACAACGATCTTGCGCAATCCATCGCAGCTTTTGGCTGTTCGCCGACCGCGTCAAGATGGCTTTGGTGTTTGGCCATGACCATGAGCAATGACCGATCCCTAGTGCTTTTGCAAGGGGCGATCGGTGGTGTGTTGGCGGGGATTGGCCTCACTCAAGGGGGGCTTTTATGGATGGCTCCTGCCTTGGCTTTGCTCTGGTCGGTTAGTCGTTCTCCTGGCGCCAGCTGCATTTGGGGTGCTTTGGCAGTGCTGTTGAGCCATCGCTGGTTACTGGCGTTGCATCCACTTACTTGGATTGGGGTACCTGCAGTACTGAGTTTTCCTGTTGCTGCCTCGATTTGGTTGTTTTGCGGTGCAGCCGCAGCAGTGCTTGTAGGACTTTGGGCTTGGTTGGGAACTTGGCTTGCCCATACAGCAACTCGAGATGGAGGCTTTCGAGCCAAGGCGTTTCATCTCCTTTTGATGGCGTCGATATGGGGCCTCGCCGAAGTGCTGCTGGCTCGCTTACCCCTGTTTTGGATTGGCGTAGGTGGCAGTCTTTTGCCAGATGATCGAGCGCTGGCAGGTTTGGCGCGTTGGTTTGGGGCTGGTGGCTTGGCCACAGTTCAGATGCTGATCGGTTGGTGGTTGTGGCAAACGCTGCTTGCTTGGCGTCGTGGAATCGGCTGGCGTAGGCCTTTGGTGTTAGGGCTGTTGTTTTTATTGCTGGCTCATGGGCTTGGTTGGAGTTTGTTGCGTCCTGCAGGAGCATCTGCACCTATTTCAGTAGCCCTCTGGCAGCCGGCTATCCCAACACGCAGCAAATTTTCCGAGCTGCAGCAGCGTCGTTTACCAGAGGATCTACAACAGGCTCTAGATCGTGCTGCTGATCTAGATGCAGCCTGGTTGGTGGCGCCAGAAGGCCTGCTTCCTCCTGGTCAAACTCTGCTCAGACCTGCCTCACTGCCTTTGCTGACTGGTGGGTTTCGCTGGCAGCGTGGTCAGCAACGTAGTGCCTTGTTGGTGGTAGAGCGCGGAGAACAAGTGGCTTCAGCCTTCATTGATAAACATCGTTTAGTGCCGCTGGGGGAATGGATGCCGGCGTTGCCTGGAGGTGTTTTTCGTGGGCTATCAGCTGTTGGAGGCCTTCAACCTGGTGAACCTTCGCGTTTGTTGCAGTGGCCTGGTCCTGCCGCAGCCGTGGCTATTTGCTACGAGCTCAGTGATGGTGCTGGTTTAGCAGAGGCCGTGGCGGATGGAGCTCAATGGTTACTTGCAGTGGCCAACCTTGATCCCTATCCGCTTGCCCTGCAGCGGCAGTTCATTGCATTGGCACAGCTGCGCAGCATCGAAACGGCTAGGGATCTACTCAGCGTGGCGAATACAGGACCCTCAGCTTTGGTTTTGGCGACAGGTAAGCAGCAGCCCTTGCTGGCTCCTTTTACCGCTGGTATTGGTTTGGCGGATCTGCATCTCCATCAGGGTTTAACCGGCTATACCCGCTATCGAGAGGCCCCACTAATTGGCCTGATGCTTTTTGGAGCGCTAGGGCTTGGCTGGTCGCATTTTCGCGCTTAGCTCAGAGCTCAGACTCAGTTGCTCTGCTCGATTAGGCCGCCGCCGAGCACAGCATCTGCGGCATAAAACACTGCTGCCTGGCCTGGTGTTATCGAGAATTGTTGATCGTTAAAGGTCAGCTGGCAGCGGTGAGGACGCTCAGCGGCGATGTCTTCTGCAGTGGCTTTTAAGGGAGTGAGAAGGGCGGGAACAGGCCGACTTCTGTAGCGCACTTGCACTTCTACGTTGAAGGTGCTGCTTGGTGGTGCAATTGAAAGCCAGTTGACTGCACCGACAACACAGCTGGCGCGCCCCGATTCTGCTCGAGAGGCAACTACTACTTGATTGGTTGCTGCATCCAGTCGCACCACGTGCAGCGGTTCTTGCCAGGCCACCCTCAGCCCTTTGCGCTGGCCAATTGTGAAATGTTGAATGCCATCGTGCGCACCCACGACTGTGCCGTCTTGCAGCACAATCTCTCCTTCTTTACTAGGCAGGTAGTTGTTTAGGAAGGCTCGCATTGAGCCGTAGTGATCAGCAAGGCATAGGTCTTGACTTTCTGGTTTATCGGCTGTGCGCAGGCCATAACGCTCCGCTTCACGTCTGGTGTCTGCCTTGGTGAGCTCCCCTAGGGGAAAGACGACCTTCCCTAGTACAGCTTGGGGAAGGTCGTAGAGGAAATAACTTTGATCCTTGTTCTGATCGAGACCACGCAAAAGCTTGTGCCTGCCAGTGCCATCTCCAGGTAAGGCTTGGCTGTTTTTTGGATCCTCGCTATGTCGAATTCGGGCGTAATGGCCAGTGGCAATTCGGTGCAGCTGACCTTCGCTTTCGGCCCAGTTGAGCATTGCGGAGAACTTCACCGAGCGGTTACAGCGCGAGCAGGGTAGGGGTGTCAGCCCTTGTTGATATCCCTGCACTACTCGGTCGACGACTTCTTGTTGAAAGTTGACTCGCGAATCCACTATGTGGTGGGGAATCTTTAGCTGTTCACAGATGCCTGCGGCGTCCACAAGCCCCTCGGCGCAGCATGTGCCCTTGCCACTCATTAGCCAGAGTGTGAGCCCTTCCACATGCCAGCCCGCTTCCACGAGCAGGGCCGCGGTGAGGGAACTATCCACACCGCCTGAGAGCCCTACTGCTACCCGGTGCTCGCCCGGCCAGCACTGCAGACGTGTCAGGGCCTTTTCACCAGCAGAGGTTGCCGGTGAGCTTGAAGCATGGCTAAGGCGTGTTTGGATTCGTGGCGGCATAGGCGTTACCGCTGTGATGTCTCCATAGTGAGTTGATATGCGCTGCAGTTTTGTCCTGGCCTCCATCCGACGTTGATCACCTTTTGGTTACCGCCGCACAAATGGCGGCTCTTGAGGAAGAGATGTTTGCCAGCGGCTTGCCGATCGCTGCTTTGATGGAAAAAGTGGGCCAGGCGATGGCAGCTTGGTTTCGCCAACAACCGGGGCTGTTGGCGAATGGCGTGGTGGTGTTGGTGGGGCCTGGTCATAACGGTGGTGATGGATTAGTAGTCGCTAGGGAGTTACATCTTGCAGGAGTCAAGGTCCAGGTTTGGGCCCCTCTGCCGATTCGTCAATCGTTAACTCTCCAGCATTGGTCGTATGTCAATTGGCTTGGTATTGAGCAACTTCAGAATTCTCCTGATATTGCGGCAGAGGCTCTTTGGGTAGAGGCTTTGTTTGGGCTTGGACAAACTCGTCCACTGCCTGAAACGTTGGCATCTCTACTGCAGGCTAGGCAAAGTTGCCAGCCTGGGAAACTGGTGAGTTTGGATGTGCCGGCTGGGCTGTGTTCAGATGCCGGCCGGCCCTTGCCAGGTGGTGCTGCTGTGGCGTCCAGAACGCTGACAGTGGGTTTAATCAAGCAAGGCCTTGTTCAGGATGGGGCTATCGCCCATGTTGGCCATCTGGTGCGTGTTGATATGGGTGTGCCAAAGAGCCTGTTGCAGCAGTTGCCTAAGCGGCAACCTCGGAGGATTTGCTCAGCGGATTTGTCCACACTCCCTTGGCCGCAACCTGCACCAGGGGCGATGAAATATCAACGTGGGCGTGTGTTAGTGATCGCTGGTAGTGATGATTACCTTGGTGCGGCTTCGCTGGCGATTAAGGGCGCAATCGCTAGCGGTGCAGGCAGCATTCAAGCTGTTGTCCCTGTTGCTGTTGCTGATCAACTCTGGCAAGTAGCTCCGGAAGTTGTTCTGAAGGCCGCACTTGATAGTTCTGCGTCAGGTGGCATGAATGTTGGCCCCTGGTTGGCTAATCATGACCTCAGTCGGGTCGATGCAATATTGATCGGCCCAGGATTAGGTAGATCTGAAGAATCCTGGTCAGATATGGCAGAACCGTTGCGGCTTTTTGCGGGATTGTTGGTGCTAGATGCTGATGCTCTTAATCGATTAGCGCTCTCCAATCAGGGTTGGCAATGGTTAAAGCAGCGCCAAGGTCCTACTTGGATCACCCCCCATCTAGCGGAGTTCAGGAGATTGTTTCCGCAAATCAAAGATCGAGAGCCTCTAGATGCGGCTATCGAAGCAGCCAGGCTTTGTGGAGCTGTTGTACTGCTCAAGGGTGCACATAGCGTGGTGGCGGATCCCTCGTCTGCAGCCTGGCAGCTTGGCGAAACCGCCAGTTGGGTTGCTCGTAGTGGTTTAGGTGATTTGTTGGCTGGCTATGCCGCTGGCTTGGGATCTCTTGTTTTTGCTACGGCTGGCATCTGTCAGGGTGAGTCTTTGGCTGCGGTTGCGCTACTTCATGCAGAGGCGGCACGTCGATGCCAGACAGGAAGTTCAGCTGGGTCTATTGCAAACTCCTTGGCAGCACTCACAATCAGCATGCAATCA
>JASLWC010000060.1 GCA_030741055.1 Prochlorococcaceae cyanobacterium ETNP18_MAG_14 | reverse complement strand
CACTGTTCTATTAGTTGTCATATCTACACCATCTCCTCCTTACGGGGTGGTGTTTTTATAACAAGAAGGTAGTTCCCCAACAAAGAACGATAGATAAATGAACCTACATACCATTCCTTTTGCTTTCAAAAAAATCCTATAATTTTTTCCCATAAGTGGGCTTGCGCAATGACTTGCACCACCTACCCAACCCTGATGCCCCCTAGCCCGATAATCGCCCTTCCACGCCCAATTAAAATGCCGGAATAGTTGGTTCAAAGACTAAAACTTTTTGAACGCACCCCCAAACCCCTGCTCCTGACAGCAATATGGCGACTCACGACATTTTCATGCCTGCCCTGAGCTCGACGATGACGGAGGGCAAGATCATTGAGTGGCTTAAGCAACCAGGAGAAAAGGTTGGTCGCGGTGAGTCGGTGCTGGTGGTCGAGTCAGATAAAGCCGATATGGATGTGGAGTCATTTCAAGACGGCTACCTAGCTGCGGTGTTGATGCCGGCTGGTAGTACGGCCCCGGTGGGTGAAACGATTGGTTTGATTGTTGAAAGCGAGGCCGAAATTGCGGCAGTTCAGGCCAAGGCTCCTGCTGCACCTGCTGCTGATCCAACCCCTGCGCAAGCGGTTTCAAAAGCCAAAAAAGAACCAGCACCAGCTGCTCTTGCTTCTCCTCCCATAGCCCCACAACCTGTTGCCAGCGTTACGGCTGTTAGTAATGGACGCATCGTGGCTTCCCCACGAGCAAAAAAACTTGCAGCGCAGATGGGTGTTGACCTAAATAAGCTGCGTGGAAGTGGACCTCATGGGCGCATCCAGGCTGATGATGTGCAGCAGGCTGCAGGTCAGCCGATAAGTGTGCCTCGGGTCGCAGAAGGTAGTGCCCCAGCTGCTGTGGGTCATGCCGGTTCGCTAGGTGTTGCTAATGCTATTTCTGCTCCGGCAGGTCAGAGCTTTGGAGCTTCCGGGGAAACAGCAGCTTTCAATAATCTTCAGCAAGCTGTTAATCGCAACATGGAGGCCAGTTTGGCCTTCCCTTGTTTCAGGGTTGGCTACACGATTATCACCGATAAGTTGGATGCTTTTTATAAGCAGGTGAAGCCCAAAGGCGTGACGATGACGGCCTTGTTGGCCAAGGCTGTGGCTCTGACTCTTGCTCGTCATCCTCAGGTGAATGCGGCCTATAGCTCTGAAGGGATGGCCTATCCAGAGCAGGTGAATGTTGCTGTTGCTGTGGCAATGGACGACGGCGGACTGATTACACCGGTGTTGCAGAACGCTGATCGCACTGACCTCTACGAGATGTCAAGGCAGTGGAGCGATCTGGTGAAGCGTTCTCGCAGTAAGCAACTACAGCCTGAGGAATACAGCACCGGCAGCTTCACTCTTTCCAATCTGGGTATGTTCGGCGTAGATCGTTTTGATGCAATTCTCCCTCCTGGAACTGGCGCAATTTTGGCGGTAGCTGCATCGCGGCCCTCTGTCGTAGCAGCTAAGGATGGCTCTATTGCGGTTAAGCCTCAGATGCAGGTAAATCTCACGGCAGATCACCGGGTGATCTATGGCGCTCATGCTGCAGCCTTCCTCAAGGATTTAGCTGAATTGATTGAGACTCGACCGGAAACTTTGGCGCTTTAATTGGCAGCTTTATCAGCTCAGTTTGTCTAACCAGATCACTAAGGGGGCAAGATTGAAGCAGGTTGTCTTTACTGGGCATCTTTTTGTCAGAGAGTTGTTATCAGGTTCGCTGAGAGACCATTGGCTTTTTTTTGTGCATCCTGAAGAAAATGATTCCAAGGTGACTTGAGCTTTTTTCAGAAACTCCTCGGTAATCCACTGCTGCGCAACAGGGCTACCGATCAACGTCTTGCCAATATTCAGGCTCTGCCGATCCTCTCATCGGATGCCTTGTCATCGGTGGCTTATGCCACAGAAGCATCGCTTGGTGTTCTGATCCTTGGCGGCAGCGGCGCCTTGGGGCTTTCCGTGCCGATCACCTTGGCGATCATCGGACTAATTGCCATTGTTGTGCTCTCTTACCGGCAGGCGATTGAGGCCTATCCAGAAGGTGGTGGCTCATACGTCGTGGCACGCGACAATCTTGGCCGCAATGTCAGTTTGATTGCGGGTGCGGCATTGCTGATCGACTACACCCTCACTGCGGGGGTGAGCTTAATGGCCGGCACTCAGGCCCTCTCTTCCCTTGTGCCGTCGATGCTCGATCACGAAGTCTCGTTGGCGCTTTTTCTTTTGGTGTTGATCGGCTGGGCAAATTTGCGTGGTCTTAAGGAGGCTGGACGGATTTTTGCGCTACCTACCTATGCCTTTGTGGTGATGGTGGCGTTGTTGATATTTGCAGGATTGAAAGACCTCGTTTTTGTGCATGGTTTTGTGCCGGATATGCCACCAGCTGCTCAAGCAGTTCAGCCACTTGGGTGGTTTTTGATCCTTAGGGCTTTCAGTTCAGGTTGTTCGGCGATGACTGGTATTGAGGCCATTGCTACCGGGGTGAAAGTTTTTAAGGAACCTGCAGTCGCTAATGCCCGTCGCACGTTGTTGGTTTTAGGTGTGTTGCTATCCACCATGTTCCTGGCGGTGAGCGGCCTGGGCTACATGTATGGAATCGTCCCCAATGATCGGGTCACAGTGTTGGCTCAGATTGGCTCTCGGGCTTTTGGCTCTAGCAGTGTTCTGTTATGGGCCCTGCAGCTTTCCACTCTTTTCATTCTTGTGTTAGCGGCCAATACCGCCTTTGCGGGCTTTCCACGTTTGGCGGCGATGTTGGCAGAAGATCATTGTTTGCCAAGGCAGTTGAGCTGGATAGGTGATCGATTGGTGTATCAGAACGGCATTGGCGTTCTGGTGGTGGTCACGGCGTTGATCATCGTGATTTGTCATGGCGATACCACTGTTGCTGTGAACCTTTATGCCTTAGGTGTATTCACGGCTTTCACTCTCTCCCAGTTGGGATTGGTACGTCATTGGTGGCGTTTGCGGGGTGCTGGCTGGCAGGGACGAATGTTGATGAATGCGCTTGGTGCCAGCACCACTTTTCTGGTGCTGGTGGTGATCGTGGTGAGCAAATTCGAGGAGGGTGCCTGGACGGTGGTGGTTGCCATACCTTTATTGGTATGGGGTTTGGCACGAATCCGTCGCCGTTATCGCAGGGCTTATGCAGCACTCGCTCTGGATCCTGATTTCGGCCCATTGAAGGTGGAGCCTCGTACACCTCTTTTGGGTAACCACTGCATCGTGTGGATTCCAGAATTGATGAGCGCTTCTATGGAAGCGCTGCGTTACGGATGCTCAATTGCAGACTCCGTCACGGCAGTGATTGTGCTTGGTGAAAATGATGATTCAGAGCGAATCCGTACGGCTTGGGATGGACTCATTGGCGAGCAACCAGGTGAACTTGAGCTACGCCTTTTGGAGAGCCACTTTAGTTCTGTTATTGACCCTTTCTGTGACTATGTAGTGGAGCAGGAAGAGCTTCATCCAGAGCGCACCACCACTGTGGTAATGGCGTTGGTCATCCCCCGCGACTGGCTTGACCAGATGCTGCTTAATCAGCGTGCTAGTTATTTATTCAAGGCTCTTTCAGGTGACTACAGCAGGGTATTTTGCGTGGTGCGTTATTACCTGGCGGAATAGTTGATCATTAACTTCATTTGATTGGTTTGGCCTTAAGACGAAACTGATTCATCCCTTCTCGCGTCTTATCTTCTTTTAGTGTTAGATACCAGAGATTCTCTACTCAGTTCTTACGACTATGTGTTGGATCCTCAGCGCATAGCTCAGGCACCGGTAGAGCCACGTCATGCAGCGCGACTTTTGATTCTGCCGGCATTTGCAGAGGAGCTTTCCAAAGCTCGACATGCCAAGGTCTGGAACTTGCAGGAGGAGTTGCAAGCTGGCGATCTGCTCGTGATCAATGACACTCGTGTTCTCAAAGCTCGGCTGCGGGTAAGGCGTTCAAGCGGTGGTTTGGCCGAGTTATTGGTGCTTGAGCCACGCGGGGAGGGGCGCTGGTTGTGCTTGGCCAGACCGGCCAAACGTTTGCGATCGGGTGATCAAGTTTGGCTTGAGGCTTTGGATCAGGAGCCCATCGCTTTGCAGGTAATTGGCAATGACCCTGCAAGTGGGGGTCGGCTAGTGCAGTTTCCATCTTGTTATGCAGATGCCGAGGCGATCGAGTCGTTGCTTGAGCGCTATGGCGAAGTGCCCTTGCCGCCTTATATCCAACGTCATGATCCAAGTGATAGCGATCGCTATCAAACTCGCTATGCAGCCCGCCCCGGTGCTGCAGCTGCACCGACAGCTGGGCTGCATCTCAGTGATGAATTGTTGGAAGCCTTAGCGCAGCGAGGAGTGCTGCAGGCACGTGTGACCCTTCATGTTGGTCTGGGTACTTTTCGACCTGTAGAGACAGAGGACTTAACGCAGTTGGAGCTTCACAGCGAATGGGTGGAGGTGCGCGATGAGGTGGTTGAGGCGGTGATGGCCACTCGAGCTCGAGGTGGCCGGGTGATCGCTGTTGGCACCACCAGCGTGAGGGCTCTTGAAGGAGCAGTTTTGGCAGGTGGTGGAACTCTGAAGTCGTTTAGGGGGCCAGTGAACCTAGTGATCCGGCCTGGTTATCGCTTTGCTGTAGTCGATGGCTTGCTCACCAACTTTCACTTGCCCAAAAGCTCTCTCTTGCTGTTGGTGAGTGCCTTAGTTGGCCGTGAACGGTTATTGGCGCTCTATGCCGAGGCGATCGAGCACCAGTACCGTTTTTTCTCTTATGGCGATGCGATGTGGATCCCGCCGGATGCTGTATTGCCAGATATGCGTCTTAGGCCGGCACTGGCTCTTGAATGATGCCTGTGGGCACAGTCTCAAACATCACTGAAGACAGGTAACGCTCAGCTAAATCCGGTAGCACCACCACGATAGTTTTGCCAGCAAATTCTTGTTGCTCCGCCAGACGAATGGCTGCTGCTGCTGCTGCACCACTGGAGATACCAACAAGTAGCCCTTCTTCTTCTGCTAAGCGCAGGGCCATGGCGATGGATTCGTCGTTGCTGACTTGTTCAACGCGGTCCACCAAGGAAAGGTCGAGATTCTTGGGGATAAATCCGGCGCCAATGCCCTGGATCTTGTGCGGACCAGGCTTTACCTCTTCTTTATTTAGGGTTTGGCTGATTACCGGGCTATGCGTTGGTTCGACGGCCACGGAAAGGATGCTCTTGCCTTTTTCTTGTTTGATGTAGCGGGATACGCCGGTGATTGTGCCACCGGTGCCGACGCCTGAAACCAGGACGTCGATTCCCCCATCGCAGTCGTTCCAGATTTCTGGACCAGTTGTCTTGCAGTGAATGTCGGGATTGGCTGGATTCTCAAATTGGCCGGGCATGAAGTATTTCTGTGGATTGCTTTCAGCAATCTCCTTTGCTTTAGCAATTGCACCGGGCATCCCTTTGGCTGCCTCTGTGAGGATCAGTTCTGCGCCAAGTACTGCCATCACCCGACGTCGCTCGAGCGACATTGATTCGGGCATGGTGAGGATGAGTTTGTAGCCGCGGGCTGCTGCTGTGAAAGCCAGCGCGATGCCTGTGTTGCCAGAGGTGGGCTCAATAATCGTCTTCTCTTTATTTAGAAGGCCACGCTTTTCGGCATCCCAAATCATGTTTGCGCCAATACGGCATTTGACGCTGTAGGAGGGATTGCGGCCCTCAATCTTTGCCAGAACAGTTGCTTTGGCGTTTTTAGTAACAGAGTGCAGTCTCACCAGCGGAGTGTTGCCGATTGCCTGGCTGTTGTCTTCGTAAATGCGGGACATGCTGGAGTTTGAATTGATCTAATAATTAGCTGGAATTTTGCTCTATGGGTTAAGACACTGATCTGTTGTGATGACCTTGAGATGGGATTGGGGGTTCAATCCGTCAACGCCATCTCAAAGCGACGCCAAAGTGCATCGGGATCTTCCAGGCCAACCGATACACGCAGTAGATGGCTAGGTACCCCACAGGATTCTGCCCAGCTCAGTTCGTTGTAATGAGCTAGCAGTACATAAGGGCAGACAAGAGTAAAGCTTGTGCCGAGGCTTGGACCTTTGCAGACCTGTAGGGCGTCGTAAACCCGTTTAGCTTGTGTTAATCCACCTACAAGCTCAAAAGAGAGCAGGCAACCGTGGCCGGCCCCGGGGCGCATCAGGGACTGGAAGTTGGCACATTTGCCTGGATGTAGCACGCGGATAACGGCCGGATGTTTGGACAGTTGGTTTGCCAATGCCTCGCAGGCGTTGTTTAGTTGCGGCACCCTTTGAGCCACATCTCGGCTGGCTTCCTCTAAGGCGATTGCATCAGCATCCGCTAGGGGAGCCAGCGCAGTCGAGAGCTGTTTGCAGAAATGTTCTCGCCAGCGAGAGTGGGGGCTTACCACTAGTGAGCCCGCCAGGATGTCACCACGACCGGCAAAGCTTTTAGTTAGAGAGCTAAACACCAGGTCTGCGTAAGGCAAAACATCAATATTGAGCGGTGAGCCGATGGTGTCATCAGCGATTACGGGAATACCGCGAGAGTGAGCCAGCTTCGCTACAGCTGGCAGATCGACGCATTGCAGCATCGGGTTGCTAGGTAGCTCCACGATCACAGCGGCTGGTTGCCTGCGATCGAATTCAACGGCCAATAGTTTCGACTCTGTTGTGAGCAGAAGATCGCTGCCTCCAAATACCTCCTGAGGGAGCTTGAGCACATCTACATAGGGAAAGCCCAGTTGCAGGAAGGGTCTGCCGGGGCGTAGCAGCGTGATTGCTTCTAGGGCTTTGGTGAGGGCGGCCATCCCAGAGGGATGGAGCTGCACCAGTTCGTCATCGCAGCTATAGATCTCTGCAAGGCGTTGGCGTAGGGAAGACTGGGCGTTTGCGCTGTTCTGCTGCAATGGAGCCGGCTCTCGCTCTAGCGCGCTAGCGGCTTGACGTGAGGAGGCGCCAAGACCGCTGTGTTGCCAGAACGCTTTTGCTGCTGAGGCAGCCTTTGCGTCGGTGATTAAGCATGGAAGGCCACGTACTTTTTTAATAGCGGTGTATGCCATTGGCTCAATGCGATGGCAGTGAACCTGGGCACGTTCAGCGGCGGCGGTGGTGGGATAAGGCCAGGCACTGCCCTCTGCAGAGCCATGTTCGGCTAACGCTTGCTGGGCCACTTCTGCTACCAGTGGATTGAGCCCGAAGCGGGGGTAGATAGCCCGCAGAGCCTTTAGGCAGTCAGGATCTTTCTCTTCATAGGCGATTACGTCCTGCCAGCGGGGTAGGGCTACCGAAACAGCATGGGGACTGTCTGGTAGAGCTTGACCGAGGTCATCAGCGTGCCAGCAGGGATTTAGCAGTAGGTCACGTGGGCTCACTGCAATTGTTCGAGGGCCTGATTTAGGTCAGCGCTGAGATCGGCCAGGTCTTCGCAGCCAACAGAGAAGCGCACTAGACCATCATCAATGCCAAGTTTTTGCTTCACCTCAGGATCAACGGAGGCATGGGTCATGGTGGCGGGATGGCATATGAGGCTTTCAACTCCTCCTAGGCTTTCGGCCATCGTGAAATAGCGCAAGCTTTTGCAGAATGTGTAAGTCTGCTTCTGGTCAGCGTTGAGGCTGGCTGTGATGATTGCGCCACCACCACTCATCTGCTTTCGGGCGACAGCATGTTGGGGATGGTCTGAGCGAAATGGATGGCGCACCCAGAGCATGCGTGGATGGATGGCAAGTTGGTCTGCCAGGGCTGCAGCATTGGCGATTTGGCGTTCGAGCCTGAGTGGCAGGGTTTTAATGCCGCGAGTGATCAGCCAAGCGTCAAATGGTGAGGGCTGTAGACCAAGGGCCTTCTGGGCATAGGTCATACGGCTGTACCACTCCTGGTCAGTTGTGCAGACCACACCGCCGAGGGCATCAGAATGACCGTTGATGTATTTGGTGGTGCTGGTAAGAGAGAGGGTTGCACCTAGCTCCAAGGGGCGCTGCAGGACAGCTGTTGCAAAAGTGTTGTCCACCACTACTGGGATATTTTCTGCTTTAGCGGCAGCGCAGACGGCCGCTAGATCGATCACTTTAAGTAGGGGGTTTGTGGGGCTTTCCAGCCAGATAAGAGTTGGTTTTTGCTTTGTAATCGCACTGAGAGAATTCGGATCAGTGAAGTCCAGCCAGGTTGTGCGCACTCCGAATTTATTAAATACTTGCTCGAACAAGCGCACCGTGCAGCCGTAGAGGTTCTCCTCACAAAGCACCAGATCGCCGGATTTAAGTGAAGAGGTAATCGCTGTGATTGCGCTTACCCCGGAAGCAAAAACTGTGGCGAATTGACAGCCTTCTACGTTTGCTAAGAGTGACT
>JASLWC010000005.1 GCA_030741055.1 Prochlorococcaceae cyanobacterium ETNP18_MAG_14 | reverse complement strand
AAGATCGTATTGACGCTCTGTTGATGCCGCTTAGTTCTTGGCGAGCTCCAAGTTATTACTCGGATGTATTGCTCACAGCAACTACCTTTTCGCCGGTTGCATCAAACGCTGGCTTGCCTGCCATTGCCTTGGTTGGCGGTTGGACGTCTGCAAGCCCAGCGATGCCTGTTGGTTTTGAGCTGATTGGTTATAAGTATGGGGAGGGCGATTTAATAGGCCTTGCTCATGCATATGCTTCGCAGCTGCCTGATAGGCCTTTGCCAAATTTGAAGGCTGCAGATGACTCCTTACCTTTCGTGAAGATGTGTTTACAAGGAATTAACTACTTCATCACACAGGCTGGCTGGCGTGGTTTTAAGCAGTTCTTAAGTGATTCGAAGGAAAAGAATATCGACCCGGCAGCGTATCGAAGTTTTTTTGAGAAGCAAACGCAGGATTTTATTCAGCGGAATAAGCGATCTGCGCAGTCTTGTGAGTAAGAGTTCTAGCCAATAATCTCTTTGCCTCTTCCTAGTGCTGTGGCTATTTTGCTCTGCAGAGTGAAGTGCTCATAGGCATATGGCAAGGCTTATAAGTGAATATTAGTCACTTATAAGGCCGTATCTGCCTCAACTGATACTCCCTTCTTAGTGTTTGGGATTGAGTGCAGTAATCAGTATCCCTTTTTGGTATAAGGGTTTGGCAGAAGGGTGAATTCTGCAAATTTACTAATTAGTTTGCTGATATTGGTGCTCCCCATAAGCTCACATCAAGCCAACGAGAGGGGTAATGATCCGCTCTCATTGGCTTCTTTATTTACTCAGCTCACTGCCGCGAAGCTATCGCGGAATGCCTGCAGGGTGGCTTCAATGTCTGCTTCTGAATGGGCTAGGGATGTGAAGCCTGCCTCGAAGGCACTGGGTGCTAGGTAGATGCCCCTTTCGAGCATGGCTCGATGCATCTTGCCGAAGAGTTCCGTATTGGCTGCTTTGGCATCTTCAAAGTTTCGTACTGGACCTTCGCAAAAGAAGAAGCCAAACATGGCACCAATACTGCTTCCGGTGATCGGCACCTCAGCTTCTTTGGCAGCTTCGATAATGCCGCCAATTAAACGCTGAGTGGTGGTTTCTAGGCGCTCATAGGTGCCTTCTTGCTTCAAGACCTCCAAGGTCTTGATGCCGGCTGTCATCGCCAGGGGATTGCCGCTGAGTGTGCCGGCTTGATACATGGGGCCTGCGGGAGCCACCATCTCCATGATTTCGGCTTTGCCGCCGTAAGCACCAACGGGGAGTCCCCCACCGATGACTTTCCCCATGGTGGTTAGATCAGGTGTTACACCAAAGCGAGCCTGAGCACCTCCGTAGCTGACCCGGAAGCCGCTCATGACTTCATCAAAGACAAGCAAGGCACCGTGTTCCTGGGTGAGCTCTCTCAAGCCCTCAAGGAAGCCAGGCTCAGGTGTAATGAATCCGGCATTACCGACTATCGGCTCAAGAATTACTCCGCTAATTGCGTCAGGATTCTCGGCAAACAGTTCTTTTACTGCTTCTAGATCGTTGTAGGGCGCAGTGAGGGTGTTGCTTGTGGTGCTGCGGGGAACGCCAGGCGAGTCGGGCAGTCCGAGAGTTGCCACACCGGATCCGGCTTTCACCAAAAACATGTCGGCGTGCCCGTGATAGCAGCCTTCGAATTTGATCAGTTTGTCGCGGCCCGTGTATGCACGCATCAGCCGCAGTACAGACATGCAGGCTTCAGTGCCGCTATTTACAAAACGGACCATTTCGACGCTTGGCACTGCGTCGATCACCATTTCGGCTAGTTGGTTTTCCAGCTCACAGGGGGCACCAAAGCTTGTGCCCTTTTCAAGGGCTTCCTGTAAGGCGGCGATGACCTCTGGGTGGGCATGGCCGCAGATTGCGGGCCCCCAGCTGCCGATGTAGTCGATGAAACGATTGCCATCCACGTCCCAGGCGTAGGCACCTTTCACGCGGTCAAAGACGATCGGCTGACCGCCTACGGAGCGGAATGCCCGCACTGGTGAACTGACGCCACCAGGCATTAACCGCTGGGCGGCGGTGAAAATTGCCTGGGAGCGGCTGGTGTTCAAGGCTGAAGCTGTCACAGGGACCGAAGCCAAGTGGCTGATACGAACCGTTTGCCATCTTGACCCAAAATGGTCAGAAGCGGATGAACTATGTCAGGTCATCCGCTTTTGAGCGGCTCTGCTGCCTAGTTTGTCGAATAGATGCTTGGGCATGGTGTCCTACGACTGGACAGCTCTGGACAGGGACTTGAGGCGTTTTATGCCAAAGAAGTCAGTGGTCTTTAAGCGTCAAGAGCTGCTCGTGTACGACTGTGACGGGTTGACCATCGATCGTCACTGCCCACCCTTGGCGGTGTTGCCAGAGACCACTGAGGAGGTGGCTCAGGTGTTGGCATGTTGTTATCGACACGGCATACCTTTTGTCGCCCGTGGCAGTGGAACGGGGCTTTCTGGAGGTGCGTTGGTCGAGCAAGAGGCGCTGTTGGTGGTAACCAGTCGCATGCGCAAAATTATTTCGGTGGACCTTGAAAACCAGACCGTTACGGTGCAGCCAGGGGTGATCAATAGTTGGGTAACCACGGCGGTAGCTGGGGAGGGTTTTTATTACGCTCCCGATCCTTCAAGCCAGGTGGTGTGCAGCATCGGCGGCAATGTGGCCGAGAACTCAGGCGGCGTGCACTGCCTCAAATATGGCGTCACCAGTAATCATGTTTTAGGGATTGAAATAGTGCTTCCCGATGGCACGGTGACCACTCTCGGTGGTGGACTCTCGGAGCATGCTGAGCTTGATTTGCGTGGCGCCTTCATTGGCAGTGAAGGCACCTTGGGGATCGCTACTGCCATCACTTTGCGACTGTTGCGAACACCGCAACATGTGAATGTGTTGTTGGCAGATTTCCCCACGATGGAGTCTGCTGGCGAGGCTGTGCGTCAGGTCACTGCCGCTGGTGTGCTGCCTGCGGGGATGGAGATCATGGATAACTTCATGATTAATGCGGTCAACGATCTGTTTGGCTTCGACGAATATCCACGTGATGCAGCGGCAGTGTTGCTTATCGAGCTCGATGGTCAGGCCGCGGAAGTAACTGTGGCCGCAGATCAGGCCAGTGGTTTTTGTAGGCAGGCAGGAGCTAGGAACATTCGACGTGCAGAAGATGCCGCTGACTGTGCCCTGCTTTGGAAGGGACGCAAATCAGCATTTGCTGCGATTGGGCAGATCTCTCCTACCTATTACGTGCAGGACGGGGTTGTTCCTCGCAGTGCTCTGCCAAGCGTGTTAGCGGCAATACAACGTCTCAGTAGGGAGTATGAGCTGCCGGTTGCCAATGTTTTTCATGCTGGCGATGGCAATTTGCACCCTCTAATTCTCTATAAAGCAGACGCAGCTGATGTTCAGACCCGTGTTCGGGATTTGGGGTCAGCCATTCTGCGGGAGTGTCTTGCGGCTGGTGGCAGCATCACTGGTGAACATGGGGTTGGCTCTGATAAGCGCTGTTATCTCGAGTGGATGTTTGCCCCGGATGATCTGGCCACTATGCAATTGCTACGAAGAGCCTTTGATCCTGATATGAGGGCTAATCCAGGCAAGATTTTCCCTACTCCGAAAAGCTGCGGTGAGTCGGCTCGACGTCAGGTCACATTGACATCTGAAGGTATCGAGATGCCTTCAGATGTCAAGACATTCTGACCTGTGGAAGGGGTATGTGTTTTGGTTGTTTTTGTGGATCAAACAAGTCAATTCTTCAATCGCCGAATAGTTCAGATATTTCTTCATCGTCTTCAGTTGGAGGCCAGCTGAGATCGACTGTCACCGGGGCGTGATCACTGGGCTTCTCGTTGCCACGTACATGCTTATGGATCACACAGCTTTTGGCTTGAGAGAGGAGTTCATCACATAAGTAGATGTGATCAATACGCCAACCGCGATCACGGTCCCAGGCGCCACTCCGATAGTCCCACCAGCTCCAATGGTTTGTATCTGGTTCGAAGACACGGAACACATCGTGGAGTCGATTTCCTAGAACCTGAAGCAGAGCTTTCCTCTCTAGATCACTGGCCATGATCTCTCCAGTTAGTCGATCAGGATTGTGAATGTCCCTTGCTTCTAATGCGATGTTGAAATCCCCCACTAAACAGAGGGGTTCATCTCGTTTGGCCTGGGCATTTAGATAGCGGTTCAGGCAGCTGAGCCATTCGAGTTTGAAAGCATATTTCTCCGATTTCAGAGCGGAGCCGTTGGGCACGTAGAGATTCACCACACGGATGTTGTTTATAAGAGCGCTAATAACCCGCTTTTGCTCTCCTAGTCGCAAGGCTTCGGCATCTTCTGGTAGCTCACCACTCAGGCCTAGGCGTACATCTTCTAATGGTTGACGGCTAACGATTGCTACGCCGTTGTATGCCTTCTGTCCGTAAAAACTCACCTGATAACCCTGATCTTCAAATGCCTGATGAGGGAAAAGTGGGTCGTCCACTTTGGTTTCTTGTAGGCAGAGCAGATCGGGTTTGACGTCCTTTAGCCAAGTTTGCACCTGATCGAGGCGGCTGCGAATCGAGTTGACGTTCCAGGTGGCGATCTGCACAGGTCATAGTGATTTGTCCACGACCATTAGCATTAACTCCTCTCTATGAATTTGGGGGATACTTCATTGGTCAACCGAGTCCCCTTAGTTCCTCCTGCCTTGCGCAAACTTGGTATTGCTGCGTTCCCAATAGCTCTTCTCTTTCTATCAATAGGTTTTGATCGCGTCAAAGCTCAGGTTTCAGATGAATATCAGACACTTCAAGAGCGCGAGCTTTATAACACCGTTCCTGGCAGTGAAGACAATGGAACGATGTTTGATGCCGCTAATCCATGGGAGCTTATGAATCGTTTGCGAAGGTCTACAGCGATGGATGACGCCACAAATCCTTCAGATGCAATCGATGCAGCCCTCGAGGCTCTGGAGCAGGATTCCACTCCCTAGTTTTCTATGAGCCAGCCTTGAGATAAGCACTCGCACCTTTTGTGCGGATCGAATCAAGCCCCCATTGGCCAGCCAGGCCATCTATTAGGGGATCGGATTCTCCAGGTTTTCTACGACGTGCTCGAGCTTCTCTAAGCAGAGCCTGTGCTTGCTGGCTATTGCCTTGTTCTTGTTGCATAAGTGCCAAAGCAATCAGAGGGCGTGCATCGTTGGCTGATTCATTGGCTAGAAAGCGATAGAGCGAAGCAGCAGCAGCAACTTGTCCTGTTTGGCGTTGCAAATCTGCCAGTAGAAGCCCTATTGCAAGCCGCTCTCCTTTTGTTTTGGATTCAAATCTTTTTTTGAGCTCGGCAACAGCTGCTTTGCCTCGCCCAGTCTCTAAGTCGAGCAATATCTTTAGTTGGAGAACCTCTAGGGTCTGAGGATGAAGGCTCAGCAGGTGGTTTGTCTGCTCAAGTGCTCCATCGAGATCTCCCTGTTGACGTTTTAGTTCCGCGAGCATCAATCCCCAGACCCAAGTTTTTGGTTCTCTAGCTATCAGCAGTTCAAGCATGCTTGACGCTTGTTCATAACGGTCCAATACCAACAGCCGCTCCAGCAACTGCTGCTGCCCTTCTCTGTTTAGGGAACCATTCTGTTGACGATTGAGCAGGTTCTTCACTTGCTTATTCAGTATTTCTCGATTGCCTAGCGTTTTGGATTCAGGTGTCATCAATTGTGCTCCAAACCAGACCAGTCCGGAAGCTGTGATGAGTCCTGTTGCAAACAGGATTATTCCGCGGAAGGGCAGAATCCTTTCGGACTTGAGCGCCACAGAGAGTAGAAAATTACTTATTTAGTTTGGGACGGTTTACGAAGGCTGGCTAGATTCGTGCATGGGCCAGTGGATGCCCTTTCTTTCGATGCGCGACCATCCGATTCCTGCGGTCACCGAGCCGTTGCAATACAGGGCCATCGGTGTCGTAAGAGGCACCTATCGGCCAGAAGATCCTGAACAGTTCACCAGAGGTTTTTTGGTGGATTCAGAAGGTGTTGAGATTGAGGCGGTAGTCCTAGGACGTGTGCTCACCTTGATGCGTCGTCATCTGGTAATGGACCAGCCCCATCTTTGGGTTGTTTATCCTCGCTGCCGCGAGCAAGATCATCTTCATCTACAGATCGCTGGAATATGGGAGCCCAGCACCCTCAAACAAGCATTGTCTGATGAGAGTGAGTCAGATTCTCAGTGTGAAAACAGCTTGACAATTGAAGATCAGCTTCCCGAGGGAGACGACTACTTCTCAATTCGCGGTGAACTGATCTACACCAGACCTGAAACAGGTGACTTGGTCTTAAAAATTCGCCAGCAGCCCAGGGGTGATGGCAATAGACCAGTGCCGTTCAAGTTGCAAATAAAAGGGGATGTTCCCTTAACTCACCTGCGCCATTTTGTGAGTTTGGATGTGCGACGACGCGCTCAGCAGCTTCATCTTGAGGGATATGAAGTTATGGGGCCGATGCCAACTCGTGGTGGCAAGGGGCGAGGAGGCCGTGGTGCACTGATTCGGCGAGATGGTCGCGGTAGCAAGACCAATTCAAATCCCAATCCCAAGTCAAATAGCTGATGTTGTTGGCTGAGCCTGTTGCGCTGATCTTTATTGGTTTAGGTGTAATTGTTTTGACCGTTCGGCTTGCCTATGCCTGCTTTCCTGCTCGGTGGTGTGTCCAGTTCCCTGAGGTTTTCTCGCTGGGTTAATGACGACCCTGTTTGTTGATTGCCCAACGGGTTTAGCTGGAGACATGCTCTTAGCAGCATTGTTGGATCTTGGGGTGCCACGTGCAGTGATTGAGGCTCCTCTTGCAGTGCTTGGTTTAGAGCACGCTTATGCCCTTACGGTTGCGGAGGATTGCAGCGCTGGGCTGAGGGGATTGAAAGTATCCGTGGAAAGGCTCGAAACTGAGCCTCCTCATCGGCGTTGGCATGACATCAGAGCGCTGATCCTCAAGGCTGATTGGCCGGAGCCTTTACAGATCAAGGTGCTTGCGGTGTTCAAGGCTTTAGCAGAAGCAGAGGCTGCGGTTCATGGTTGCAGCGTTGATCAGGTGCATTTCCATGAAGTGGGCATGATTGATTCCCTGGTGGATGTGGTGGCTGTTTGTGCGGCAGTTGAGCACTTGGCTCCCGAGCAGATTGTCTGTGCAGCCCCTCCGGCAGGACGCGGCAACATAGAAACTGCTCACGGCTTATTGCCGGTTCCAGTCCCGGCTGTGTTGGAGCTAGCCAGGCGACATCAAATAGGCTTGGATGTTGGCGATCAGCTTCCCGCTTGTGAACTCACTACACCAACGGGGCTTGCATTGATGGCTGTGCTGGCAGAGCGCTTTGGCCAGCCATCCTCGCTAAATATCAAGGCGATTGGTGTGGGTTTGGGGCATCGCAATCTTGATCGCCCCAACCTGCTGCGAATCTGTGAGCTCGATGGCTTAACCAAGGAGCCATCAGATCAAGAGATGGCTGGCTTGAGATGGCAGCCGGTGGTTGTGCAGGAAGCTTGGCTTGATGACACCACCCCTGAGGATCTCGCGGTTCTTAGTGATCAATTACGGAATGCTGGAGCTCTAGATGTTGTCTCTGAACAGCTGCAGATGAAGAAAGGACGTTTGGGTGTGAGCTTGAAAGCATTAGTGACTCCTGATCAAGCCCCTGGCTTGCGCGTGGTGTGGTTTTCTCAGGGAACAACCCTGGGCCTGCGGGAGCATTCCCACGGGCGTTGGTTATTGCCCCGTCGCGGTGGATCTTGTTCCACCCCCTGGGGTGAGGTACGTGTCAAGCAGGTGCGGCGTCCAGGTGGTGGATTGAGCCTTAAGCCTGAACACGATGATCTTCTGCGCCTCAGCCTTGAGACGGGCCATTCAGTGGAGGAGGTGCGGCGGCAAGTGTTTTTAGCTTCTGAGGATTTCACCGCAACTGAAGACTGGTCATGGTGAGGACAGGTTTTTTTGGTTATTTACGCAGCTTGAGGCTTTGGTTGGGCAAGGTATCTATACCCGGTGGTCTTCGGCTTTGGATCACGCTTGCGAGTCTTGCTTTTGTGGTGGTGGCCTTGGTCAGCCATGGGGAGCAATTGCGTCAACTTTCGCTGACCGGCTTGTCCTTTTGCTGGTTGTTACTTGGCGTAGGCATTACTTGGTTCAGTCTCCTAGTAAATGCATTCGCTTGGCGGGTGCTGGTTGGTTGGCTGGGTCATCGTCCTAGTGAAGTTTCACTGGTGCCGCTTTTTTTAAGCAGCAATTTGCTCAAGTATCTACCTGGCGGGATTTGGCATTTTGTTGAGCGAATGCGGGTGCTAAGGCCCCATATGGGGGCAGGGCCAGCATTGGCATCTGTGTTGCTCGAGCCTTTGTTGATGGTTGTGGCGGCTCTGCTTTGGGTTCCTTTTGGCGGTTGGCAGTCAGGCCTTGCTATCGCTTGTTGCTTGCCAACAATGTTGTTGGTTCCTCGTTGGCGCGAGCCTCTACTCAAGCGTTTGGAGCGGACCAAAGCCAAGCAGCTCGACCGTGCTGATGCGGGTCTGGTTGGGGCTGTCTCGCCAGAGGCCTTAGGCAGTGGCCGAGATGACTATCCCTGGAGAGCACTGGCGATGGAGATGCTTTTCGTGGCGTTTCGTTTTGGTGGATTCTGGTGTTGTGTGATGGCGTTTTCCTTGAGCCCCAGCTTGTCGACGGGGGAATGGTTAGCAGGGTTTGCTTTGGCCTGGACAGTGGGCTTAGTGGTTCCTGGTGCCCCTGGCGGTTTAGGTGTATTTGAAGTCACTCTCTTGCTGCGCCTGGGCTCTGAAGTGCCGGAAGCGTCTCTTTTGGCAGTGGTGCTCTGCTACAGGGTGATTGCCACCATTGCTGATGGACTTGCAGCCGCTGCCGTTTGGGGGGATCAGGTGTTGCTAAAGCGCTACAGCAGTTAATGCCAATACTGAAAAGGAACACTGATAAAGCTCGGCTTCTGTATCAATCTGAATGGAGAAAAACTTCTGCAGCTCAGCACAGATATCAACCACCAGCGAATTTAATCTGATCAATTCACTTGTTCCTTTGCTTTCGCAGATTCTATTAAGACGGCAAAGTCGTTAAGAGCATCATTCTTGCCTACGAATGCAGGAAAGTAGTTGCTGCCAGACTTATGGGCTTGGTTTGTTTGATAACGAGGTAAGGAATTGCTGGTGGTGAAATTGCTCTTGCTGGCTAGAGGTGAGGTGAGCTACGACTAGGCTCTAAATGAGGAGAAAGATGACTGGCTTTTTTGCACAACAGTTGGCTTCTTCTCAATAACAGCCAGTAGATACGTTCAGATCAGGTAGTCAGCTTTGGAGATATGGTGGTAGTGATTGAAACAGGGCGATATGGAGTTATCAGTGACTCTTAAATCAACAGCTAAGGGTTATTAATCTACAGCCTTTTGTTCAAAAACTTTTGAAGACTAATTATATAGATATAAGCCTGAAAATGTCATTCATTGCAGCTAGTCTTAGCTTGTTGTCCTTGATCGAGCCCTGGAACTAGTGCTAAGGAAGCGATTAATCCTAGAGTGATGATTATTAGTGCCGGCAAGATGGATTCCCCCATGCGTTCTTGTTCTGCATATTGATAAAGCCGCACCGAAAGAGTATCGAAATCAAAGGGACGCAGCACAAAAGTCAGCGGAAGTTCTTTGATCGTGTCGACAAATACCAAAAGGGCACCTACCGCTAGGGGGCCTTTTAATAGAGGCAAATGAACGCGTCGTAGCACCTGCTGCCATCGACAGCCGAGTCCGGTGGCGGCTTCATCCAGGCTTGGGGAGAGGCGCTCGAAGGCAGCATCAAGGCCTCCTTTTGCCACAGCAAGGAAGCGATCGCTGTAGCCCCATAGCAGCAACAGGATCGATGCGAGGTTCCATGGAGCTCCGTTAAATGGCATCAGCGCAATGGCTAAAACCGCTCCTGGAATGGCATAGCCGATTCCTGCCATGAATGAGAGGTTGTTCATCCATCGCGACGATGACCAACGCTTGGCGATAGCAAGTACCAAACTTGCTATTACAACCAGGCTTGCTGCTGCTAGTCCAAGCCCAAGACTGCGTCCTGTAAGTGGTATTAGGTCAGGGTCTATTCCTTGTTCAAATTGATCGAGATTGAGAATTGCCCACAGCAGAGGCACGCCGAGAGTGATGGTGGGAGGAATCAGAGCTAGGCATTGAGCAATTAGTGCTCTTGTTCCTTTAAGTGGCCAGGCTGGAGAATCACCACCCGCTACGCCCTCGGTCCACCTGCGACTTCGACGCCTTAAGCGACGCTCATATCCCACCAGTGACATCACGATGATCAGCGCGATCATTGCTAGTCCAACGGCGCCAGCAGGATTACCTTCGGCTTGCCATGTCTCCACGATGCCGGCCGACAGACTTGGGATTCCTAGTAGTGCCACCGCCCCGTACTCATTCACTACTTCCATACCCATCAGGGCAATCCCAGCTCCAATAGCTGGCAACGCCAGTGGCAAAGCAATGCGCCGGAAACTGTTCCAGGGTCCAACACCAAGACTGCGACAGGCTTCCAGTTGGCGGCGTCCGCAGATAGAAAAGCTTTCGGTGCTGAGTAGAAATACGTAGGGATAGGTTGTTAGTGACATGATCAAAATTCCCCATCCCATGCCATGAATTCGTATGGCGTTGCGGCTGCCTAGATCGATCAAGATGGCGGAGAGAAGATATGCAGGGGTTGCAAGGGGCAACAGTTGCGCCACTTGTAGGGCTCGGCGGCCAGGGAAGCGACAGTTTGCCAATAGCCAGCCATTAGCAGTGCCTAGTAGGCCTCCTAATAGGGAGGTTCCTATAAGCAGAATCAAGGTCCCTTGAATCTGTTGTGGTCCATCGATTCCCAGGCTGGCGGATCCATTGATAAATCCCTGCAGGGCCTCACCGATCAGGCCGATTATTGGCAAGAGAGCAAGCAGGGCAATCAGAATCGCCATGCTGTTTAGCAGCATGAGATTTGGCTGCCAATGGCGTTTCCGCAATTGCTTTGAGCCCTTGTTTGACGGGACGATGTCTTGGTTCATCGAATTATTGATTACAACCGTTTGTGGCCATCAAGGTGAAGATTTTGATGATTGAGTTAGTGAACTGGGCAGGAGTACTTAGGCCCATTTTGCTGGTGAAAAGCTCTTCAGCATTGCCTCGGCTGCTTTCACTATCTCGGCTGCTTTCACCAGCATGGTTAGTCGAGTCATGCTTTTCTGCTCTGATGGCTTTTTGAATGCCGTTCGGGAGCTTTTTATCCGAATGGTGTTGCTTTACAGCTCGCTTGTTAACGGTGAATGTTTTAGAGGCGTCGCTCACGAACCGGAATAGGAACAAGCGAGGGTTCCATCAGCCCCCCGCCACTGTTGTCGTCATCGGAATCAGCCAGCAACCAGAAGGCCAGCATCACTAGGGCCAGGGCGGTGATGACGGTCAGCAGTTCAAGCATGGCCCTCTCCGTTGGATAAACACTTTAGTCAGTTGCTTCTCAATTAGGAAGTATCAGAAGTTTGATTTTGCAAATACTGAAGTTTCAACTCAGCACAGCAATCACAACCAACGACTGTTTAGGTGTTTCCCCTGTGCCAGAACTCTGCGCGGCGTTATAGCTGGTTTTTTTGAAATCAAGGCCATCAGCCTTGTGCTTGTTGATGAGGGCTCTTGATCGATACGCCTAAATACGCAGTGGCCAAAGGGGGTTGAGTGATTCTTACCTGGGCTGGATTCAGTTGAAACCTTTGCCGGCATCCTTAGCAACACAGGCTTGAAGTTGGCGTCGCAGAGTGGCGTGATCGAGTTGGCGTCCAATCAATACCAGTTGGTTTTTGGGTTCACCAGGCCAGTCGCTGTCATCAATGGAGAAGCGCTTGCCGGCCAAATGAAAGATATGGCGACGTTCGCTCTCGTTGAACCAGAGAATCCCTTTGGCACGAAAGACTTCTGCAGGGAGTTGGTTATCTAGAAAATTTTGGAACTTCCTGAGAGCAAAAGGCCCATCACTGCTGAAGGATAGAGATGAGAATCCTTCGATTGCGAGGTGATCAGGGTCGTCACCGTGATCGTGATGCTCGTGGCCTTCGTTGTGATCATGGGTGCAGTGACCGTGTGCGTGATCACAATTGTCGTGATCTGCGCTCTCTGCAGAGTTGGCTGGCTTTACGCGATCGGTTTCAAAAAGTCCCACGCTCAGCAGCAGTGCTAAGGGCACGTCTCCTTTGATGGATCGAAGGATGCGGGGATTCTGCTTGAGTTCCCGCAACTTGGATTCAACCTCTTTTAATCGTTCTTCTGCCACGAGATCAGTTTTATTGAGCAGCAGGATGTCGCCGTAAATCACCTGGGATCTGCCTACTTCACTTTCCAGTAGTTGGTCGTCAAAGTTTTCTGCATCGATCAGGGTGATGATCGAATCCAATCGAGTTAGGTCTCGTAGTTCACTGCCAAGAAAGGTCATGGCTACAGGCAGAGGATCTGCTAGCCCTGTGGTTTCAACAACGAGGTAATCGATTGGGGTTGGACGTTCGAGAATTCGATCAACTGCCTCGAGTAGTTCTCCGTTGATGGAGCAGCAGATGCAGCCATTATTGAGTTCGATCATGTCCTCTCCGGTGGTCACGATCAAGTCGTTGTCGATCCCGATTTCACCGAATTCATTAACTAGTACGGCTGTTTTTAGTCCGCTTTGATTGCTGAGGATGTGGTTGAGCAGGGTGGTTTTACCAGCGCCTAGGAAACCAGTGAGGATTGTTACCGGTACGCACCGGTTTTGCTCTTGCTCTAGTTCCTGGTTGAACTGGGAGGTTGAGTCTGGGGCGCTTGTGGTGCTCATCGGTGTGCCGTTGGGAGAAGGCCGAAACCACGGCCGTCGATTCCATGCTGGCAGCAGTTTCGCCTAAGTGAGTTTTGCTTAGTCCCGCTTAAGTGAATTGATCGCTTCAGCTAGCTGTAAATCACGATCGCTCAATCCACCTAGATCATGGGTGGTTAACTCGATGGTTACGGTGGCATAAACGTTGCTCCACTCTGGGTGATGGTTCATTGCCTCGGCTAATAAGGCCACACGGGTCATGAAGCCGAAGGCTTCTACAAAGTTTTGAAAGTGCCATTGCCGCCGAAGCCGTTGACCTGTGAGGCTCCAACTAGAAAGCTTTTCAGTTAAGCCAGAGAGCTCTTCAGTAGTGAGCAGGGTTGCTGTCATGCGCTTGTATCGCGAAGCATTGAGACATCTTCGTATGCAATGGCTCTATGGGCAGTCAGTCGAGGTGTGTGGTGCTTCGCCTATGGGGTTTTGCTCTTTTGTATTGACTAATTCTTTAGTAGTAGGAAGAGCAATTTGCCTGATCTAGTTGGGCATGTTTTGTAGATTTTACTGCTGTTGATCTGGTGATTCAGCCAGTTCGTGAAGGCGATCAACGAGAAGGTCTACGTCGGTATCGGCACCACCGTCTTCAGCCCAGGCATCAGGGTTGTGGCGTTGCTGCACTAATTGGTTGAGCTTGGAACCATTGCGGCGTGCCAGCAAGTTTGCCTTGCTGCTTGAAGCTTCCTCCTGTGCAGTTGCAGCTGGCTTGTCTGTTTTGGATTTCGAGAGATTAGGAATGGCCAGGTTGAGGGCAGATCGCAGTAAATGCTCGATTGCTTGCTTTTGATCCATGTCGTTGATAGCGGCATAACGATCAAGTCGCTGTAGCAATTCATCAGGAAGATCATTCATGGCTATTCATTTCGCCAATCGCATGGACGGCCACCCTCCTATGGCTTCCATGACGGCGATGCTCCCAGAGATAAATCGCTTGCCAGATCCCTAGCAACAGCCTGCCGCGTTCAATGCTGAGGCTAAGTGTGCTGCAGGTGAGGGCTGTGCGGATATGAGCAGGCATATCGTCTGGCCCTTCATCGTCATGGAGATAGGAGCGCCGCTCCCCCTGGCCACTGATTGAGCGGAAGCCCTCTTCCGGTACTAGTGCCTTGAGATAGGCCGCGAGATCTTTGAGAACTCTTGGGTCGGCATTTTCGTTGATGGTAAGGCTGCAGCTGGTGTGCAATGTCGTGAGGTGCAGTACGCCACGCTTGATTCCTGAGGCGGTAATCCAAGTATTTAGTTGAGGGGTGAGGTCTGTGAATCCTTCCTCTCTCGTGACGATCTCCAGCTGGTGCAACGTTTGCTGAAGAGACATCTGTGCTTTGGCTTGAAGGTCTCTCTAAGTTTGGTCTGCATAATTGGATTAGCAGCAATGGGGCGTGTTGTTTTACTGAAACGACCTTCTTTGCTCTTGGCTGTGCTCGTTACAGCTTGCAGTGGCTTTAATCCTGTGTATGCGCAGCGGATGGTCAAGAAGTTGAAAACGATCTGTCCGCTGGGTTATGTCGATACCTTTAACGGCAAATGCAGCACGCTTGGATTGATGTCCTACACCGTGAAGCCCACCAATGGTGAAGCGTGCCCTTCTGGCTGGATGAACGTTGGTGGCGGCTATTGCCGCAAGAAATGAACCTTGATATGGAGATGATCTTTAAAGCTGAAGTTGAGCTCACTCTCTTATTTGACGGCGCCTGCCCTTTCTGTTGCCGTGAAGTGAATTTTCTACGCGCTCATGATCATCACGGTCGATTGGGTTTTGTTGATATTGATGCTCCTGGTTATGAACCTACGGCCTTTGCAGGTATCACTTACCGACAGGCGATGGGGCGCATGCATGCTCTGCGCCGTAATGGACAAGTAGTGCGAGATGTTGCTGTGTTTCGCGAGGCTTATCAACTAGTAGGTATGGGATGGCTCTATGCACCAACTGCTTGGCCAGGTGTTTCGCGTGCTGTGGATGGCTTTTATCAGATCTGGGCTCGATTGCGCTTGCGGTTCACTGGCCGTGAGTCACTAGATCAGCTTTGTAGTTGCCGTATTAATCGGCCTTAGCTCGCGGTATTTGCTTTTCTTGATTGATAAGTCGGGTGATGCCATCAAGCTGATTTGGGCTTGGGTCAGGTTTCTGTTTAAGGTTCATGCACGCATGGATCCAGCGCTTGTCTGCACTGGCTTGGCAACGGCTTGGTGAGTATCTGCATCAGACCCAGCTTTTGGGTTCAATTCAGAGCACCCTCTATTGGGATCAGAACACGGGAATGCCTTCTGCTGGTGCGGCTTGGCGTGGCGAGCAACTTAGCTTTTTAGCTAAGCAGCTACATGCACGTCAAAGCAGCTCGCACTTTGAAGCGCTGCTTGGCGAAGCAAGGGCTGAATTTGAACAGACTCGCTTGGCAGGCAAATTTGAGCAAAGCGAGTTGGTGGAGCGATGCCGCAATCTTGAGCTGCTTGAGCAAGATCTAACGCGTCAGCAGCGCCTTGATCCTGCCTTGGTGGGAGCGCTTGCTACTGCCAAGGCAATTGGATATGAGCGATGGCAGCAGGCCAAAGCAACTGCTGATTTTTCTTGTTTCGCGCCGGCCTTACAGGATTTGGTCAGTCTGCGGCAGCAGCAGGCTGATCAGTTGGCGGAACCTCGCAGTTGTTGGGAAACCTTGGCCCAACCGTTTGAGCCGGATCTCAGCTTGGTTCGTTTGCAGTCGTTATTTGCTCCATTGCGACAGCGCCTTCCTGAGTTGGTGGCCAAGGTGCGTGATTGCTCTGGTGCTCGGTGTGGCCAGTTGGGATGGGATTTGAGCGAAGCAAATCAAAAGGGGCTTTGTGATCGTTTGCTTTTGGAGTGGGGCAGAGATCCAAGCATCACTTGCGTATCTCGATCGCCACATCCTTTTTCAATCACGCTTGGCCCTCAGGATTTTCGACTCACCACCAGGGTGGTGCCCAAGCAACCCTTGTCTTGTTTCTTGGCCACGGCGCACGAGTGGGGCCATTCGCTTTATGAGCAGGGTTTGCCTTCTCAAAGTCATCAATGGTTCGCCTGGCCTTTAGGTCAGGCGACATCTATGGCAGTGCATGAAAGCCAATCTCTTTTTTGGGAGAACAGAATTGCCCGCAGCAGGGTTTTCTGTGAGCATTGGTGGCTTCACTTTGCATCTGCAGGTGCTCCGCTTAGCTGCGCTGATCAGCTTTGGGCGGCGATGAATCCTTTAACGCCAGGCCTCAATCGAGTTGAGGCCGATGAGCTCAGCTATGGCCTGCATATTTTGATTCGAACAGATCTTGAAATTTCTCTACTTGAAGAAGGTTTGCCAGTAGAGGATTTACCTGAGCAATGGAACCAGCGCTATCGAGATTTGCTTGGCGTTACGCCTGAAAATGATGGCGAAGGTTGTTTGCAGGATGTTCATTGGAGCGAGGGTTTGTTTGGTTATTTCCCTTCTTATTTGCTTGGCCATCTGATTAGTGCCCAGCTTTCAGAAGCTATGCAGCAAGCGATTGGGCCGCTGCAAGAACACGTTGCTCGTGGCGATGAGCATTTGTTGTTGGCATGGCTGCGAGATCAGGTGTATCCCTATGGCCGGATGATCAATGCTGAGCAATTGGTGGAGCAAGTAACCGGTAGACCTCTTTCTAGTCAAGCTTTCATTGATTACTTAGAAGACAAGCTAGAGCGGTTGCGAGAGCTTTGATTGAGGCTGTTTATTTCTGATTTCATTTGCAAAGCGATTTTTGCTGCCATTGGCCCACAGTGATTGGGCCGAAGAGCCGATGAGTGTAATTGCCTACTTGCGTGGCTTCAGGTAGCCGCGCTGATTTTTTTGTTTTTTTAGGAATTCTCTGTTAATTCCGGTAGGCTTGATATAGCAAGAACGTCCCGCATGAAAGGTGTCAACAGCATATTGGCGGCTATTGGTGTAATGCTTTTGGTATTTATTATTATCACCACTGGAAAAATTGATAGTCAAACTTCTAATAATGAACAATTGGCGACTAATCAGGTAACTATTGAAGAGGCGATGCCTGGACAATTGGCCACTAATCAAATATCCACTAATCAAATGGCTGCTAATCAGATAGCCACCAATCAATTTTCTGCTAACAAAGTTAATGCTAATCAGCTGTTGACTGAAGAAGTGGTTGCTGAAGAGGTAAGTGCTAAATGTGCACCTGGTTGGGTAGCAGCAAAAGATGGTATCTTTTGCTCGCCTGCGATATTCAGACAGCTTGATGTAGCTAGGCAGAGTGACAATAAATGCTGGGAAGGTGGTATGTTGCTTAGGTGTCGTGAATGAATAGTTCTACATTGCGTGTAATTATTGGTCTTGTTGAAAAGTATTTAGTATTTAAGGAATTGCGGCTTTAGAAGTCGAATTGAATTGGGATATATACATCAATTAGATTTAAGGATAGTGGAAATAATTATAAGTTATCTTCAGCAGCGAAAGGTTTGGCTGGCATTGGTTCGCAGCTCATGAAAAAGCCCCGCTAAGTAGCGGGGCTTTTAATTATTTGTTTCCCTTCTCCAGTGGCGGTGGTGACTTTTTGTTTTAGTCTTTCACCGCTGCCCATAGCTTCTTGCAACTTCCAAACCAATGCAGTGAGTTTGATCATGGCCAGCTATGAGTTTGATCACAGCACCCCGTAGGATGCGCCGCTCAAGCAGAAGCTTCCTATGGCCAACCTCGACCAGGCTCCAAGCCGCAGCATGCCCAACCTCCTGCATGTTTTGCCTGCTTTTGCCGATGAAGCGGAATTGCGTCTCAACACGATCGTGGAGCTCAACTCCAACACGATCAACAAATACGAGCTGATCACTGAAACAGGCCACCTCAAGCTTGATCGCGTTGGTTACTCCTCTCTGGCCTATCCCTTTGCTTATGGCTGTATCCCTCGCACTTGGGATGAGGATGGTGATCCCTTGGATATCGAGATAGTTGGTGTTACAGAGCCGCTCGTGCCTGGTTCGATCGTTGAGGCAAGGATCATCGGCATCATGACTTTTGATGATGGCGGCGAAGTAGACGACAAGGTGATTGCTGTGCTTGCCGATGACAAACGCATGGATCACATCACCAGTTTTGAGCAGCTAGGCGAGCATTGGCTCAATGAAACGCAGTATTACTGGGAGCACTACAAAGATCTCAAGAAGCCTGGCACTTGCAAAGTGAATGGTTTCTTAGGGGTGCAAAAGGCAGTAGAGATCATCAAGACCTGTGAAGCCCGTTATCTAAGCGAAATCGATCCAAAACTGGTTGATTAATTATCGCAAGAAAACACTGAGGAGCGAACAAAAACGTCAGTTGGTTCTTTCGCAACTCAGTGTTTATGTTGAGCAAAGCGAGTCTTTGCTGGTCCTTGTTAAGGCTCTTGTCTCGTCCATGTTCAGCTTTGGCAGCATCGATGCTTATGGCTGGAGCCATGTGTCCTGCCATGGCTCATGCTTTAGCTGAGGACCCAGGGGGCGATACCAAGAAAGCTGGCATGCCTGCGCTTAAAACGAAGGTTGTGTTGGTGCTCAGTCGTCGTGAGATCAGCGTGATACGAGATGGTCAGAAGCTTGGCCTTTGGCCGGTTGCGATCGGTGCCCCCTCACTCCTACGCCTGTAGGGATTTTTCAGGTTGAGAACAAAGTGATCAATCCGCGATATCAGAGCACCAAAACTGGGCGCGTGAATCCCGTTATTGGTGCTTCAAGCCCCCTTGGGGACCGTTGGATTGGCTTTTTGCAAGCTGGCAAAAACCAGTACGGCATTCATGGAACTCCATGGCCTTTTTGGGTCAATGCAAAAGCCGCAGTGACCAATGGTTGTGTGCGCATGAAGCATGAGCATATGCGCCAGCTCTTTGACGTTGTGGAAGTGGGAACAACTGTGGAAATCCTGCGTTGAACTTTTCAGCTAAGCCAAAAGCTTTGACAGCAGTCAGGCCTCGGGCCTTACGGCATCGAAAATCTCCTGAAGGATCTCTCCGGCGCCTTGAGATTTAAGTGTCTCAGCGAGCTCCTTGCCAATGGCTTCGCAGTTATCAACGGGTCCATTCTTTTGATCACGAATTAGTCGTAGGCCATCAAGGCTTGCCACCATGCCTGTGAGAACCAACTCGTTGCCATTAATAATCTTGCTGTTAACACCGATGGGCACTTGGCAGCCGCCTTCTAGTTCCCTCAGCAATGATCGTTCCGCTAGGCAGCGCTTGGCTGTAGGGCTGTGCTCCAGGGTTTTGATGATTTCAAGCACTTCTGGCTGGCCTTCAACACTTTCAATGCCCAGCGCTCCTTGGCCAACAGCATGAAGAGAGATCTCGCCTGGAATTAATTGATGAATGCGATCGCCAAAGCCCAGCCTGCTCAGCCCTGCTGCTGCCAGTATCAAGCAGTCGTAGTCGCCCGAATCGAGCTTCTCGAGCCGGGTGATCACGTTGCCGCGCACATCTTTGAATACCAGGTGGGGGTAGTGATGGCGTAACTGGGCGAGGCGTCGTAAGGAGCTGGTTCCGACAATGGAACCTGCAGGCAGGCTGTTGAGCTGATGTTCGGCATTCTTTTTATTAACCACTAGGGCATCGGCTGGGTCTTCTCGCTCGGTGACGCAGCCAAGCATCAGCCCTTCGGGAAGGTTGGTTGGTAGATCCTTGAGGGAATGAACGGCGATATCGGCACGGCCTACCAACATCTGAGCTTCTAACTCCTTGGTGAATAGGCCTTTATCGCCAATCTTGGCCAAGGCGACATCGAGAATCTTGTCGCCTTGGGTTGCCATCGCTTCTACGGAGATGGAAAGGCCAGGGTGTGCCTTCTCAAGCTCTGCTTTCACCCAATTGGTTTGCACCATGGCCAGCTGGCTTCGGCGGGAGGCGATGCGCAGTTGGGTGAGGGCCATTGATAAACAAATCCAGCCTCACAGATTAAGCAGTCGACCTCACCACCCTTGATGCGGCAGGCAATCGCTTATCGCTTTGATCGTTCTGAACGTGGTGGCTGAGCAGGTTTTACAGCCTTGTTAGCCAATGGATTGGCATGAGATGCTGTTTCCCTTTTTGACTATGGGGATGAGTGCATGCCTTCTCTTTATGCAATCTGGATTGATTGGTTCGCAGCAGGTTTGTGCTGTCTGAGGCGCCTAAAACTTTTGTTGTATAGCTAGTCCCTTCAATAAAAAGAGGGGGCTTTAGCCCCCTCTTTTTTGCTTTCGCGCTCAATTACTTGATGTATTCCTTCAAAACTCCATTGCGATTGGGGTGACGTAATTTGCGCAGGGCCTTGGCTTCGATTTGACGGATGCGCTCTCGCGTTACCTCAAAGATCTGGCCGATCTCCTCGAGGGTTTTCATGCGGCCATCGTCTAGGCCATAACGCAGACGCAGTACATCGCGTTCTCGAGGGCTGAGCGTTGCTAGAACGCCTTCTAAATCCTCTCTTAAGAGAGTCTTGGCTACATCTTGCTCTGGATTTTCAGTGTCAGATTCGATGAAATCACCAAGCCTTGAGTCTTCCTCCTTACCAATTGGAGTTTCAAGGGAGATGGGTAGTTGAGCACTCTTGGCAATGAAGCGAAGCTTCTCGATAGTCATCTCCATGCTTTCTGCTATTTCCTCTTCTGTGGGCTTGCGGCCAAATTCTTGGCTGAGCACTTTGGTTGTTTTCTTGATGCGAGAGATGGTCTCGTATAGGTGAACAGGAAGGCGAATCGTGCGGCTTTGATCCGCAATTGCTCGGGTGATTGCCTGACGGATCCACCAGGTGGCATAGGTGGAGAATTTGTAGCCTTTTTCGTGGTCGAATTTCTCTGCGGCACGAATTAATCCCAAGCTGCCTTCCTGGATTAGATCCTGGAACGACAGGCCTCGATTCATGTATTTCTTGGCGATCGAAACCACTAGCCGCAGGTTTGATTGCACCATCTTTTCCTTGGCCCGGCGTCCCAGCATCAGGCGACGGCGGAACTTGATGTTGGTCATCTCAACAAGGACAGCCCATTCCTTATTGCTGGGATAGTGACCGTGATCGCTCTCGAACTGCTCTGCAAGTTCCTCTAGGTGGAGGAGGTCGGCAATTTTGCGTGCTAGTTCAATTTCTTCGTCGGGGCGGAGTAGGCGGATACGGCCGATTTCCTGCAGGTATACCCGGATGGAATCTTCGGTGTAAACGCCTTTCGGACCGATCTTGATATTTGCCAGCGCTTTGGCTCTGGCTTCCGCATCGCTGGTTTGTGTAGAGGCAGTTTGATTGCTTTCAGCGTTGACCTTGGGGCTGCTTTTCGCGGCGACAGCTAGAAGTTCGCTAGCCGTGGCATCAAGGTTTTGGCCAGCAGCAGGAGCAGCAGGGACGGCTTTGACTTTTGGGCTGTTTGTTTTCGGATTAGCTGTTTTGCTAGCCGCATTGACTGACTTGCTGGCAGTTTTTGCCTTACTAGAGCCAGCCTTTGGGGCCGCTTTGACTTTCTTAGCTTTGGGCTTGCTCTTTGCTGCGGCTACTTGTGGCTTGGTGGTTTTAGCAGAGGCTTTTGGCTTGGCCTTTGCAGCTGCTGCTACCGGGGCGGCAGTACTCATGGCAGGGGACGCGTACGAAAGTTGGATTAAGGAAGCGAAAACCAGGCTTTTGCAATACAACGCAAAAGAACCACCGCTAAAGCAACGGATCACAGCACCTAATCAGAACTTCAGGATCCAAATGATCAGCGAAGTACAAAGCATTCGAATGATCTTTTTGGTCGAGGTTGAGAATTGGGGCGCTCTGGTTGAAGCGAGAGGGAAGGGAAAGGTTTCTTGGGCCAAAGCAGGGCTGTCAGGGGCTTTCTCAGACCGGTCGACCTTTTATAGGGGGGATCCCGTAGAGGTTCGAACTTCGTGTCTTCCCGCTGGACGGAACTCTGCTTTGTTCCGACGACAGCCTTTGAGCTGTCCAACGTATTTATTCTAAAAAAAACTTGTGATGCCTGCAAGTCCTGATCCTGATCCTGATCCGCAACCCTCTCTTTTAGCTGATACAGCGCAGGTAGATATCTGGCTGGAGGCTGGTCGAGATGGGCGTCGCTTCACCTATGCCGATAGCAGGCAGTTAGGTGTGGGTCTTGGTGATCTGGTGGTCGTTCGTTTGCGCGGGCGAAGGATGCATGGGCTTGTGATGGATAGGCGAATCCCTTCTACTAGTGATGGTGATGCCGACTGTGAATCGCTAAAGCCACAGCGTCGATTGCAGGCCGTAGAGGCTCTTGTGCAGCCTGCGGCTGTAGATCCGCGTTGGTTTGAGTGGCTTGAAGCAATGGCGGTTCATTGCCATATGAGTTCTTTCCGCATGCTTAAGGCTGCTTTGCCACCCGGTTGGCTCGGTCAACGACAGTCCCATCAGTCGGAGCCACGTCAGCTCTGGTGGATTCAACTCGAAGCCTCTGCCATAACACCTAGCAATCTTCCTCAGCGTCAGGCTGATTTGCAGGCAGCCCTAGCGACAGGGGGCGGTGGGGCTTGGCAGAAGGATTTGCAAGCTGATGGCTTCGGGGCTGGTCTGATTAATGGCTTGATCAAGCGAGGTGTGATTCGCCGTGAAAAGCGGCAGCCTTTAGAGGTTTCTTTCAGGCGTGGCTGTTCAGAAACTTGTGATCAGGATTTGGAGGTGCCTCAATCGCTGACGCTTGAGCAGAAGCAGGTTATGCAGGTCTTCAGTTCACAGTCGCCTGGTACTGGGATGCTGCTTTGGGGGGTCACAGGTTCTGGCAAGACGGAGGTCTACCTACAGCTAGCGGCAAGAGAACTGGAAGCTGGCCGTCATTGTTTGATTCTTACGCCGGAAATTGGCTTAATTCCTCAGCTGGTCGATCGCTTTCGCCGTCGTTTTGGTAGCCAGGTTCTTGAGTATCACAGCGGCTGTTCTGATCGTGAACGGGTGAACACTTGGAGGCAGGGGCTTACTGCTGCAGAGCCATTGGTGGTAGTGGGGACCCGCTCAGCAGTGTTTCTGCCGCTAAAACCACTAGGTCTGATCGTGCTGGATGAAGAGCATGACAGTTCTTATAAGCAGGAGTCACCCATGCCTTGCTATCACGCTCGTGATATGGCCATGGAACGGGCCAGGCGTACTGGTGCCAGGGTGATGCTTGGTAGCGCTACGCCTTCGTTAGCTACCTGGAAGGATCTTGCACCTAAAGGCCCTCTTGCCCTGGCTCGACTCACTCGTCGCATTGCTGATCAGCCCTTGCCCCCAGTGCATGTGGTTGATATGCGCCAGGAACTAGCCGATGGTCACCGCCGCTTGATCAGCCGCCCGTTAATGGATCGTCTTTCGGCATTGCCTGAGGCCGGTGAACAGGCGGTGGTGTTGGTACCCAGGCGCGGATATAGCAGCTTTTTGAGTTGCCGTAGCTGTGGAGAGGTCGTGCAATGCCCCAACTGCGATGTGGCGCTTACGGTGCATCGTGGTCGACAGGGGCAGCAGTGGTTGCGCTGCCATTGGTGTGATCATCGCGCTGCGATTGAGGCCTGTTGTAATCAGTGTGGATCGAAAGCTTTTAAGCCCTTCGGTGCTGGCACTCAACGCGTTATGGAGCATCTTGTCGAGGAGCTTCAGGGGCTGAGGTTATTGCGTTTTGATCGCGATTCCACCGGCGGTCGGGATGGACATCGCCGTTTACTGGAGCAGTTCGCGGCCGGGGAGGCAGATGTGCTTGTCGGCACGCAAATGTTGGCCAAGGGTATGGATTTACCCCGGGTCACCCTTGCTGCGGTATTGGCCGCAGATGGGCTGCTTCATCGCCCTGATCTACAAGCTGGAGAGCAGAGCCTGCAGTTGTTGATGCAACTTGCTGGTCGTGCAGGACGTGGAGAGCGTCCTGGTCAGGTGTTAGTTCAGACCTATGACCCTGATCATCCTGTAATTCTTCATTTGGTGGATGGTCGCTATGAGGAGTTTTTGCAAAAGGAGGCGTGTCTACGCCAGGAGGCTGGCTTGGTGCCTTACAGCCGAGCCTGTCTGTTGCGCATGGCCGGTGATTCGGCTGCAGCAACGGCCACAGCCGCTGCGGTTTTGGCGGAACAGCTCAAACCCTTCTGTGATGCTCAGGGTTGGTGCCTTATAGGCCCCGCACCAGCACCGATTGCGCGGGTTGCTGGTCGCAGCCGTTGGCAGTTACTGCTACATGGCCCTGAGGGGAGTCCTTTGCCACTGCCTTCAGGGTCGACCCTTTGGGATGGGCTGCCTCGCGGCGTGTCTTTAGCGGTGGATCCAGATCCAATTCAGCTTTGAATAGTCCAACTCTGATTTGGCTACAGCGTTAGCTATGCAATCCCAGCCAATTCGTTTGTGCTTGCTCTTGAGACATAGATCGAGCTGGCTTGATGCTTTTGATGAGTAGTCGACGATGAGCTATTTGAGCAGTTCATTGTTTGCTAGTAATTACAGCTAGTTGCTGGCTGTGACGTTGAATTCTTCAGCCCAGATTGATTCGCTCTGGCCCTAGGGAAGCTCATTGTGGTGGTGATACATATGCAGCTCCACTGAGCAATATTGTCAACCAGATCAAGACTACAAATACCAAAACTGAGAAGCCCAGCTGGGGTGCTCTTGTGAGACCTGTGGGCGGTGGCGGCCCGAGGGACCGCTTGCGAGCTGATGACGGACGCGCCGCTGTTGTCGTGGCTGACATTGCCAAATTCGGCAGGCGTATTGACCAATTAGCTGGCCTTTGCAGGCTCGGTGCTTCCAGCACGATGAGTAGCTGCTTAGCGTTTTGGCGAAGCTCTGGGTCTTTGCAACGAGTGAGAATTCTGCAGGTTGCTAGTGCCTTTTGTTCGTTGCCTTGTCCCATCCATGCTGTGACCATCAGCATTCTGATCCTGGCGCCTTCTGCTTGAGGTAATGGGTGACTTTTGGCTAGAGGCTCAAGTAGAGCAAGGCTTTGGCCATAGTCTCCGCGAGAGATGGCGGCTTCAGCTGCTGCCAGATTTGCAACCATCGATCAGCCACGACCAATCACCATGGTGCCTATGCCGGTGTCGGTGAACACCTCAAGTAGTAAGGCATGGGGAACCCGTCCATCGATGATATGGGCAGCTGCTACTCCTTGCGCCAGAGCTCTGATGCAACATTCGGTTTTGGGGGTCATACCACCATCAACCAAGCCTTCATCGATGAGCTGGCGTGCTTCAGAGAGTTTTAATTGCCGAATCAGTGAAGCGGGATCGTTTTTATCTTTAAGGATCCCAGGCGTATCTGTAAGCAGGATTAGCTTTTCTGCTTCTAGGGCAGCAGCAATTTCACCAGCAACCGTGTCTGCATTGATGTTGTGGGAACGCCCCTCGATAGTGGCGGCCACGCTGGAGATCACGGGCAGATAACCCTTCGCAAGCAGTGGTTCGAGTACATCTGGGTTAACCCTGGCTACATCTCCAACTAGTCCATGGCTGCCATCACCCCAGGGCCGTGCTTCTACAAGGCTTCCGTCACTGCCGCTAAGGCCCACAGCTTTGGCACCCAGTTGGTTGAGACCATTAACGATTTGCTTGTTTACTCGACCTACTAAGACCATTTCCACTACATCCATAGTGTCCGCATCAGTGACGCGAAGTCCTTCACGAAATTCAGCTGGAATTTTTAGTCTTTTGAGCCATTGGTTGATTTCCGGGCCGCCACCGTGAACGACAACCGGCTGTACACCCACGCTGGCGAGTAAGGCAAGGTCGCGAAAAACTGCTGCTTGCAGATTGGCGTGTGCCATAGCGGCACCGCCGTATTTGATGACAATGCGCCGTCCGCTAAAACGCTGGATGTATGGAAGGGCTTCGCTAAGTACTGAAACCCTCAGAGAGTCATCCTCTGCATGCATCCGTTGGCTGTCTGTTGGGGAGGGCTTGACCACTTTTGCAGCAGATTCAGCTGACTCCATGCTGACCTGCTGGCTGGTGATCCTTATCAACTGGTAACAGGATCAGATCCAGCTCTCCGGCCCGTGGAGATTTCAGCTCGGCATGGAGGCCTTTGGCAAAGAATCGGCCTAAGCGTTCCTGGCATTCCTGCCAGCGATCGAGGGGTACTGCACCTAATTCGAATCTCAAACGCATGCCATAACCAGCTGCACTTTCGAGTTCTTCGATCTCTTGGAGCTGTGGGGGATTGTCTTTATCCCAGAGTTTGAGCGCTTCCAGTGACGTTTCAAGATGAGCCTTTTGTCCATAACGCCAGCGGGTTACATCCCATACGAGCTTTCCTAGTTCCGGAGCTCCCTGCTCCCTGGCCTGACGTAGGAGAGCAGCCGGTGTGACTCGTTTAGCAGGGGGAAGTTCGGAGGATTTCAAGGCCAGCCCTCCTAGCAGGATTGGCATGCCGTAAAAGATGGTTGGCAGGCTGAGGTTGGCATTGCCGTTTGTGTAAGCCACGGCACCGATCACGGCCAGTACTCCACCGGCCAAGGTGATCAGACTGGCTGGAGAGAACAGATCCTTCATGGGTGCCATTGTGGCGTTTTGGGTTCCAGGATGGGGGTAAGGATTTTTTGCTATGGCTACACCTAAACCCCCAGATAAAGACTTGTCTGAGTTGATTGCTCAGCTTGAAGCTGATCGGGCTTGGCTATTGGAGCAAATTGATCGTGGTCGTTGGGTTGAGTTGCGCCTTGATCTAGCTGCTCTCGAGAGGGAGTTGGGCCAGTTGTTGATACGGGCGGCGGAAAGCCTTGAGGCTGAAAATAGCCACAACAAATGAGTTCAGAAGGGGATGTCATCGGTATCTGGTACTAAAGGGGCACTATTCCAGCTGGCGGCTTGTGGTTCTGCAGCTGTTTGCGGTTTGGCTTGGGGCTTGCCGGCCATCGGCTGCGAGGCTTGGTTTGGGCCACTGCTAGTGGGTTGATCAGGAGTTTTTGCAGCTGGCTTGGCTTGAGCAGAGAGGTTGTGAACTCGCGCAAGAGTGAATTCTGCACGCTTTTCCTTTGTGCCATCTTGACGAGGAACCGTATTCATTCGCAGCCGACCTTCCACCACTAGCCGTTGACCGACTTGGACGCGGTTCTGTAGATCCTGGGCAAGGTTGCCCCAGCCGACCACTTTGAGTTGACCAGGGGCATCGTCTACACGAAGTGCATCGAAGCGCACCTCCATCTCGGCGATTGGTGTTTGATTGTCTTGGGTATAACGAATCGTGGGGGCTTGGATCACTTCCACTTCAAGTACGCAGTGGTTCATGTCCTTTCCTTGGTGTGAAAACCATTTTGATGCACGGTCGCAGGAATGACCAGCGGCATGTCTGGTTGCTATCTGGAACTGGTGAGGGGCCAGCTTTGGCGGCTGCTTTGGTTAGCCAGGGATGGCGAGTCAGCGTGAGTGTTGTGACAGTTGGCGCAGCAGCGGCCTATGCCGATTTGCCTCTAGAAAATCTCTGGACTGGACCATTGGCTGGTGTTCAAGGGATTCGTGGGGTAATTGAGCAGGCTTATTTTCGTGATCACGGTTTTGATTGGGTAGTGGATGCGACCCACCCCTTTGCTGTGCAGATCAGTGTGGATCTGCAACGGGTCTGTGAACAGTTCGGTCAGTCTTTAATTCGCTTTGAGCGTTTCATGGAGGCCCTTGGTGAGGCTTCCCTGATTGAGACCTCGGCTGATCTGGCTAGGCAGAAGTTGCAAGGGAGCAGATTGTTGATGGCTCTTGGCGCAAGGCACCTTGGCCAGGCTGTCGCAGCAGCTCGTGAGGCTGGAGCTCAGGTATTTGCTCGTGTTTTGCCCACTCCAGAAAGTCTCCGATATGCCTCTACAAGTGGACTGCCAGAACATCATCTTGCTGTGGGGCGCCCGCTGCAGGGTGAATTTCATGGAGAACTGGAGTCAGCTTTGTGTAGGCACTGGTCGATTACAGCAGTGGTGTGTAGACAGTCGGGTGGGGTGACGGAGCAGCTCTGGCAACGTATTTGCCGGCAACAAGGATTGAGCCTGTTGTTGATCTCTCGGCCAAAACCCTGCATTGAAGTAGAGGCCGTTAATAGCGTGGGGGGCCTGTTGAATCGGATATCCATCGATTAAATAGTTCCGCTTCGCTGATGTCCTTCAAAGAGGTCTTAAATGGTTACTCGAGAACCCTCATCTTCACTGGTATTGGTTTTGACTACAGAGGCAGATGCAATTCTGGCGGAGGGATTAGCAAAGGAATTGCTGGCGCGCAGGTTGGTGGCCTGCGTGAGTATGCAGCAGATTCACTCTCACTATTTTTGGCAGGGGAAGCATGAGAGTGCTCAGGAAGTACAGCTACTGATCAAGACCACCCAGGATCGGCTTGATGCACTTCATGAGGCAATATCTGATCTACATAGTTATGAAACCCCTGAGTGGCTTCATTGGTCTGTATCTGCAAGTGATCCCTATGCTGCCTGGGCAGCAGCAGCTGTGAACACTGCTTAGCAAGATAAAGCGGCCTGGCGATTTAGTTGAGATGTGTTGCCACCAGTTGCTGAAGGGAGACTTGAGAGCGGGGCCCAAGTTGGGTGACCACCTGACCGGCGCATAGTGATCCAATATTTCCACAATTCTCCAGAGTGGCTCCTTGGGTGTAACCCTGAAGGAAGCCACCGGCATAGAGATCTCCGGCGCCGGTTGTGTCCACTAATTTGCCCAGGCTGTAGGCAGGAATATCCCAGCGTTGATCACCAGCTAAAACCACCGATCCATGCTCACTGCGGGTGAGGGCTGCTACTTGGCAACGACCCTTTACTTGTTCTAGTGCCGCTTCAAAGCTGACGCTTTGGTAAAGGGAGGTGATTTCGCTGTCGTTGGCAAATAGCACATCAACGTGGTTATTAACTAGCTCAAGGAAGCTGTCGCGATGCCGATCAACACAGAAGCCATCAGAAAGTGAGAGAGCAACTTGGCCACCTGAATCACGACAGACTTCCGCGGCAGCGATGAAGGCCTTTTTAGCTGCGGGACTATCCCAGAGATATCCCTCGAGGTAGAGAACCTTGGCTTGACGAACCATTGATAGGTCTAGGTCTTCCGGATCCAGTTGCACTGAGGCGCCTAGGTAGGTGCACATGGTGCGTTGTGCATCAGGGGTCACCAGGATCAGGCAGCGTGCTGTTGAAGGACCACTGTTTGCTGGGGGAGTTTCGAATCGAGCTCCTACAGAGCGGATGTCGTGGCTGAAGATCTTGCCTAGCTGGTCATTTTTTACGCGACCGATAAAGCCTGCTTTGCCGCCAAGTTGGGCCAGGCCAACCAATGTGTTAGCCGCGGATCCACCTGAAGTTTCAAGGCCTGGGCCACTAACTGCATAAAGAGCTTCCGCCTGGGCTTCATCCACCAAGGCCATATTGCCTTTATTTAGGCCGTGGTCTTTAAGGAAGGCATCGTCCGTTTGCACCAGCACATCCACGATGGCATTGCCAATTCCAACTACATCGAGGGGACGATCATTGAATCTGGGTATAGCCATGGAGGTGTGCAGTGAAAACCTCAGAAGTATCGATCCTCGTAGGCCATTTCTCTAAAAGAAAATGCTCAGGCGCTTAGGAGAGCTCGCTTGGGGCCGTGAATTGGATCTTCTACAACGATCGTTTGGTCACGGTTGGCTCCTAGGGAGACGATGGCAATTGGTACTTCCATTAGGTCGGCTAGGAAACGGAGGTAATCCATAGCAGTGGTAGGTAGGTCTTCCAGACGACGGCAGTCGGCAGTGGAGCATTGCCATCCGGGCAAGGTTTGGAAGATTGGCTTACAGCGGGCGAAGTCCTCGGCGTTGCTGGGGAAGTGATCAATCCGCTCACCATTGAGTTCGTAAGCCACGCACACTTGAATTTCGTCAAGTTCATCGAGCACATCAAGTTTGGTAATAGCCAGGCAATCGAGGCCATTGACTGCCACTGCGTAACGACCGATTACCCCGTCGAACCAGCCGCAACGTCTACGACGGCCAGTGGTGGTGCCGAATTCACCTCCACGGTCGCAGAGCTGTTCATTGAGGCTTCCTTCCAGCTCTGTTGGGAAAGGACCTTCTCCTACACGTGTGGTGTAAGCCTTGGCTACGCCAATCACACGATCGATCAGTGTGGGGCCTACTCCAGCACCGATACAGGCACCGCCAGAGATCGGGTTAGATGAGGTGACGTAGGGATAGGTGCCGTGGTCGAGGTCTAGAAGGGTCCCTTGGGCACCTTCAAAAAGAATGTTTTTACGGTTGCGGGCAGCCTGGTGAATTGTTTGGCTGCAGTCGACTACGTGTGGTGCCAACCTCTGGCCATAGCCGAGGTATTCCTCGATTACTTGTTCCGAGTCGAGCGGTGCTACTCCATAGATTTTTTGCAGTAGACGATTCTTTTCTTGTAGAGGTCCACTCAGTCGATCTCGCAGTCGCTGAGCATCCATCAGATCAAGCACGCGGATGCCGTTGCGTTGAGATTTGTCGGCATAGGTGGGTCCGATGCCTCGCCCTGTGGTGCCGATACGGCGATCACCTCGTTCTTGTTCCATCGCCTCATCCAAGAGGCGGTGATAGGGCATCGTTACGTGGGCTGTAGATGCCAGTTGAAGGCCTGAAATATCAATTTTATTTTCAAGAAGCATGTCTAGCTCCTTGAGCATCACCTTGGGATCGACAACGGTGCCTGAGCCGATCAGGCAGATTGTTTCTGGGTAAAGGATGCCGGATGGGATGAGGTGCAGCTTGAGCACCTTGTCATCGACAACGATCGTATGACCTGCATTGACTCCCCCTTGATAGCGGACTACGACATCGGCGGAACGGCTTAATAGGTCGGTGATCTTGCCCTTCCCTTCGTCACCCCACTGCGCACCTATGACGACAACATTGGCCAAGGACACTGCGGCCCGAAGCCGCTAATCTGCACAAACAACTATCTTTGCAGATCTGAGTGCCCTAAGTCAAAGTTTGGTTTTCAAATAGTTTATTTAGCTACCTCTTAATGCACTTTGTTCGGCTTTGGCTAGTTCTTTATTGATCCGTGTTTGAAGCTCTTCGGGTAGGGGGCGATTGGCGAAGTTGTTGTAATGACCCGCTAGTGAATTAAGGGCTGTCTGCATGGTGGTGAATGACGGCAGGTTATTCACCTTGGGGCGAGGCCGATATTTGGCTATGTAGTCGTAGATGAGGGCGTGGGCTTCCTCTGCTGCTGCGGCATGCCCTTCGTCTTCCATTGGTATGGCGATAGTTTCCTGCAAGCTGTGTGCAACGTTTACGGTGTCCTCTACGTAGGTACCCGATAGCCGGATTTCGGCGGCATCGGCGCCTGCGAAGGTTGTGAGCATCAGACAGAGGCCAAGGCATAGTGCCAATGCTGCCCGCATCAATTGCTTGCTCATGTGATGCAAGGCAGAATTCATCTGGTTCATTTCAATTCCATTGATTTTAGAGGCTCGCTCAGTTGAGAGGTGAGCTCAGCGAGAGGTTTGCTCAGATTCTCTAGTGGTTGTTAACGCCAATCTCTTCTATTAGTTCGGCTAGCGCCTGCGTGGCGGGCAGTTTTCGTACTTCCCGGCTAGATCTTTTAACTAGTTCTACCTCTGCTTTAGTGGCATCTCTTCCGACCACGATCCGCCAAGGGATACCGATTAGGTCAGCATCTTTGAATTTGACGCCAGCGCGTTCATTCCTGTCATCAAGCAACGTGTCGATGCCAGCTGCTTGGAGCTCGCTATAAAGCTGCTCTGCCAGCTTCTGTTGAGGCTCATCTTGGAGATTTGCCACCACCACGATCACCTCGAATGGGGCTATGGCTAGAGGCCAACTTATGCCTGCTTCGTCGTGGTGTTGTTCAACGGCGGCCTGGGCAAGTCTGGAAATGCCGATGCCGTAACACCCCATCCAGAAGGGTTCTTGAGTGCCTTTGTCATTAGTGAAATGAGCTTCTAGTGCTTGCGAGTATTTGCGGCCCAACTGGAAGATGTGTCCTACTTCGATGCCTCGCTGCTCTTCAAGAATCTGGCTTGAATCATGGATGCAGCAATCCCCAGCTTGCGCTTTGCGTAGATCAACGCTTTTTGGCTTGCCGCCAAGTTTTGACCAGTTCGTGCCAATTCGATGCTGATCGCTGCGATTAGCACCGCAAACAAAATTTTCCAGTGCTGTTGCGCTCGGGTCAGCCAGACGTAGGAAACGTGTTATCCAGCTTTTTGCACTACTCAAGAGAGCATCATCTAGGTCAGGGCCCAGGGCACCAAAGGGCCAGGCTTCTATCCCCTGACTGACAATTTGGTCGGCGGTGATGGGTGCTACATCGAGAACCATCTTGCCTAGCTCTTTGCTTAGGGCGTTAAGCAACTTCACTTCGTTTAGCTCTTGGTCTCCTCGGAGGCTCACTAGCACTGGTTGAAGTTCACCATCTTCGATGCGGGCCAGCATTACCAGCACCTTTATTACTTGGCTCGGATGAAGCCCTTGGGTTGAGCAAAGCGTCTCGATAGTTTTCTGATTCGGTGTGTCGAGCACTATGGACTCTTTCGAAGGCAGTGGCGTTGCCTTGGCAGGGTGGGAGACCGCCTTCTCCTGATTGGCGGCATAGATCCCATCAGCACTGGTAAGGATTAGGTCTTCGCCAGCATCCGCGGTGACCATAAATTCTTGAGATGCGGCTCCGCCGATTGCTCCACTGTCGGCATCCACTGCGACGGTTTCTAGTCCACAGCGGGAGAAGATTCGTTTGTAGGCCTTATCCATGGCCTTGTAGGTGGTAGTGAGGTCCGCTTCGTTGGCATGGAAGGAATAAGCGTCCTTCATGATGAATTCCCGGCTGCGCATTAGGCCGAAGCGAGGACGGATCTCATCGCGGAACTTGCTTTGGATCTGGTAGAGAGTTACTGGCAGTTGTCGGTATGAGCGGAGGAGGTCACCCGCCAGGGTGGTGATCACTTCTTCATGAGTAGGGCCGAGGCCGAGTTCACGCCCTTGTCGGTCTTCAAGGTTGAACATGATGCCTTCTCCGGCCGTGTACCCCTGCCATCGACCACTGCGCTGCCAGAGCTCTGCAGGATGAAGTTGAGGCAAAAGGGTTTCCAGAGCGCCGATAGCGTTCATTTCCTCTTGCACAATTGATTTAATTTTGCTCAGCACTCGCCACATCAGTGGCAGATAGGCATAAATACCTGAAGTGACGCGACGGATGTATCCCCCCCTCAGTAGCAATTGATGGGAGGCAATTTCCGCGTCTGCGGGGACGTCGCGCAGCGTCACCAGCATTAGGCGGGAGACGCGCATGAATCGGATCACAGAGGTTTGGGGAAGCTACCACCACAGCAAAAACAGGTCGATCGCAGAACTGTCTCGGAGTGTTGAATCAGTCTGTCCCAGATGAGTCTCACCTGCTATGTTCTGCCAAATTCAAGTAGTGCTGGGCATACCTCATGTTCCCTGGGCAGATAAATTCTGATTCTCCACAATCTGGTCTTTCTTCTGAGCTCACTAAAGATATAAATACTGTGATAGCTCAATCAGATGCACTTGTTGGTATAGATGATGTTCAGAAGTCTTTAAATCGTTCAAGGGCTTCGGTTTACCGCTACACCAATACAGACCCTCGCAACCTCAATCCTTCTTTTAATCCACGCAAACTTAACCCTGAATACAGAAGTGATCAGAAGGATCCTATTTCCTTTCATCCTAATGAAGTTGCCCGGTTCGCTAAAGATGTTTTAAGGATCAAAGAGGTCACAGTTGAGGTTCTTAATTCCCCCTCAACTGCAACGCAACAGGTTCTTGCCTCCATCTTGGATGAACTTCGTGCTATCAGGTCACACCTGGAGGGTGTAGGCGATACGCCTTCTGAACTTGATTCTCATCGAGGTCATCAGGATCGTCCTGCTGCATAAAGCCTTTCTCGGTGAGAGAATATTTGCTAGCGGTTCTTGGCCATGGTTTTTCCAGTCCTCGAACTCGCACCGGTGTAGGTGGGTGATGGCATTCCCTAAATCGGTTTATTCCCAACCACCCATGCATGGATCCTGAACCAGCCTCAGCCTCAAGCCCCTCTGCTCAGGGGGAGGGGGCATTTAAATCTCCACATCAGTCTGGTCTCACCGGACCAGAGTCTGAAGAGCCTTTCAGTTTGAGCGTACCTTCGATTGCGTTGCTGGGTTTGACCATTGCCATCGCAACAGTTGGAGTTCCCCTAGCGGCAGTGTTGACAGACCGTTCTGCGAACAGGGAAAGCATGATTCCCACAGCTTTGGAGCAAGATGGATCTAAGTTCTCTTCCCCCATCTCCCTCACCAGGGGTGGTCAACTTGGTGGTGGAGATCCCGGCCGGGAGTCGCAACAAGTACGAATATTTTGATGAAGCCGGAGTGATGGCCCTCGATAGGGTGCTTCATTCTTCGGTTCGTTACCCGTTTGATTACGGCTTCATCCCCAATACCCTCGCGGAGGATGGGGCACCTCTTGATGCAATGGTGATTATGGAGGAACCAACTTTTGCTGGTTGTCTGATTAGAGCCCGACCGATTGGGGTGCTTGATATGCATGATTCCGGGGCTTATGACGGCAAGTTGCTTTGTGTGCCAGTAGCTGATCCTCGTCAGCGGTTGCTTAGCAGTATTCGACAGATCTCTACAAGTCAGCTTGAGGATGTGGCCGAATTCTTTCGTACGTACAAAAATCTTGAGGGGCGTGTTATAGATCTTGGTGGTTGGAGAGATTCTGAAGCCGTAGAGTCTTTACTAGAGAGCTGCATCAAAGCAGCACAGGTAAAGGTTGCAAAGTGAGTAAGAAAATAAATAATCTGAATAAACCAGTCAACTCTTTACTTGCTAAATAAATTATGCTCACTACAGTAAAAGTATATAGTTACTCGCGTTGTTCTACATGCAGAAAGGCCTTGACTTGGCTGCAGGAGCATCAAATTGCTTATGAACTTTTCGATATAGTTGAGACTCCTCCCAGTAGGGAGATGCTCAGTGGCGCTAGCGAGAAGTTAGGCAACCGCAAGCTTCTCTTTAATACAAGTGGCCAGAGTTATCGTGCTTTAGGTGCTGCTGTTATTCAGGCAATGAGTGATGCCGAGGCATTCGACGCACTTGCTGGCGATGGCAAGTTGATTAAACGTCCTTTCTTGGTCACAAAAGAAGGCAATGTGTTGGTGGGATTTAAGCCGGAGGTCTGGGCTGAGGTGTTGTTGAGTTGAAGTTCAATCCATCTAGCTCGGTGATCAGTTCATTAACTACAACTTGCTCCTTGAGCTGACGGAAACTGGAGCGCTTGAAATCTTCAAGTAAGGCCACTATTAGCTCTTGACTGCGTTCGAGAACGGGGCCCTGCTCCAAATTTCGAGCTAGTTCCTCCCAGAAGCGATCAATGGTATCGACTCCTAGTTGCTCAAGCACCATATCTTTGCGGCCAAGCTGGTCGCCGGCATTGCGGGAGAGCTCGAGAATTACATCGATCATCCCGGCAGCGAGTTGGCGGCTGAATTCCGATTCGGCTTTTTCTATTACGGCAAGACCCTTGAGGGGGGTGGGCACCATGGCTCCATCCATGCTGCGTTGTAGAGCATGGCTAAATAGTGCCAAAAATTGAGGGCGCATGCTTGGCCCCACTTCTTTGAGCAGCAGCGGCAGCCAGAGTTGAAGTAATTCGGCCAGTTCGCTGGCCTCGTTTTTCTCTACCGATTGGTGACTGCGGAGGCTGCGGATTCTTTGCGGCAGCAGTGGGGAGCGAATGACCCCTTGCATGGCATCGACGATGCGCAAAGTGAGAACTTCAAATAGTTCTAGTGCCAACAGGGCTACTACCCATCTGCTTACTACAGCCCGTAGAGGTTCTAGCTCAATGAGGTTTGCGCTCGATAGTCGTTCGGTGACTGGCACCAACCGCAATGGTCTCCAGAACGGCAGTAGCAAGGGTAGGTCGATCCACCTTCGCAGCAGGGCATCTCGCCAGGCGATAGCGGGAAAACGATGCTTCAGGCGAAGAGCCCTTAAAAAGATGTCTAGAAGAAAGAGAAGTTGAAACGGAATGTCTAGGCGCCAGGCATGGTCGACAGGTTGCCCGTTTTCGTCAGTTGCTCGCCAGTAATTTGTTGCAACCAGAGGCAGTATCTTTTGTGTCCAGAATTGTCGCTCTTGTTGCCAGTCAAGATTGTTCAGGTATTTATTGCCAAGTAGATGGGCGGTCGCCTGTTTAGCGGAATCCATCTGTGCTCTTGCGCGGAGTCGGCTTTTTAGCTTCTCAAGAGTGCCAACGTTGCCGGAGCCAACGAAGGGATTTTCGTCGATCATTTGGCTAGTGAGCATGACTTGTTCAAGTCGTAGTTGATGCACAGCAGGGCTATTGATTCCTTCCCTTGCGGCCGCTTGATCTAGTTGGTTGAAATGTTGGATATAAAGCTGGGTCTCTTGATGAGGTTTGATGCCTTTAACAGGGTCATATAAAGGTGTTATGTCCGGTAGCCATGGCAATGGCACCATCAGCGAAGAAGAAGGCAGGGGGTAGAGGTTGCGATGTATCCAGAAATTGCGTAGTGGAACGTAGCTGATGTCGAAGATGATCCAGCTCAGATTCGCAGCAGCAATAAGCGCCAAGGCTTGATCCCAGCGTCGCCAGAACTTGCCAGAAGTGGAGGGTTTTAACCCTTGCCAACGGGGACGCACCATGATCTGAGGTTCCTTAGGTCACGCTAGGGGGCTGGGCAAGCTGGCCCTATCGTGAATCATCGAATTCATATCAGGGCTGAGTTGTCTGACGCGCAGCAGCAGGATCGCCGTACAGACCATAAGGCGTCTGGTTCCGAGGGAGCTTCAACCTCCAGATTTCATCCTTTCTGGGATTTCTGGGGGCCATTTTTTGTCACCTTTGCCTTGTACTTCGGTATTCGTAATTATGTTGCTGAGGCAAGATATATTCCATCTGAATCCATGATCCCTGGGTTGCAGGTTCAGGATCGTTTATTGGTTGAGAAACTCAGCTTGCGCAGTCGCTCACCCAATCGTGGTGAGATAGTGGTATTCAATACTCCCTACTCCTTTAATCCTCAGTTCCGTAATAGATTGGAGTTACGTCGATTAAGTAATGGACATATTTCCCTTCCATGCTTTCTTGTGAACTTCCCTTTTATGAATTTATTGGGATTAACTAATGATAGTTGTGCTGCTTGGATTAAGCGTGTTGTAGCTGTAGGTGGAGATCAGGTTTCTGTTAACCCTAGGGGAGAAGTGAGGGTGAATGGAGAGAAGATTAAGGAGCCCTATGTGACTAACTACTGTCCTGTGGATGGTCAGGGAATGGGCCCTTGTAAATCTCTCAGCGCGACAGTCCCCAGAGATCATGTTTTGGTGCTTGGTGATAATCGAATCAATAGCACTGATGGACGGACATGGGGTTTCTTGCCCGAAAGCGAAATCCTTGGGCGAGCAGTATGGCGTTTCTGGCCTTTCAATCGTCTTGGTTCACTTACTCCCTGAGACCACAGCCCACAACACGCCCTGTTAGTTGACGGCCCTGCCAGGGCTGATTGGCTGCTTTGGGGGCATCTTGATGGTGACGATCTTGAATCCAAGCGTTTTCTGGGTCGAACAGTAGCCAGCGTCGGCTCCCAGCGTTCAATTGTTCCTCAGGCAGGTTGAGCATTTTTGATGGCCCAAAGCTCAATGCATGCCAAAGCTGCTCTATAGACCAGCCAGCATTGACTACAAGCTCTTGCCAGAGCGAAGGCAGCACAAGCTGATGTCCTGCTAGGCCGGGCACACGCTGGTTGGGGGGGAGTTGTGTGTCTTCTTCGTCCAGTGGGATGGCATGAACAGCTATGGCCGTGAGGGTGCCATTGGCGAGGGCATTGATCAGTGCTTTTCGATCTCGAGAGCTACCTAGGGATGGATTAACTCTCCATCCCAGTTCCGTTGGATCAAGCCTGGATTGGTCAGCTACAAGATGCCACCAGCACACACTGGCCATAGGTCGGGAGGCGTAGGAGGTCAAGATGTCTACGCCAACAGCAGTCGACAGGTTCATCAGTCGTAGTGAACGCTCTGGATGCTGTTGTTGAAGCTCGAGAAGTTGTCTTAGAGGAAGGGTCTCGCTGGCGAATGGATCAGGTGACCAGCCCGCTCGCAGCGTTTCTACCCCTTCACGCACCATCCCATCACCTTGGATTTGTTCATCCCTAGGTGCTAGTAGCACAGGGGCTGTTCCCATTTCACCTACTACCAGCCCCCGTTGCAGGAGAGTAACCGGCACGATTAGATCGTCGTCTGCTAGCCCTATGGCACCGTGATGCAGTAGATCTGCGTGGGAAGTTAGTTCACTTCCGGCGCCACCTCGGCTGAAGCCCCCCCAGAGGTGAATGTCTACATCGCTATTGGGATTAACGAATCCCTGCAGTCTTTCGGGGCGATCACGCCAGGATGAGCTGCGGGGCAGTAGGGCCAGTTGGCCGTAGCCGGCAGCTGCTGCTGCATGTCGCAGGCTGGTGAGGGTTTCGCTACGACCAATGATCGGATCCTCGAGGACGGAATGGGGATCTACAAGGCAGGGAGCAAGGAGTTGTTGGCTGGCGGATGTAGAAGGCAGACCGAGTTGCTGTGCTTGTTTACGGGCCTTCTCACCAAAGGCAATGAGATGGCTGTCTCTGATCAGTACAGCGTCTTCAACCACAGGTTGACCTGAACCGTGCAGGATGCGTATGGGGTCCAGAAGCTGCGCCTCGGGCATCACGTTAGAGCGCCCCTGCTGCTGTGCGATCGAGCACACCACCAAGGTGGGAGGTGAGGTTGAGACAGGTCACCACTGCAGGTTGGCTCGTATCCGTGGCGATGTCGACCACCGTGACACCTCCATTGCCTTGTTTGACTGACCAGATATCTGCTGGGGTCATTCCAAGCAGGTAGCAGAGGATTGTTTTGTTTACGGCGTCATGAGCTACCACTAGGGCCGTTTCGTTAGCGGGCAGGTTGTTGGCAATGTTGTTCCAGCAGGCCACAGACCGTTCCCATACATCTTGGATTGTTTCTCCTTCGGGCATCTGCACTGTCTGTGGAGCCTCTTTCCATGCTTTCAGCAGTTCAGACCAGTCGGCTTCGATTTCAGATTCCAGCTTCCCTTCCCAGAGGCCATGGCCGATCTCCACTAGCCCTTGTGTTGCTTCTAGTTGAATGCCTGGATGGGCCTTGAGGATGGCTTCTGCGGTCTGCTTGGGTCGGGTCATAGAACTGCTATATGCCCTTTGCAGGGGCACATCGCTTAGGAATGCTCCGGCGGCGGCGGCTTGCTCGAATCCATTGCTATTCAGCGGGATATCGATTTGGCCTTGGAATCGGCCCTGGCGGTTCCAGTCGGTTTCACCGTGGCGAACAAGTATCAGTCGCGCGCCCTTCCCTTTGGCAGGTAGTTTCTGAGCTAAGTGGACTGTGCTGTTAAGGCATTCGATCTGTACTTGATGGGATTGTTCCCGATGGGGTATCAGGTTGAACACTGAGAGGGAGGCATTGTCGAGTTGGAGTCGACGAAAGCCTTGGTCTGGTTCGCCAAGTAGGACAAGTATTAGGCAGCGGAGGATGGCGTTATGCGAAACCACCAGAACTGTTTCATCGTTTTCTAGAGGGTGACGTTGCAATAGTTCTCGTAGGAATCCTCTGGCTTGCTCCATTAGCTCGCCAATCGGTTTGTAGGGAGAACCGTCTTCTCGCTCCATTACTAAGGCCTGGGGTTGTTGCTGCCAGGTGCGATAGGCATCCGGAAAAAGCCTTTTCACTTCATCGCGGCAGAGGCCACTCCAGGGAGTTAGGTCGATCTCCAGTAGCGCATTGTCGAAGCAAGGCGTGAGCTCACCGCCTTTACTGGTGAGCAGCTCGGCTGTTGTTGCCGCGGCGCGTTTCAGGGGGGAGCTGTAAACCGCATTGATGGGCACTCCGATCAATGCCTTTCCCGTTTGACGGGCCTGTTCTTGGCCTTCTGAAGTAAGCGTGGAAAGATCATTGCGACCTTGAATCCGTCGCTCGCGATTGAAGCTGCTCAGACCATGACGGACCAGGAGGATACGCAGGGGCACCGGCAAAGATGTTTTGGCGCGGCCATCGTATGGGTAACCATGCACTTTTGTGGGCAGCGGCCAGGGAGAATCAGTTCCAATTGATGCTGGGTCGTTGAGCTTTTACCCCCTGTTCAGCCTGATCAGGCGATATACCCGTGAGCCGCTCTGGAAAGTCGGGCTGGCCTTTTTATCATTGATATTGGCGGCTTGGGTTTGGGTGTATGGGCTGCAGGACAGCTTCAGTAGGCCGTCAGTCACTCCCACCCTCTCTCTCCAGCAACAGGAGATGGCCTTGCTTGCTGATCAGGCCGTTCCTTCAGCAATTAGGCCCTTGCTGGTGGGTGAGGATCCGAAAAAAACCTTATTAGATGCTCTTGGTGATATCCCTCTTGATCAGATCAATGATCGCCAGCGGTTGTTGCTTGCTGGCCTTCAATCTCCAGGGGTTGAACGTCGTGCTGTTCTGGCTACTCCAGTGCAAGCACCGTCGCTGATTCCTCTGCAGCAGGCCTTGCTGGCCAGATCAGATGAAGGGCAATTTCCGCTCGCTGGTACTGAGCTCCTTGGCTCTTTAAGTGGTGATCCTTTGCTCCAACAGGTTGGCTGCCTTGCTCTTGGAGGGTATACCGATGACTGCGTCAATCCCAATGTCGCATCGAGTGTGGCTTTGAGGTTGATCTTGAGCATGGTGCTACCGGTGGTGGCTCTGCTTGCTGGTAGTGGGCTATTGCTGCGTCACCTTTGGATGATGTTCAGAAAATCCGCTGCCCCATGGCCACCACTTCAGCCTTTACCACTGTCACTGACGGACATGGTGCTCCTGATTGCTTGTGGTTTTGTGGTTTTGGGTGAGGTTATTGCTCCTGGTTTTGTGCTTCCGCTGAGTGGGTTTATTACTCGGGGAATGGTTAGCCCTTTGAGCGATGCGGTGACAGTAGTTATTGGTTACGGCGCTTTATCACTACCGCCTTTGCTGATCTTGCGTCAGCAGCTGCGGAGCCTAGAGAGTATTGATCGTCCAGTGGCTGGCTGGTTGCAGTGGCAGCTGCACCCTTGGAGTTCAGCCTTGCTGCAGGCAGGGCGGGGCTGGTTGATGGTGATGCCGCTGGTTCTGCTAACGGGATGGTTGATGGGATTGCTGATGGGCGATCAAGGCGGAAGTAACCCCTTGTTGGAACTGGTGCTTCGCAGTAAGGATCCCTGGGCTCTGCTGTTGTTCGCTACTACGGCAGTTGTGATGGCCCCTCTTTTTGAAGAGCTGGTTTTCCGTGGTGTGCTTTTGCCTGTTTTAGCGAAATCTTTTGGTCCAGGATGGGGTGTATTGACCAGTGCGTTGGTGTTTGGCGTGGCTCACCTGAGCGTTGGTGAGTTGCCTCCGCTGTTTGTATTGGGCTTGGGTCTGGGGCTACTTAGGCTTAGTTCAGGTCGTCTTTTGCCTTGCGTGTTGATGCATGCCCTCTGGAATGGGGTTACTTTCTTCAATCTTTTATTGCTCGGCGGATAACTGAACTTTGCAGGATCAGTATTTGAATGTCAGGGGATAACCTTGCCGAGGGCTGTTGATAGTGGTTCACTGATTTATTTCAGTGAATTGTTCGGTGGTTGCCGTTCCTCAACCGATCCCGGCATCAGCCGAACGTGTTGTTTCGCGGGCGCGTTCTGTTCGCACGCTTGAACTGCTTCAAGGATCGCTTTCCCCGCAGAAGGTAGCTCGTCAGTCGCCAGTGCTTGCAGGACTGCATCGAGCTGCTGATGGTGCATTGATTGGTGCTCTGATGGCCGCGGCACTTTTATCTGCTTTCACACTTCACTGGCAGCATCGCTGGACTACTGCTTTTACCAGGCTGGAGACCACTCGTTCATTGTCCCATCGCCTCACGGAGTCAACGGCGATGATCGAGCGCCACTTGTTGAAGCAAACCAATTTGCCCGAGTCGATGGTCCCCACTAAGGTCGCCAATCTCCTTTATCTAGAGCGTCCTATCAATCCTTCTGGCCTTGCTAAATCAGAAGAGGCGCATCTTCTGAGCCAAATGATGGATCAACCAATCAATCACGGCTACTGATGCCTGCCTCAAGGGCTCGTCGTTCACGAAGCTCCAGGAGGTGGCCTCATCGCGTCATCGCGTTGGAATCAGTGCCTGCACATCGGATGAGATGGGTGTTTGCCATCCTTTGTTTTGGTCTGATTGGACTAGTGGGTCGGATGGCTTGGTTGCAGGTGCTGCAGGCACCAGAGCTCGAAGCCCGTGCAAGGGCTTTGCAGACTCAGCGAACCCAACCGATTGGAATACGGCGTTCAATTGTTGATCGCACTGGAAGGTTGGTGGCCCTTGATGAGCAACATTTTCGACTTTGGGCACATCCTCGCTACTTTAATTTTCCTGGGGATGACCCTGGCTTGATTCGTAAGCCAATCGATGTCGCAAGCAAGCTTTCTGGGTTGTTATCAATTCCGATGGCCGAATTGGCTCAGCGTTTGGGCGATCGAGATTCGGGCGTAAAGCTTGCCGAAGGATTGGATATTGAAAGCGCTGATCAAATCAGCAACCTTGGCATAAGTGGTTTAGATCTTGAGCCTTATCCACAGCGTTTGTATCCGCAGGGATCCCTGTTTGCCAATGTTGTGGGTTTTCTCAACTTGGATCGCATTCCTCAGGCGGGATTGGAGCAGAGCCGCCATGAGGATCTATTGCGTCATGAACAAGTTCGCAGTATGCGAAGAGGAGCCGATGGCACGCCCCTCCCTGATGACTTGGGTCCAGGAGTGTTTTATGGCGATGATTTACGCCTGCAGCTCACTTTGGATGCCCGCTTGCAGGAGTTAGCGGAGAAGGCACTTGCAGCCCAGGTCAAGCAGTGGAATGCCAAGAAGGGCGTGGCCATTGTTATGGATGTCAGCAATGGTGAGTTGCTGGTTCTGACATCAACACCCACCTACGACCCAAATAAGTATTGGAAATACTCACCTTCTCTTTTTCGTGAGTGGTCTGTGCAGGATCTTTATGAACCTGGATCTACCTTTAAGCCGATCAACCTTGCGCTTGCTCTTCAGGAAGGGGTGATTAAGCCGGGGGGAATGGTGAATGACACCGGATCTATGAAAATCGGTGGTTGGCCTATCACCAACCACGATAGGCAGAGCAATGGTGTTATTGACTACGCCACGGTGCTTCAGGTCTCAAGCAATGTCGGCATGGTGAAGGTAATGAGGCATCTCAAGCCTTCGCTTTATTGGGACTGGCTGCGTCGGCTCGGGGTTGATTCCAGGCCGGATACCGATCTCCCTGGTGCTGTTGCTGGCCAGTTAAAGACCAAGCAAGAGTTTGTCTCTCAGCCAATTGAGCTGGCCACAGCAGCATTTGGGCAGGGGTTTTCGCTCACACCTCTTAAGCTCGCCCAGTTGCATGCCTTAATTGCTAATGGCGGCTACTTGGTTAGTCCACACATCACTAGGGGATTGCGGTCTGGAGAAGTGTTGGCTCCCCCTCGCGGCGCAAAAAGTGGTCATCAGTTATTGCGGCCAGAGGTTGCCCGTGTTGTGCGCGACTGGATGGAATCGGTAGTTGAAAAAGGTAGCGGCAAGGGGGCTAAGACACCTGGTTATCGTATCGGCGGCAAGACCGGTACCGCTCAAAAAGCAATGAATGGGATTTACATACCAGGTGCCAAGATTTGCAGCTTTGTTGCCCATCTGCCGGTTGAGAATCCGCGCTATGTGGTGCTGGTTGTCGTAGACGAACCTCAGGGAGCTAATGCTTATGGCTCCACGGTGGCGGTGCCAGTTGCGAAGCAGATCATTGATGGTTTGCTGGTGATTGAGAAAATCCCACCTAGCAACAACCAGACCAAATCTCAGCCAGCAAAAGGCTAAATCTTTCCAAGAGCTTAGGTGGTGAGTCCTAAACCTTGGCTGTCAGCAGAAAAAACGCCGCTAGCTTAAAGATCTTGAGAAATATTTTGCGTCATGGCCACACTCCTTGAGCAGCTTTCCTCCATGACAGTGGTTGTGGCTGATACTGGTGATCTGGAAGCTATCCGCAAGTTCACGCCAAGGGACGCAACGACCAACCCTTCGTTGATCCTTGCAGCAGCGCAGATTCCTGCATATCAGAGTTTGATCGATGAGGCACTTCATTCATCCCGTCAGTTATTGGGCAGCTCTGCAGCGGTGGAGGAGGTGGTCCATGAGGCGCTTGATGAGATCTGTGTAATTTTTGGCAAGGAAATTCTCAAAATTGTTCCCGGACGAGTTTCCACCGAAGTGGATGCCCGCCTGAGTTTTGATACGGAAGCCACGATCACCAAGGCTCATAAATTGATCGGTTTATACAACGATGCTGGTATTACTAATGATCGTGTTTTGATTAAGATCGCATCTACTTGGGAGGGCATAAAAGCAGCGGAGGTGTTAGAGAAAGATGGAATTCATTGCAATTTGACTTTGCTTTTTGGCTTTGCTCAGGCTGTGGCTTGTGCAGAAGCCGGAGTTACTTTGATATCACCTTTTGTTGGCCGTATACTTGATTGGTACAAGGCTGATACTGGTCGAGATTCTTACCCTGGCGCAGAGGATCCTGGTGTGATCTCGGTAACTAAGATCTATAACTACTTCAAAACTTATGGCTATAAGACAGAGATCATGGGTGCCAGTTTCCGCAATATTGATGAAATTATTGAGTTGGCTGGCTGTGACTTGCTAACAATTTCTCCAAAGCTTCTCGATCAGCTACGTAATACAGAAGACACGCTTGAGCGCAAGTTGGATGCAGAGAATCCAGTTGCAGCAGAATCTCAGATGAATATGGATAAGTTGAGCTTTGCGTCAATGATGGAAGCTGATCGCATGGCTCACGAGAAGTTAGATGAAGGCATCGGTGGCTTTAGTAAGGCGATTGAAACTCTTGAGGCCCAGCTTGCTCACCGGTTGGCTGTCTTAGAAGGTGGTGCTGCTTTTAGTCATGCCGTTCAGGAGATTTTTATGCTCAATGATCTTGATGGTGATGGTTGCATTACTAGAGAAGAATGGCTCGGTAGTGACGCAGTTTTTGACGCCCTAGACCATGACCATGACGGCCGACTTGTTCAGGATGATGTTCGCTCTGGTTTGGGTGCGGCTTTGGCGTTAACAACCGCTTGAGGAAGCTCTGTTAAAGAGGAAGAGTCAATTAATAGTTGATTCTTTTCTTTGTCAGCTATCACCCCTTATGCATTGCAGTGTGGTGTTTTGTCTTGTCAAGATTGCGCACACGATTGAATTCAGTTCCAATTAGAAGAAGATGCTGCTGGCAGAGAACAATAGGCTTAGAGCATTAGTAGGGGTATCAGCTATTAAGTAATTGGTCATATGCCTGCCCTGCTCTGTTAGGGGAAGACAACTTGACTTCATTCCCGACGCAGCTAATGTGAAGGCAACACATCAAAGAAGATAGTTGATGTCCAAGGGTTATAGACCACTCACCATTGATGAGCTAACTGCAGCTGGCGATATCTTCTTCCCTCGCTTCAACAACATCCTTGAAAGGATGCCAGAAGGTTCAACCATTGAAGACACCTTGAAGGTAATGGAGAAAGTTCTGAAGCTTGGCCACCATCAAAGGCGTGAAAAAGAAAAGCTTTCAGAGTTCAGTTTTGGGATCAAAAGGGCAATAGGCTTCTTTCAACCATAAACCATAGGAAGGAATGCGACTAGAAAGACCTCCCCTTCTGGTAGAACGAATTTACACAAACTCATGCCAAAATATCAATATCACCATCTCTTAATCAATTAAAGAATTAAACAGCTATTGTTAATTTGGCAATGCTTTACGGTAATAGTAAATCAGATCACTCCAGATTCAAATCTATTAGGGACTGCATATATGCCAGGCGTAAAATGAAGAGTTATTCTCCTACATCTTCAGTGTTATTATCCTCCCCGTCAATGCTGTGGTTGTTATTGCTAAGCGGCTTAAGCTGTCAAAGGCTTTAATGCAAGAGCAGAATGAAGTGGCTATTGCTGGCAACTGCTTAACTTTTCTCTACTACATCAATACTAGCTTGTGCAGTCTACATTGATATGATTCATGCAATCTGTTTGTTAAATAGTCCTTTT
>JASLWC010000059.1 GCA_030741055.1 Prochlorococcaceae cyanobacterium ETNP18_MAG_14 | reverse complement strand
TTCATCACTGGTAAAAACCGTGCGTCCATCGGTTTCAATCCCAGGGGGCACGAACGGATCGGAACCTGTTGCAAGGATCACGTCTTTGGCAGTTAAAACCCGATCCACACCACTGCTCTCTCGCAAGCCAACTTGCTGATCTCCCTCCAACCGTCCATGACCACGCAGGATCGTGACATTGGCACGCTCAAGAGTTTTAGTGAGACTGCTGCGAATCGCAGCTACCAACTGATTGGCATGGTCAGCAATCTTCTGACGTTCAAAACGAACCGGTGCCGCATGAATACCAAAGCCAGAAAGATGCTCAGCATCCGCTAGTTCACGCACCCTTCCACTAGCGGCAAGCAAAGCCTTAGAGGGCACACAGCCCCGATTCACACAAGTGCCGCCCATATCACGGGATTCAATGATCGCCACCTTCAGGCCATGTTCAGCGGCATGCTTGGCAGCATCGAAGCCGCCGTAGCCCGCGCCGATCACGATCACATCGAAGTCGAAACTGGCTTCGCTCACACGAACTACTGCATGGAGGAGCTCATTGTGGCTCGTCGCCGCTCAAGCAATAAAGGACTAGCTGCCGCCGCCACGTTTAGAGATTCCACCGCAGCACTATGCGGCAAGGTGACGTAATGGGTACAACAAGCCTGCAGACACGGATGCAAGCCTGATCCTTCATTGCCCAGCACAAGCACAGTTGGCTCTCTCCAGTCCAGCTCCCAATAAGGCAAAGCAGCATTGGCTGCAGAAGAACCTGGCACTACGGCGGCCACAACCTGTAACCCACGATCAGCTGCGCACTCAAGCTGCTCAGCCATCTGTTCAACAGCAGTCTGCTCTGATGAGCCGAAACGCTGATGTGGGAGATGAAGAATGGCTCCAGCCGAGGCCCTCAAAACTTTTGGGCTGAGCGGATCGGCCCCACCAGCAAGCCAAACAACCTCCACCTCTGCTGCTAAGGCCGTTCTTAACAACGTGCCAAGGTTGCCAGGATCCTGCAGCCGATCCAAAGCAAGCACAAACTTGGCCTGATCTACTGTTTTAGGCAGAGCATCAAGAGGCAAGAGGCTGGCCACACCATCTGGATTAACAGTCGTCAACGAGGCCTCTAAAACACTGGGTGTGACCTGATGAATAAAGGTCTGCGCTGGAAGAGCTTGCAAAAGATATGCATGGCGCTCCAACCAAATACTGGTAGCCACAATCTCCTTAGGCCGGTGAGGAGTTCGCAGCACTTCCTGAAGTAGATGGGTTCCCTCAAGCAGCAGAGAAGCCTGCTCTTGCCTGCCTTCCCTGCTAGCGAGAGCTTTTAGTCTCCGCACAAGGGGGTTGCGTCGGCTTGAGATCAATGGCGAGGCAACAGCTTCGATATGGGAAACCTCAAAACTTTGTTTGTTTGCGTACCTTCAACCCTTCACGCAAAACCAACCCCTCCTCCACAAGATCAAGCCCCTTAACAGCTGCTATTTCCCCTTCCAGACCTTCAGCAACCAAGTTTTCAATCATTTTGTTGATGACTTGATCTTCCACAGTGGCATCGTCCAAATCATCAGGTGTGAGGCGTTCAAGGAAGCCACCCAACTTTGAAGCCACTAGCTCCGAAGCATTGGAGATCTTGAGCACAATCATTGATCCGGAACACACTCGCTTACTTCGTCAAGATAACGCTGTCGCCGAAAGAAACAGGCAAGAGCAGCTCTAATTAGGTTCCCAACAAACACCAGTAAGCAAGCCAAGCCAAACAAGACCAATAGCCAGTGATCTAAAGGGCTTCAGCACGTGATCGTAGTAGCGATGAGGTCTTGCGAAGTGCATACAGCAACAGCCGAGAGGCAAAAACACCAGCCCCTAGATCGAAAACTGACCTGGGGTACGTAACTATGTTATTGTTATATAGCAAAGACGAAGACACCGTGGGGGTGGAATGAGGGCCACCCCTTTTTCTTTGCAACTTTTCCTGGCGGCTCCCTTTTCCCCTGACAGCTCCCTTTTGTGCAAGGAGTAAACCGCTCCTGCAACCATCCCGACCGCTGGCAGCAATGACCTGGAGTTGATGACAAGCATTGATTGCAGCCAGCCATCTGTTACTAGGTGCAACCGATAAAGCAATAGCAATTGATGCCAGCAAATCTCTGGATCTAGCCGCCCAGGGGAAATCAATTACAAACAGAATCAACGGAATAACTCGCGCAGTCAACTAGTTCCTTTACTTATTGCGCTACCTATCAGTAAGCAAATAAATACTCATTTAGCAATGGTAATCAGCATTCTTTATGCGGATGGGGAGACTTGAACTCCCACGACATTGCTGCCACTAGTACCTGAAACTAGCGCGTCTACCAATTCCGCCACATCCGCTGGCGTGCGTCGCGGAAGCGACATCAAGACGATAAAGCATCAACTGACAACGCGCCTTGAGCTTTTATGGAAGGGGCTAAGTCAACCAGTTTGAGCGCTGGACGGCTAGACGGTAATAGGCGAAATTGTCAATATGGCCCACGTTCTAAAAGGGATAACGGGAGATGCCCGCAGCAGTAGCAATATCCCAAGAGATTCTTAAGCCGCATCTCGAGATTCGAGGTGGGCATTCCCTCTCTAGAGAGCTGAAGGTAAGTGGAGCAAAGAATTCTGCGCTGGTGTTGATGACAGCAGCCCTGCTCACAGAAGAACCTATAAAGCTCGATAACGTTCCCCAGCTCACAGATATTCAAGGGATGGCAGACATCCTTAGTTACTTACGTGTAGACGTACAACGCAGCCAAGAGACCGTTGAGCTTCGGGCTAATGCACTTACCAATGCCGAACCTCCCTACGAACTGGTGAATGGCCTTAGGGCAAGCTTTTTCTGCATCGGCCCACTGTTAGGACGATTAGGACACGCCAAAGTACCCCTGCCTGGTGGTTGCCGCATCGGAGCGCGCCCAGTTGTAGAGCACATCAGAGGATTGAAGGCTCTAGGAGCAATGGTGAAGGTTGAACATGGTGTTGTTACTGCTTCAGTGCCAGGAAAATCAAGACGACTGAAAGGCGCTGCAATTGTGCTCGACTGCCCAAGTGTTGGTGCAACCGAAACCATTCTGATGGCAGCTGTGCTGGCGGAGGGCACCAGCACCATCGAAAATGCTGCCCAGGAACCCGAGGTTCAAGACTTAGCCAAAATGCTCAATGCCATGGGCGCTCGGGTAAGCGGTGCCGGTGGCCCAATCATCACCATTGAAGGTGTTGAGCGTTTGCACGGCTGTAACTACTCAGTTATCCCTGATCGCATTGAAGCCGGCACATTCTTGATAGCAGCTGCGATTACCCGCTCGACAATACGAGTTTCTCCAGTAATCCCTGAGCATCTCAACGCATTACTCCAGAAACTAAGAGATTGCGGCTGCACACTCAAGATTGATAACAAAGAGATAACCCTCATCCCAGGTGATCTCCAAGGTGTCGATATCACCACCCAACCTTTCCCTGGATTCCCAACAGACTTACAAGCCCCCTTTATGGCCTTGCTAACCACAGTGAAAGGCACAAGCGTGGTTACAGAGAAAATCTACGAAAACCGCATGCAACACGTTGCTGAGCTGCAGCGAATGGGTGCCTCTATTCGTCTTCAGGGGAATACTGCCGTCATCGAGGGTGTCCCCCAACTCAGTGGGGCACCAGTAAGTGGTAATGACCTAAGAGCTGCTGCAGCGCTTGTGCTGGCAGGTCTTGCCGCACGGGGCATCAGTCAAGTAGATGGGCTCAACCACCTAGATCGTGGTTATGACGGAATTGAACGCAAATTAAATTCTTCTGGAGCCCATATCCTTAGGCATCAGCCATCAGGCTGACTCTCACATAACATCACCTCCACGGGAGCGTGGCGGAATTGGTAGACGCACTGGATTCAAAATCCAGCGCCTTCGGGCATGTGGGTTCAAGTCCCACCGCTCCCACTGCTGTGATGGGCACCTACAAACGCTTTCCCCTCACTCTGTTGAGGGGAAAAGGATGCTGGGTATGGGATGACCGTGGTCATCGATACCTCGATGCTGTTGCCGGCATCGCTACATGCAGCCTGGGTCACAGTGATCGAGCCCTTAGTCGTGCTCTTGGCCACCAGCTGAATCAACTTCAGCATGTCTCAAACCTCTATCAAATTCCTGAACAAGAAGCCCTGGCTAGTTGGCTGGTCGAACACAGCTGTGCCGACAGCGTGTTTTTCTGCAATTCCGGTGCGGAAGCCAATGAAGCCGCAATCAAACTGGCTCGCAAGCACGGTCATCGCCGTCGCGGCATTGATCGACCAGTCATCCTCACCGCCAAAGCCAGTTTCCATGGCCGCACCCTTGCCGCCGTAAGTGCCACGGGGCAGCCCAACTACCACAAAGGATTCGAGCCCATGGTTGAGGGCTTTGAATTTTTCCCTTTCAATGATCTAAATGGCTTCGAGCAGCAGCTGAATCGCCTCGAAGTTAATGGCCCCTCTGTTGCCGCGGTGTTAATCGAACCACTGCAAGGAGAAGGTGGTGTTAATCCCGGAGAAGCAAGCTTCTTTGAACGCCTTAGGGAACTCTGCAGCCAGCATCAGATCCTGTTGATCTTTGATGAAGTTCAGGTGGGTATGGGCCGCTGCGGCCACTGGTGGGGATATCAGCAACTGGGGGTCGAGCCAGATGCCTTCACCCTGGCAAAAGGCCTTGGTGGTGGCCATGCCATCGGGGCATTACTTGTGAAACAGCATGCAGATCTATTCGAACCAGGTGATCACGCCAGTACTTTTGGCGGTAATCCCTTCGCTTGCAAAGCTGCTCTGACAGTGGCGCATGAAATCGAACGACGCGGATTGATCTCTGATGTTCAGCAGCGAGGTGAGCAGCTTCGAGCAGGCCTCAATGCCCTCGTGCAACGTTTCCCGAGTCAGCTCAAAGGTGTACGAGGCTGGGGGCTGCTGCAGGGATTGGTGCTCCAAGACGAGAGCACATTCACAGCCCCTGCTGTCGCCCAAGCCGCCCTTGAAGAAAAGCTGTTGGTAGTAGCAGCCGGCCCCAAGGTTGTACGCATGGTGCCACCTTTGGTTATCAAGCCTGGCGAAATCCGCCAACTGCTTCAACGCCTGGAAGCCACCTTGAAGCGCTGCTGCTAAATGGGCAAACCCACAATTGCCTGCCAGGAAGACTTAAGCGATCTGATCCCTCGCTTCGATCAACGGGGAATGGATCTTGGCCTTGAACGGATGCAAGAAGCACTGCAAACCATGGGTAACCCCTGTGGCGCTGTTCCAGCCATTCAGGTTGTGGGCACAAATGGCAAGGGCTCTATCGCCAGCTTCCTTGCCAGCAGCCTTAAGGCTGCTGGCATTCGTGTGGGGCTAAGCACCTCTCCACACCTGGTCAGCTGGTGCGAACGGATCAGCAGCAATGGCGAGCTGATTTCACTCACCGAGCTACGGCAACGACTTGGCGCCCTTAAACCACTGGCGCAAACCCATCGACTAACACCCTTCGAGCTGCTATTAGCAACGGCTTTTGATTACTTCAGATCCTGTGAGGTTGAACTGCTCGTACTTGAAGTGGGCCTAGGAGGTCGACTCGATGCCACAACCGCCCATCCCTGCAGACCAATCATTGCCATGGGCAATATCGGTCTCGACCACTGTGAACACCTTGGCGGCAGCCTTGAAGACATTGCCGCCGAAAAAGCTGCCGTAATCAACCCCGGAGCCACTGTCATCAGCGCTCAACAACAACCAGAGGTAGCAAGGATTCTGCAAAACAAGACAAGAGAACAGCAAGCCCAAATGCGATGGGTTTCAGCTATCCCCGCTGACTGGAACTTAGGCCTACCTGGGATTCTGCAACGGCAAAACGCAGCAGTAGCAAAAGCTGCCCTTGAAGCTCTCACCCAGCTGGGCTGGAGAATCAAAGAAGACCAGATCCGCAATGGACTGGCCAACGCCTACTGGCCGGCACGTCTACAAACCGTCCGCTGGCAAAACCTACCAGTGCTTATTGATGGTGCCCACAACCCACCCGCTGCTGAAAAGTTGGCCCAAGAGCGACAACAGTGGGGCAATCAAAAGCTTGGCGTGTGCTGGATTCTTGGCTTGCAGTTCCACAAGCAAGCACCAACAATGCTTCGCTATTTGCTGAAACCAGGCGATCTGGCCTGGATCGTGCCAGTGCCGGAACACCGCAGCTGGACGCAGCCTCAACTGGCAGAAGCATGCCCAGAGCTAGCAAGCCAACTTCAAACTGCGAATGCTGTGGAGCAAGTCTTCGCCAACCTGCTCACGCAGAAACCATGGCCAACACCGCCGCCGGTGGTGGCAGGTTCCCTCTATTTGTTAGGAGATCTACTCGCAAAGCAGATCATCAAGGCAGAGTGAATATTCCCGCAATATGCCCGATGCCGATCTCGCTGCTTCGACGTCTAGGCCTGGTAGCGCTTCTGGTCTGGATGCTCTGTCTACCAATAACTTCCCCTGCCCAAGCCCTCGACACTCGCAGCGGTGTTGGGCTACAGGATCAGGCCCTATTCCAAGAGCGAATGGATTACACCCTCACCAACCAAAACGGAAAAGACTTCCACGGACAAGACCTCACCAACACCTCCTTTGCCGGTGCCATAGCAAAAGCGGCAGACTTCAGTGGCAGCAATCTAAGTGGTGCAATCCTTACCCAGGGAATCTTTACGCATGCAAACTTCAGCGGCGCTGATCTATCTGATGCCCTGATGGATCGTGTCGACTTCGTCGACACAGACCTGCGCGGCACGGTACTCAAAGGCGTAATTGCTTCCGGCAGCAGCTTCGCAGGAGCACAGATTCAAGGTGCCGATTTCAGTGATGCTCTGCTGGATCGCGACGACCAACGTCGTCTCTGCCGAGAAGCAGACGGACTAAATCAAACCACCGGCATCGCTACCCGCGACAGCCTGGAATGCTGAGCGAACGAGTATTACTAGCAGACAAGACAGCTTCCATTAGCTGATAATTTCTTGCCTCTCGAATAATGATAAAAGCATGCAGTAGGTCAGAGTTAAGACTGCAAATAATTACTCGACGCCGCAAAACTTACCACCAGCATCTACGCAGATAAAAATGAACATCATTTTCTTGCCTCCTCCGGCGCTAGTTAGCCACCACTTGGAGAGAGGGTAAGGGGACTGCCCTCTCTCCAGTTCTCTCTAGGAAGTATTCAGCCTCGACACTGAAAACCTCCAAGCCGCTCCGGACGACTCTTGGACATGTTATCACACTAACGTTGTATGCGATGTTCATATAAACAACTTGTCCGTCTAGCTTTGGCCGATTCTGTTCCTGCAGCGCCCGCAGACCTGCAATAAAGAACCACTACAAGCAGCCCCTGAGCTTGCCTGGATTAAGCACTCCTTTCGGGTCATAACACCGCTTGGCCGCCACCTGATCAGCATCAACAACACCAAGGCCCCCATCCTCAACGGTGATCACATGTGGATTGAACAAAACGGCCCCCAGCTCCCGGCATTGATTCATTAACTGCTTTAACGACTGCTGACCACGCCAACGAACGAGCGGTAAAGCAGCAAAACGTTGAACACCTTGCTGTCGCACTGCCTCCAAATGCCAGAGAAGATCATCACCCCATTGCTGCTTAAGAACTTGAGTGGCAGCCAACTCAGGTTGAGGCAAGAGCATCTGTAAATAGGTCCATTCAGGATCCACAGCGCGCATATGCATCGTGGTGTGGTTCCAGGTGAGTTCGCGCAACCCTGCCCCCCCGCGATCAGCCTCAGGACCTACAACATTGAAGCTGGCTCCTGACGCAGCCACTAAACGCTCCAGGGTGCTGACACCATCTGGAGCAACTAGTAGCAATAAACGATGCTGACCATTGGAAGAACCACACCACTGCGGTAGCTGATCGACTATCGGCTTCTCATGCAAACAGCACAGATACAGCTCGACTGCAGCACAAGCACAACGCTGCGCAAGGGCTACGGCCTCCGACCAATCCTCACAATCAATGCTCACTTCCTGCCATGCCACAGCAGGAGCTGTAGCCAGGCTCAATGCCGTAATAATTCCATTACTGCCGTAGGCATGGTTTAGGGCCTCCGCTGCCGCCGCATTCAGTTGCAGTTGTCGCGGCGAATCCTCTGCAGTGACAACCTCCAGGCCCAAAAGATGGCCTGGATCCCGCAAGAAACCCCAGCGCACCGAGCCGATCCCGCCAGAACCACCCGCTATAAATCCACCTACCGAAGCACTACGCCAGGTTGATGGCAAAAGACGCAGCTGTCGGCCATGGCAAGCAAGATGCTGATCTAGATCACGAAGCAGGCAACCTGCCTCCACAGTCACTACTCCCGTGATGGGATCTAGGCATCGAACCTTAGAGAGTGCACCCATGAGCATGACCACACCCCCGCTAATAGGAACGCACTGGCCATAGTTACCAGTGCCGGCACCTCGCAGGGTCAATGGGACGCCATGCCTAACGCAAGCACCAGCCACTGCCGCCACCGCTGCCACCGTATGGGGGCGAACAACGTAATCAGCACAACATCCTTCTAACTGCTCACGCAGCACAGGCGAGAAGTCATAGGCATCCCTTGAAAAGCGCTCCAACTCAGTAGG
>JASLWC010000058.1 GCA_030741055.1 Prochlorococcaceae cyanobacterium ETNP18_MAG_14 | reverse complement strand
ACTCCCCCAGGATCTTTGCCTGGCTTCCCATCACCCATAAGCAAAAAGATCAGTTTTATGCAATCACTACCCGTGGAGCCTGGATTGGTATGGGATTGATGGTGGTTTATTGGATCGTGGGACGCTTTGTGGGCCCAGCGGCAGGGTGGTGGGGCCCCTCTGATGTCAGGTAACAAAACCTGGTTCAAAGAAGATCACGACAACCATCCCCCGCCGCTGCCTTCACCAACAAACCCAAGAAGCTCAATGGAGTTCTTGGGTATTAGTTTTTTGCAAACGTACTAAGCAGCTTCAACCGCCGCCTTACTCACAGCAGGCTTTGCAGACGCAGTGCGAGCCGCAGCCGCCAAAGGGCGCATGGAATTAGCGGTTACCTCAGACCCCTCAGTTAGTTTCTGACGTACCAGAACTTCAATCTGATCCTTAGCTTCGACATTCTGCTCAAGCCAAGTAATCGTGTTGTCACGGCCCTGACCAATGTTGTCACCCTCGTAGCTATACCAGGCACCTTTACGAGTGACGACACCGGTTTCTTCAGCTAGATCGAGTAGGCAACCCAGAGTGCTAATTCCACGGCCAAAAAGGATGTCGAACTCAGCGATACGGAACGGAGGAGCAACCTTGTTCTTAGCTACCTTCACCTTGGCACGGATGCCGTACTCCTCTGTGCCGCGTTTAAGCGTCTGAATACGACGAATGTCGAGCCGCACCGAGGCGTAGAACTTGAGAGCATTACCACCAGTAGTGGTCTCCGGGTTGCCGTAAGTAACTCCAATCTTGAGACGCAACTGGTTGAGGAAAATGACCGTGCAACCGGATTTGCCGATGTTGCCAGTGATCTTGCGCATCGCCTGACTCATCAAACGAGCCTGGCTACCTACAGCCAAATCGCCCATCTCCCCTTCGATTTCAGCCCGGGGAGTAAGAGCAGCAACGGAATCCACAACAACGATATCGACGGCAGCCGAGCGAACAAGCTGGTCGACAATCTCTAAGGCCATCTCCCCCGTATCCGGCTGCGATACCAGCAGGTTCTCAATATCAACTCCTAAAGAGGCTGCGTAGACCGGATCTAGCGCATGCTCAGCATCAACAAAAGCTGCTACGCCACCACGGCGCTGCACCTCAGCGATGGCATGCAAAGTGAGGGTGGTTTTACCAGAGCTCTCCGGACCGTACACCTCAACGACCCGTCCTTTCGGGTAACCGCCACCAAGGGCAAGATCAAGAGTTAACGCCCCTGTAGAGAAGGTCTCAACCCTCATCCGAGAGGCATCCCCCAGCCGCATAATCGAACCCTTGCCAAAGTTGCGCTCGATCTGACCAAGCACCAGGTTGAGAGCCTTATCCCGCTCTCCGGAAAGCTGCTCAGCCTGACGGGAGCCAGAACTAGATGATTGGACTACTTTCACGTCAACTGACATGGCAATGGTGAATAAAGGAGAACACGGGTAACGGCGACTGCTGGCTTAGACGGAGCAAAAAGCACTGCGACAGAGCTGACGGACACCAACCAAAAGGTCCAATGCCACCAAAACCACAAACCGTCCCAGGTAGTACAAGCGTACGCTAGCGGATCAAGGCCAGCTCGCCAAGGGTGCCGCCAGGGCTTCTGGCTCCAACAAGCGAATGCCCATGGGCAGAGCAAAACAATCCTCTGGTTTGAGATAGCCCCAACTCGCCAAATAACAAGGCAGGGAGGACAGTCCGTGCGTAGAGAGGACCGTCTCGAGGGTGGCGCGGCGGTCCTCCACAAAACCGCGAAGTGGTTGTTCCGCCACTAACCGCAGCAGCACCTCAGGCTTGCTACCTGACTCATGGCCATACAACCCTTTTGGCATGAGTTGAAAGCAATTCAACAGTTCAGCAGTGAACTCGGCCCCCTTAGTGGTGAGAACCGCCCAGTCAACCCCTTCATCTTGAAGGCGACCCAGGCGCTCAACTACTCCAGGGAAAGGGCGGTGGAGCGCCAACCAAACCAACCGATCGGAAGCAACCGCCCTACGCCGCACATGCTCCAAGGCTTCCTGCAACTGAGCTGGCCGCCACCCCCAGGCCTCCAAAGCCTGCTGACATCGCAAGGGGTAATCCGCGGAAAAGGCCTTGGCTCCCCGAAGCAACAAGGGCCCATCAGAACGCAATAGCTCTGCCGCTAGCAGCACCATCTCCCAACCCTGGTGGATCCAGGGACGGAGTAGGCGAAAAGCTTCAGGGACCAACTCAGGCAAAGCTTCAGGAGCGAAGTCAGCACCCACTAGCTCCAAACAAGCTTGGCGAGCACTCCACCAGTACTCACCCATCCCATCGATGATGACCCCGTCGAAATCGAAGACCAACAAAGGGCGAGAGTTCACCAAAATCTTGAAAAACTGGGCCGCTAGGATTCGAACCTAGGAATAGCGAGACCAAAACCCGCTGCCTTACCACTTGGCCACGGCCCATTGATCCAGTTCATCACCCGCAAAGAGTTGACTTCACTGGAATTCAAATAGTTACTCACAACAGAGTGTCCTTCGTCAATGCATGCTGATAAAGCGAGTCAAATTCAAGGGGGATAAACCCGCAATCGCTGTTGATCTGCCTGGCCAAAAACATCACTACGCAGGCGATAGCGCGTCACCAAATCAACCTGCATCTGACGTACCTGCTCACTGCGAGGCAATAACTCGACCGGCCGGCCAAGGGGCAGCACCACCTTTTCCACTGCCAACCGGCACTCCTCAAGTGCAGCCAGAGCATCCTCCCGATCACCCGCTTGAGATTCTGAAGTGAGGGGCGGATCCTGCGGCGAGCTAGCGCGGCGTGTCAGTAATCGCTCCAAGGCACGCTCTACCTGCGGCAATGTATCGGACTTGATAACCAGGATCGGCACACGAGAGTCACGAGCCTGCCGCCTCAAAGCCGGCTGCTGACCAAGTCCCTGACGGATACTGAGCACAACATCAGCCTCATGTAGATCATCCACCCAGCGGGCGGGCCAGCCATGACGACGAATGGCCTGATCCACAAGTTGAGGAGTGATCCCACAACAGAGCACCTGCAGCAATGCTTGATTAGAGCGCTCAACTGGGGCAGCAGATTCTTCAGCAGGCGAAGCAACACGAGGAGAAGGTGCCTTGGGATCCGGCAGAGGTACCACCGCTAGAGCAGGACGAGCACGAGAAGAAGGCGAACGACTTGGCTCTGCATCCACAAGCCGCACCGATCCATCGGAATCCAGCTCCCGCAACTGAGGGCGAGACGACTGTCCACGCAGCAACAGATCCACAGTGGCAGCGACATCGGCATGAATCGACCATCGATGGCGAGTATTCATTTCCACGGCCACGGGAAATGTGGGTTCAGCAGCTCTCTCAAGCACAGTTTTCTGCGTGCGTCGTCGCCGTGCTTCTTCATCTCCGAGAGTGACGGACTGAATCCCGCCAACGAGGTCGCTGAGGGTTGGATTCTTAATTAAATTGGCCAAGGCATTGCCATGGGCAGTAGCCACAAGCTGCACACCCCTTTCGGCGATAGTGCGCGCAGCCAAGGCCTCCAACTCCGTACCGATCTCATCAATCACGATGACTTCCGGCATGTGATTTTCCACTGCCTCAATCATGACCTGATGTTGATGCTCAGGCAGAGCAACCTGCATGCGCCTAGCCCGACCAATAGCGGGATGGGGAATATCTCCATCCCCAGCAATCTCGTTACTGGTGTCGATCACCACAACCCTTCGCTGCAGATCATCAGCAAGAACCCTGGCAATCTCTCGCAGCGCAGTGGTCTTACCAACTCCAGGTCGCCCCATCAATAAGAGCGATTGACCACTATCAAGCAAATCCCTCACCATCGCCACTGTGCCAAAAACGGCCCTCCCCACACGACAGGTCAAACCCACTACCTCTCGCTGGCGATTGCGAATAGCACTGATTCGATGCAGGGTTCGTTCAATACCAGCGCGGTTGTCAGCACCAAACTGACCCAACCGATCAACGGTGGATTGCAAGTCGTGGCGGTTAAGACACTGATCTCCCAAAGCAAGCGCTCGCCCCGGATAACGGGCTTCAGGCACTCTGCCGAGGTCCAAAACCACCTCAAGCAGTTGCTCCCGGCTATCAGTTGTTGCCAAAGCCTGCTGAACCGCAGGAGGCAACAACTCCAGCAATCGGTCTAGATCATCGGTAATACGCTTTGGCTTCATGGCCTTCAGCCGCCACCAAGCAGAGGTGGTAGCAATACCCGCCTATCTAGCAGGCTTGCGACCCAGGCTGACGCGACAGCCATGGACAAACCAACTTCTTTGCTTGGTCAAGAGCAGCGTGCCAGCCCTGCGGCCATTCCCTCAAACTCACATGCCTAGCCTGTGCCTCAAGCAACCAGGGCTGCAAGAGCTTGCGAGCCATACCTCCGAAAGCAATACCCGCCGGTCCATTTTCGCCAGCACCAGATAAACCAGATAAATATGTAATCGTGTGGGCATTGGTACCACCCGCTAGCTGCAATGGGCCAGGCGGCGCCCATGGCCTGAGCTTCCGCCAAAGCGCTACAGCTACCCGAGCCGTGCCTGGACCCACATCACCACTCATTGGGCGACCATCCAACTGCCAGAGGGGTCGTTGCCCATAGCGCCTTAAACAAGCATGCCGTTGCCACAACTCACTCGCCAAGGCCTCAGCAGTTAGGGCATGGCCCTCAATACCGCAACTCACTCCCATACGCCACAGCGGCAGTTGAGCCGAATTCACCGCCGCAACAGTTGATTCAAAGGCCTCTGCCCGGCCAGGTGCCGTATGAATCTCCACGGCATCTGGGCGAACCGAAGCCAATAGGGGGCCAAGATCTCTTAGTTCAAGACGCTGATCGTGTTCATCAATCAGGCCTAGTGGACAAGACGGCAAACACCTACCGCAGCCATAACAACGACTTGGTTGAACTCCGCCATGCTCACCAATAGCCTCAGCTGGACAGACATACCGGCAAGGGCGCGAACAATCAATTGGACAACGCGCAGGGTTAAACCAAGCTTTGCGGAAATGGTCATCCTTACCATCGCTGATGCTCACCATCAGCGATGGCCTAATCCCACCGCGCGATTCCACCCAATCAAACCCCTGACGAGCTGCCCTAACCACAGCAGCATCAGCCGCTACATCCACACAGTGAACTCCTGCTGCTGCAAAAACCGCACAAAGGTCTGTGATGCCAGGCAGATCTTGATTACTAGCACCACAGATCAATTTCACCCAGCACCCACTGGCTAGGGCTAACTCACTACTAGCAATGCTCTGCTGCAAAAAAACCGAAGGGATAGTGTTCAGACCCCTAGCAAAGTGCCCATCGGCTGCCAGTAAAGACTTCGTGCACCACCCATCTCAACAACCACACGCAGGCGCGGCTCTCGCTTGCAGAGATCACAAAGTGCCAGGAGCTCGGATCTCGACAGCACCTGCCCCTCCAAAAGCCAAAGCACCACAGGAGCATTGCCAACAAATAATTCAGCCAACTGAGGCATCACCTGCTGAACCTCGCCTACAGCTCCGCTACGCCCAACGCTCTGATGCCCGAGATGGGGAGGCCGAATGCCATGGAGCTGAAACAGAAAAACCTCCGGGTCGCCAAGCCCACGGGCTGAACTCAACTGGGTACGGTATCCAGCTGCCCTAAGTCGGCGAAGCAAACGGGTTTCTGTACCACCTTCAAGAGGCGCAAACATGGCCAGACACCCGCAGGCCTCCAGGTCACGGCGAAACCCCCGACCAGAAAGCACTAGCGGCATGAAGACAACTCAAGTGGCCATGAGTCTGGCAGCTAACTCGGAACACATCGATTGAGATTGTTTGGTGATGTAAAGTATTTGTTTGCTTTGCATATCTGTGCCCGTCCGCTAGCCGGGCCTCCAGAAGGCGAAGCAGGTCCGGCGATTGCGCCGGATCCTCAGGCCAGAGCAGCAAAGGGATTAATCCCCCTGCCTGCCGGGAAACTGATCGACTCAAAAGGTCGACCAAGTCCCAGCCAGCTGATTCTCTCGCTAGCCCTATCCGAAATTGCCTCATCCACCGTTTCTGACGGTCTCAGGTTTTTCGGCGACGACTGCGTTTCCCTGATCAGCGCTAATCACAAACCCCCGACTGGTCTACGGACGGAGGTTATTCACGCTGGCGCTTTTACCTTCCATGTCTATCGGCATCCTTGGGAAGAAACTGGGCATGTCCCAGTTCTTCGACGAACAAGGCAGAGCCGTCCCGGTCACCCTGATCGAGGCAGGTCCCTGCCGCATCACCCAACTAAAAACCTCTGACACCGACGGTTATGCCGCCGTTCAGATTGGTTTTGGTGATACACGCGAAAAGCTGATCAACAAGCCTGCTAAAGGTCACCTCTCCAAATCTGGCGAGCTGCTCTTGAGGCACCTGCGCGAATATCGCGTCGAAGGTTTTGATGGTTTAGAGCTGGGTACAACGATCACCGTTGGCAGCTTTGAAGCTGGCCAAAAAGTTGACGTCAGTGGCGACACTATGGGTCGAGGCTTCGCTGGCTATCAGAAGCGCCACGGCTTCACTCGTGGTCCGATGACCCACGGTTCCAAAAACCATAGGGAGCCTGGCTCCACTGGTGCCGGAACAACACCTGGTCGGGTTTATCCAGGAAAGCGCATGGCTGGTCGCTACGGCGGCAAGCAACGCACCACTCGTGGACTCACAATCCTCAAAGTGGACAGCGACCGTAATCTCCTGGTCGTCAAAGGCTCGGTACCAGGCAAACCTGGCACCCTGCTCAACATCCGACCCGCCAAGCGTGTAGGCAACAAGCCTGCTCAAGGAGGTAAGTGATGGCTGAATGTGTTATTCGCGACTGGCAGGGCAAGGAAGCCGGCAAGGCAAGCCTTGAGCTCAAAGTTGCTAAAGAGACCACTGCCGTTGATCTGATTCACCGTGCAGTACTCAGGCAGCAGGCCCATAGCCGTCAGGGGACTGCAAGCACTCTCACCCGGGCTGAAGTCCGCGGTGGTGGTCGCAAGCCCTATAAACAAAAGGGCACAGGCCGGGCCCGTCAGGGATCGATTCGCACCCCCTTGCGTCCAGGTGGGGGGATCATCTTTGGACCAAAGCCACGCACCTACAACCTGACGATGAACCGAAAGGAACGTCGCCTGGCCCTACGCACTGCGCTAATGGCCCGTCTAGAGGATGTCGTAGTAGTAAAAGACTTCGGTGACAGCCTCAAGGCGCCCAAAACTCGTGAAATTTCAGACGCCCTAGTCCGACTAGGTATTGCCGCCGATGCCAAGGTTTTAGTGGTTCTTCACTGCCCCTCTGAGATCATTCGTCGCTCTGTGCGCAATTTAGAGAAGGTAAAGCTGATCGCCGCCGACCAACTCAACGTCTTCGATTTGCTCCATGCCAATTCTTTGCTGTTAAGCGAGGAAGCACTCGCCAAGATTCAGGAGGTTTACGGAGATGACTGAACGTTTCACCGGTCGGCTGGCGGATGTCATCCGTCGTCCGTTAATTACCGAAAAGGCGACTAGCGCCCTTGAAAAGAACCAGTACACCTTTGAGGTTGACCATCGCGCTGCCAAGCCCGATATCAAAGCGGCCGTAGAACAACTCTTCGACGTCCGTGTAGTCGGCATCAGCACCATGAATCCACCGCGGCGTAGCCGTCGGGTGGGTCGCTTTACCGGCAAACGAGCCCAAGTAAAGAAAGCCGTGGTGCGGCTTGCCGAGGGCAACACGATCCAACTCTTCCCTGAGTCCTGAGGGGTCTGAAACATCATGGCAATCCGTACCTTCCGCCCTTACACCCCAGGAACCCGCACCAGGGTGGTCACAGACTTCAGTGAAGTCACCGGCCGAAAACCCGAACGTTCTCTTGTGGTGGCCAAACATCGCCGCAAGGGTCGCAACAACAGAGGTGTAATCACCTGCCGCCATCGCGGTGGTGGCCACAAGCGCCTCTACCGAGTAGTCGATTTCCGTCGCAATAAGCACGGTATTCCCGCCAAAGTGGCAGCGATCCACTACGACCCCCATCGAAAAGCTCGCCTGGCACTGCTTTTTTACACCGATGGCGAAAAGCGCTACATCCTTGCTCCAGCTGGAATTAGCATTGGGCAGCAGGTGATTTCTGGCCCTGAATCTCCAATCGAGACAGGAAATGCCCTACCCCTATCAGCCATCCCTCTGGGCTCAAGCGTTCATAACGTTGAGCTTTATCCCGGTCGTGGTGGACAGATGGCACGCACAGCCGGTTCAAGTGCACAAGTAATGGCCAAGGAGGGTGACTATGTAGCCCTCAAGCTGCCCTCTACCGAGGTCCGCCTTGTACGCCATGAGTGCTACGCCACTCTCGGCGAAGTTGGCAACTCAGAAGTACGCAACACCAGCTTGGGCAAGGCTGGTCGTCGCCGTTGGCTAGGGCGCCGCCCCCAAGTTCGCGGCAGTGTAATGAACCCCTGCGATCACCCACACGGTGGTGGCGAAGGACGTGCACCGATCGGCCGCTCAGGCCCGGTGACACCTTGGGGCAAACCCGCCCTCGGTCTAAAGACACGCAAACGGAACAAGCCCAGCAACAAATTCGTTCTGCGCAGACGTCGCCGCACCTCCAAACGGAGCCGTGGAGGACGCGATTCCTGATGTCACTCACCGTTCTGCCGTTCTCTTAATCCGCTATGGGACGTTCACTAAAAAAAGGCCCTTTCATTGCTGACAGCCTGCTCCGCAAGCTTGAAAAGCAAAACGCTGACGACGACAAGTCAGTAATCAAGACGTGGTCTCGAGCCTCCACCATCTTGCCGATGATGATCGGCCACACCATTGCCGTTCACAACGGCAGAAGCCATGTGCCGGTGTTCATAACC
>JASLWC010000057.1 GCA_030741055.1 Prochlorococcaceae cyanobacterium ETNP18_MAG_14 | reverse complement strand
CTGTTGCTGCTGACCTACCCCTTTCCCCCTGGTTCCTTCTCACTGTGGGACTGCTAGCGCTTTTTCTAGCTATTGAAAAGCGCAAGGCCGAGCTTCGCGTAACTAAGAACGCTGGGGTAACTACCCGCAGAGTATTGAAGCGCTACTCCTTACCTCTGCTGCTGCGGCTTGAAAGCTTGGTGGCAACCAGTTCCTTTATGTCTTATTCACTCTGGGCCGCCGGACCAGCTCTGAAAGGAGCGTCAACCAGTTGGATGCTACTCACCGTACCCTTCGTACTAGTAGGGATTTTCCGCTATCAGTTACTCAGTGATCCTGAAGAGGTCGAACGCCGTGACACATTGAGACCGGATCTCAATGGCGAAAAGCCTGAGGAGATTCTGTTGAATGATCGCGGCATTCAGTTCACCTTGATCGGTTGGGTCTTGACTACTTTGCTGATCGGGTTAGTCAACCACGCAGCTGCATAATCATGGCGATTGCAGTTTTTGATGTGGACGGCACTCTTTTGCAGGGTGATTGTCTACTGATGGCATGCCGACGATCGCGTGGCGCCTTGGGCACAGTCTTGGCAGTCCTGATCTGTATTCCTTGGCTGATCGCATGGCAATTACGGCTCATCAAAACTGGACGTTGCAAAGAGAAGGTAATTGCAGCCTTTCGTATCTGTGAGGCCGTTAATCAGGCCGCATTGAACGATCGCCAGGATTGGTTACTGCCAATGCTGCAGCGTCAACTACGTAGTGAAGCTGTTCAGAGATTGCAATGGCATCAGAAGCGTGGTGATCGAGTATTGCTCTGCTCTGCTTCACCGCGTTTGCTCTTGCAACCACTAGCTGATGCTTTGGGCGTAGAGCTGCTCTGCTCTGAATTAGCAAGAGTAGAGGGTTTATGGCAACCGCAATTGGTGAGTGCTAATTGCAAGGGCTCCGAGAAGGTGCGATGCCTGGAAGCCCATTTAGGGCCACTAAAACATTTGATAATTGAAGCCTATGGCGATAGTCGGGGCGATCGGGAATTACTCCAAGCTGCCGCGATCCCCCACTACCGCAGCTTTTGCACTGAACCAAGGCCCTACCCTGCTTTCTCGCTGGGCGCTTTGTTGCCATTGATAGCTCTGACCCTGCTGGGCTATGGGCTGTTGGGGAGTTGGAGCCAGGGCGACAAGTTACTTCCGCTATTTCTGCGCCTTTTGCCACAGATATCAGTGGGGCTGCTGCTTGTACTAGTTAGCTATACGGTTCGCTACGGCAGGTGGAGGCTGCTGCTGGCGGCTCTCTCTTTGCAACCACCCATATCAGATGATGCCCGGATCTGGATGGGTTCCTATGCTTTTACTGCTACGCCAGGTAAAAGCGGAGAAGCTGTTCGTTCTTGGCTGCTCAAGCAGAACTGCAATATACCGGCACCCCCGACTCTGATGGCGTTGGCGGTAGAACGCCTGACGGACGGCACTTCTGTACTACTTATTTTGTTGTTCAATCTGCCCTTGCTGCTGCGTTGGCAACTGCCTTTGGTCTTGCTATGCACCTTGGGGCTAATTGCTGTGATCGGGTTCTGGCTGTTGGGCTGGGGACGCTGGTTGAGATCGTTGTTTTGCTCGACTGCTAACAAGTTGCTGCCTGAGAAGTTTGTCAGCGCAAGCGGAGATGGTCTGATTGCCTTACGGCAATTGTTGCGACCGCGACTCTTGCTAACGGCAACCATGATTGGGGTAGTGGCATGGTCATTAGAAGGCCTCAGTCTATGGATATTGATTAAAGGCATCGGCGCAGGCGACATCAACTGGGGTGAAGCAACAATTGCTCACACGGCCGCTGGTCTAATCGGAGCTCTTTCCCTATTACCAGGTGGACTTGGCAGCACCGAGGCTGGCACCATTGGTCTGTTGACTCTCCAAGGTGTCCCTCTTGCCGTCGCCACTCCGGCCACTCTGCTAATCCGCTTGATGACTATCTGGTTCGCTACGGGTCTGGGAGTGTTGTGCTTGCTATGGCAAGAGCGTAGAAGCTGATGTCAACTGGTGACTCTGAACCCAGTCAAAGCTGGAAACCAGCATGGAGCAGTTTAATTGCCCTGATAATAATAGGTGTGGCTTTAACGGCGATGCTGCAGAGGCCAGCTTCTGAGCGCCAAATACTTGTAACGTCGTCCCACAAGCTGCTGCTGTGGTTTCCACTGCTCTACGGCATCGTGGCAGTCAGCTATGCAGGCCGTTATTGGCGCTGGAGGCTATTACTGGGCCGAATTGGAATCGGTCGACTGAGTTGGGCCGATCTGATCGGCTGGTTTCGTGGCTTTGCCCTCACGGCAACCCCCGCCAAGTTGGGCGAACTCAATCGGATTCGGCAGCTCCATAGGCAGCTGAACTACCCCCGCAGCCCCCTGGTGCACGTGTTTGTAGTTGAACGCATCGCTGATGCATCTGCCGTGGCTTTGCTGCTGATGCTGTTGACCCCGAAACAATTGCTGGTGCAGTTGTCAGGCCTGAATTCGATCGTTGAACTACTGCTGGCTGTGGGGGTGTTGGCTGTTGTTTTCTTTTCCGCCTTACGCCCCCTGCGCTGCTTCTTATCCAATCGACTAAAACGCTGGCATCATCATCTACCCAGCGGCGCTCTGGGGCGCGCCATCTGGCCCGCCATATTGATTTCAATGGCGCTGTGGGCCAATGAGGCCTTAGTGCTTTGGTTACTGGTGCACTTGCTGAGCCCTGCACCTATCAGCATCCCAACAGCCATCAGCATTTATTTGCTGTCTGGTGTCATCGGCATAGCTTCATCATTACCTGGCGGGGTTGGAGTGAATGAGGCCGTCACAGTCTTACTTTTGAGCAGACTGGACATTGGCCCTGCAGTGGCCCTGCCGGTTGCGGTGCTTAGGCGGATTATCACCCTTTGGTCAATAGTGGTTCTCGCTGCTGCGATTAGGATTTTCTGGCCTTATCCAGCCTTCTCATCTGGCAGATTTGCGAAAGGATGAACACTATGGCTCAAGCAGCGAGAACCCAGATTCGCAGCTCCTTTGTGCTCGGAAGTACCAGTGAAATAGCTAAGGCAATTTGCCATGAGTTGGCTAGATGTGGCTGTCGTCAGTTCCATTTGATTGCCCGCAACCAGGCTGGGAACGAACAACTGGCCGAACAACTGAGAAATCACTATGGCGCAGTCGTCACCCAGGAGCAGACCGATCTTTTGACTGATGTAGCCCTTGATGGTCTAGGCAAGCCGCAGGTGGGCAACTATGACTTGTATTTGATCACTGCGGGTTCTCTTGGTGATCTCGAACTAGCGCGCAACGATGCCACTGAGGCCTTGCGAATCACAGCTGCAAACTACAGCGGTCTGCTGCCATGGTTAACCGCGATTGCTACTCCTGAGCGGCTGTCTTGCCCGGGGCGGTTGTGGGTGTTCAGTTCAGTTGCAGCTGATCTTGGCAGACCCTCCAACTATCACTACGGAGCAGCCAAAGCTGCTCTTACTGCGTTCTGCGAGGGTCTACAACTGCGCTGCCAAAGGAAGCCTTTTGCAGTGCGCACCATCAAGGCTGGCTTTATGGCCACATCGATGACGATTGGCAAGGCACCAAAAGTTCTGTGCGTCAGTCCAAAATCGGTCGCGCGTGATCTACTGAGACGCCCCAACCGTCGAGGTATCGAATACCTCCCCTGGTGGTGGGCACAGATCATGTGGTTCATTCGCTTGTTGCCTGCGCCCTTTGCTTCCAGGCTGTGACCTTGCCCCTCTCGTCGCAAACACAAATCCTCAGCGGTTGGGGCCGCACAATGCCAGTGCAGGCGAAGGTTGTGCAGCCAGCCAGCGTCCAACAAGTCCAGGAGCTAGTGCGTCAGGCCAGCCCGGCCTCACTGATCGCTAGAGGGCTAGGCCGCTCATACGGTGATGCGGCCCAACTGGATGGTGCCTCTGCGGTTGAGATGGGAGCCTTTGATCAAATCAACCTTGATCTTGTCAAAGGCTCTGTGACAGCCGGCGCCGGGGTGAGTCTAAGTCAGTTGCTGCGGGTGATCGTGCCGGCAGGCTTTTTTCTGCCCGTCACCCCTGGCACTCGTAACGTCACCATTGGCGGCGCCATTGCAGCAGATGTGCACGGCAAAAACCATCACGTTGATGGCAGCTTTGGCAATCATGTCCAACGGCTGTTGCTTGTTGATGGCAGCGGCGAGCTGCGTGAGCTCACCCCCAGTGGCAGCGTGGATGAAATCGAACAGTTCTGGGCAACGGTGGGTGGGATGGGTCTCACCGGCCTCATCGTGGAAGCCACCTTTTCACTAATCCCAATCAGCAGCTCTTTGATCAGCGTCAATACCGCTCGATATCAGAATCTCGATGAGCTAATGGCGGCGATGGTGGCGTCTGATAGCAATTACCGTTACAGCGTCGCCTGGATCGACAGCCTCGATGCAAAGGGCCGCGGAGTGCTCAGCTGCGGTGACCATGCCATTGCCGAACAACTACCCACCAGCCAACAGGCTGATCCACTGGTTTACGACCCCAAGCCCTTGGCCTCAGCACCGACGTTTCTCCCTGGAGGGCTACTCAACAAGCTCACCGTACGAGCCTTTAACGAAGCCTGGTTTCGCAAGGCACCCAAGCACCGGCTAGGTGAATTACAGACAATCGGAGCCTATTTCCACCCTCTTGATGGTGTGCAGGACTGGAATCGTATCTATGGCCCGGCCGGTTTCTTGCAGTATCAATTCGTTGTGCCAGACAACGCCGCACACTTAGTGCTCTACACGCTAGAAGCCTTGCGAAAAGTTGGCACTTCGAGCTTTTTGACTGTGCTCAAGCGTTTTGGTCCTAGTAACCCAGGCCACTTGTCGTTTCCAATGCAGGGATGGACACTTGCAGTGGATCTTCCTGCAGCGGTACCGGGATTATTTGAGGTACTTGACCATCTAGATGAACACATAGCTGCTGCTAATGGGAGACTTTACCTGGCGAAAGATTCGCGCCAATCAGCCACAATCCTTCGTCGAACTTATCCACGACTTGAGGAGTGGCAGAAAGCAAGAGAAAAACTTGATCCAAGCAAAGTCTTCTGTTCAGACATGGCAATTAGGACTGGACTTTAGATCAATCATTTTCATCAATCAAGAGAATACTCCCTAATATTGTCTGCCCGTAAATTAAACAATCATTCTGCGCCAACAAGTCAATACTTCTCCGGTTAACATTATCGCTATCAAGAAGTAGTGCCAGAGGCCGGGGATAGCCAAGAAGATACATTCCAAAGCCATTCATCGCAAAGCAAATCACCTAAGCCAGCCATTAACTTGCCAAGAATCATTAGAAGTTATGCTTAAGGCGAATACTGCGGATAGAAGCATACCCAATCAGTCAAGCATTAGTTTCAAAAGCAAGATTGTGAGTCATAAATGTAAAACATATCTGTCAGAATATGCATTCAGCCAAAAAAGTGATTATCAAGCCCATGGGGCAAGAGCTTGCAACTCCTACCAGCTCAACCCTCTACAAATTAATAAAAAGAGCATGGCAGTATTCAGTCATTTTAGAATCAATACTCTAATGCAAATAGCATCGATAAATCAACCTTTGGAAGAATTGGAAGCAAGATGTGTTGCAGTTACTATGCCCAAGGAATAGGCCTTGCAATGTTTTTCAAAGATAGATTGATCCTATAGGTCAGCGCTTGGGCTAAAATCAAGAGATTCATAGAGGCCTCAATTGATTTGAAGAAGCATGGATGGCTTCAGCTCTTTATGAGTTACTTCTGGGGTGTCTCATTAGCTCCAGCAGACAGCATTTTGATGCTCATGCTTTCGGCTACATTCCTCCGAGGCATACTGCGCAATATTAGTGAAAATAATAGCTACAACGATTCGTGGACTGTTGGGGAATGGCTTATAAACTACGCAGGAGGCTTTGTACGCAGAGGGCTGCCTGGCTCCGGCATTTATCATCTAACTGTGGTCACAGGAGTTAATCCTGAGAATCTTGTTTTAGCCATATCTCTTTTGTTCTTCGCAATTTTAGTAGTCTTTCTCTGTTGGCGTAGAGAGCTGTTATTGCATCCGCTGGTCATTCTTTCATCAGTAGGACTTCTGGGGCCGTTGACGACTGGCAATTTGGTCCGAAAGGATTTTGCTGTACTAGTTCTTTTGCTTGCTTGTCTATTAATCCTTAGGGCTTGGTGGTCTCGTCGATGGTCGAGAGTCCCTGCTCTAATCATGATCAATATAATCTCGGTCATGGGCATCTTGAGTCATGAAATATATGGTTTTCTTGCACTCCCTATATTAACTCTAATAGCAGGCTATTTGATCGCCCAAGACAGAAACTACCATTTATTTATTTTTTGGAAAGGTTTAATAAGGGCCTTCCTATTCCTCCTCCCTACTTTTACAACATTTTTCCTAGTTCTTCAGGCGCGTGGCAATAGTGAGATTGCCCATGCCATCCATAATTCGTGGGTCGAACTTGCCGATCTAATGGGGCCGTCAGAAACGCTAAATAGTGCATCACCCGATGGAGCCATTGAGGCCTTAGCTAGGGTCCCTGGCATTCAATTTGCCAAAACCTATAAAGTTTTCAAAAGCTTTGAGGGCCCAATTTGGGTCCCCTTGGCTTGGTTGATCACGGCCATCGCTGGATTACGTCTACTCTTAGCAGGATTTGGCCATATTGCCATGACCAATATTAATTATGATCGTTTTAAATTGCGCCGCTTTTCTCTACTTGTGGCCTCAATCCAAATCATAGCCATTGCACCCCTATTTATACTCGGGACCGACTATGGTCGCTGGTTATCATTCTGGTATCTAAGTACTTTACTGATCGTATTGGTGTGGGCCCAAACGGATCTGATTAATGTTAATCAATATTCTTCCGTACATTTGCTTATTCCGACCTCTATCTATTCGTCCTTCATCAAAGTCCAGAGTTGGCTTTGTTCTGATATGCGGCTGAACACCCTTCGTTGGCTTGTAATCCTTCTGGGGATACCAGAACATTCCTGGAGCATAATGAACTGGCTTGCTGCTACTCCAATAGGCTATCTAATTTATCTCTAATGATTACTTATTTAATGCTGTCAACATCTTACGAATACCGAGGCGGTCGATAATCAAAGCACTTATATACAATTCAGGATGATATGGTCATTTCTTTGGCAATTGCGCCAAATGCACCATCCGAATGATTAAGCCCTAAGGCAATTGCCCTCCTCAAGTTATCACCATGAAATTGATTATAGCAACCAGGAGATTATGAAAGAATTAAATACCACCACTCAGTAAGTTTCGCCTTCTCTTCAATCGATATTGTTCCGCGAGAGCTATTTCAAAGCGATAGTTGCCACAACTGCAATGGCCAGCCAACGGGACATCCCTAGTCGCTGATTCAACCAGCGACTAGGGATGTCTAGCAAAAATGCAATCAGGGCTGCTGTGAAAAACAGCCCAGGGAACGGGGCCAAAGGCACTAACAACTGACGCAGCACCCAAAGGTTGAGGGCGAACAGAGGCAAAGCCAGACTGAGCCGCAACCAGATAGGTAATACCAATGGCCCGAGCAGCAAAAAGCGCTCGTTGAGATCCTCAGCAGGTCAGTCGCTAGCCTGAAGCTTGGCTCCTCGTAGAGAAGCCTGCCACCAAAAGACAAGCCAGCAAGCAATCCCAACAAACTTAAAGCCCTCTTCAAACAACTGCACCGTGGCGTAGCTAATGGGCAATAGATCCTGAACCTTATCGCTGACTATCGAGAGGCCCAGAAACAGGGCCGCCGCCAGGAATGCCACACCATCAGCCTGGATTACTAATTTGCGAAAGCGTAGCAAGATGAATAGGGCCAAAATGGCATAGGAGCTATATAGAAAATCAGGGCCTATATGACGATCATGCAGTAGAAATAAATCATCGAGGCAAAGAATTGCTGAAAAAGTGCCTCCCACTAGCAACAACTGAGACCAATCACTCTTCATTGCTAGCCCCGAGAGGGAAACAAAGAGGCTTATGGCTGCCGCTGCCGCCCAAAGCAAAAATCCAAAATTAGAAACCATGCCAACAGCAACTGGTAAGTCGCAGGTCTGCATTAGATCCGTTAAAACTTTTCCAGGTTGAATACCCGCAGCGGCCGAGAGAGCGATCACAACGATGTAGACGATCAACGCCGGAAAAATGGCAACAGCCAAAAGGCGGGTGAAAGGATGACTCAGCATCAAAACTCATACACAAACTTCAAGCCGGGACCTTACCTATGGCTTGATTGGAGTTGAGAGGTTTCAACAAGACCGTCACATCTGCTCGAGATAAGACTCACTGCCAAGCTTTAAAAGCAAAGCATCTTTGGCTACTACAGAATCATGCAGAGCCTGGCGGTAGGTCGTCAACCGCTCTGCAAGCTGTGGATCAAAGATCGCCAGGATCTGAGCCGCCAGCAAGCCAGCATTAAGACCTCCACCAATCGCCACCGTAGCCACAGGGATTCCCCCAGGCATCTGCACAATCGAATGAAGGGAATCCACCCCGGAAAGAGTCCTGCTCTGCACAGGCACACCAATCACTGGCAGCGTGGTGAGTGACGCCACCATGCCAGGCAAATGGGCAGCACCACCAGCCCCTGCAACGATCACCTTCAGTCCTCTTGCCTGGGCCTGTTGGGCAAAGTCAACCATCTCAAGGGGCGTACGGTGCGCGGAAAGCACCCGGACCTCCACCTTCACACCGAACTCCTCTAAGACGGTGACAGCCGGTTGCAGAGTTGGCAAATCAGAATCACTACCCATCACCACAGCCACCTGCGGCGGCGATTCAGCAGCTGCCAAAGGCACAGGCAGAGAAGCAGAGGTCACGATGAATAATGACGACAATGCCATGGTCCCGCACTAGCACCGCCTG
>JASLWC010000056.1 GCA_030741055.1 Prochlorococcaceae cyanobacterium ETNP18_MAG_14 | reverse complement strand
CGCGCCATGGCTAGTCGGCCTGCTTTTGATCCTAATTTTTTTTCAAAATTGGTCACTACGCAAAAGGAGTACGACCAACTATTTGCTTCGCCTAATAAGCCATTATTTAGTCGGGCCATGAATGCTTATGACCCGGGTAGTACCTGGAAGCCTGTTACAAGTATGGCGGGCATGGAGAGCGGTAAGTTTCCAGCAGATGTGCGTCTTAGGACCTCGGCTTGTATTACTTATGGTGCCCATTGTTTTCCTGATCACAATGGTGCCGGATTTGGCACCATCGGTTATGAGGATGCGCTGCGTTTTTCCAGCAATACTTTCTTCTATCAGGTAGGGGTGGGTGTTGGTTCGAAGGCCCTTTATCAGGCCGCTATCAAGCTTGGTTTTGATGCCCGCACAGGTATTGAGATTGGTTATCAGGAGAGCAAGGGCTTGGTCGGCCATAAGGCGTGGGCGTCTAAAGGTCGAGGTTGGGCTGAACCCGGTACTACTCCTTGGATCCCCGAGGACATGGCTAGTGCCTCGATTGGTCAATCTGTGGTTCAGATCACCCCTTTGCAACTTGCTCGTGCTTACGCCGTATTTGCCAATGGGGGTTATTTGGTCACGCCCCATCTTGCGGATGGAGAGATTGATTGGACTTCATCGTTGCGACGCACCAAGGTAGATATCAAACCCTCCACATTGGCGACGATTCGGCGTGGTTTGCGCAAGGTTGTTGAGGATGGAACTGGATCGGGTATCAATTTGCCCAATCTTCCTCCAGTGGCTGGCAAGACGGGTACTGCCACGGACAGTAGTACCGGCGGCCCTGATCACGCCTGGTTTGCATGTTTTGCGCCATATGAGTCAGCTGAAATTGTTGTTGTGGCTTTTGCTCAGAACACTCCTGGTGGCGGTTCGGTGCATGCTTTGCCAATGGCACGTCAGGTGCTTCAGGCTTGGAATCTCATAACCTCTAGTTGAACTCCCTGATGTCACAGCAATGTGGAGGGCATCCTGTTTTTAGGCGGCCAGGTTGAGCGATTCCCCTAGGACTTGTCTGTAGTACCCGCGTAGTTGTTGCGTAGCACCAGCCCATCCCCAGCGTTCGGCTTCGTTACGGGCCGCTTTGCGAAGACCCTGTCGTTCTACATCGTTGCCTAGGAGTCTTTGGGTGGCATTGATCAGGCTTGCGGATCCTCCATCGACTCCATCTGGCTCGTAGAGGCAGCCGTTCTCTCCGTCCGTAATGATGTCTGGAATGCCACCACGGTTGGCACCTACTACAGGACAACCGGCTGCCATCGCTTCTAGTAGCACCAGTCCAAGGGTTTCAGTACTAGAGGGGAACAGGAAGGCATCTCCGCTGGCATAGGCACTGGCTAGTTCCTCTCCTTCGAGATAGCCGACAAACGTTGTGGCTGTGCCTTCGAATGCTTTTTCAAGTTGTTGGCGGTGAGGTCCATCGCCTACTAGGGCTAGGCGAGCCTGGGGGAGACCATCCAATACTGGTTTAATTCGCTCGATTTGTTTTTCGGCGGATAGGCGTCCCACGTAGAGCAGCAGCGCACCATGATCATCGTATTTGCCTAAAAGTTTGCTGCGCATGGCTTCATTTCGCAGTTCTGGTCGAAATAGTTCGGTGTCTACACCTCGTTGCCAAAGTGCTGTTTTGTGGATGCCTTTTTCGCTCAATTCGGCCACCATCGCTGTTGATGTGCAGAGATTGAGAACGGCTTGGTTGTGGGCTGCCTTGAGAAGCTCCCAGAGCAAGGGCTCCAGCATGCCCATTCCGTAATGCTCTAAGTATTTCGGGAGATGGGTGTGGTAGCTCGCTATTAGTGGGATTCCGCTGGTTTTGGCCAGCCAGATTCCCCCCAGGCCCAGTACGGCTGGATTGACAACATGGATCAGATCAGGCTTGAAGTTTTCTAGGGCTTCGGCGACCGCTGGTCTTGGTAAGGCAAGTTTCAGCTCTGGATAGAGCGGAAGTGGCATAGCGGGCACTCCTATCAACCCGGCACCCATGTAATTGCTTGGACAGCCTTCAGGGCAGAACACCAACACCTCGTCACCTGCTTCAACCAGGTGCTGCACTGTTTTGGTTAGTCGTGTAACGATCCCGTCCACTTTTGGTAGGAAGGTCTCGGTGAAAAAGGCAATTTTCACTGGGGTACCGGGTGGGGTGGGCAGGCTTTTAGGAAGCTTGCTTGATTGCCTCAGCCTGGGTCGATGTCCAGGCCGATACACATGGGATACGACTGCGGTCGCAGCGGTCTGCCCAGCGTTTGGCAACATCGACTACTTCAGCAAGTAGGCCGTCATCGAGGGTAGTGGGCTTGAGCCCGAGTTCGATGAAGCAGCGGTTATCAACGATCAGATCATTTTCTACTGCTTCGTTGCGGGGGTTTGGAAGATAGTTCAGCTTGGCGTCGGTGAGGGCCGCTACCTTTTTGGCGAGTTCAGCCACTTGGTGGCTTTCGGTCATTTGGTTGAAGATTTTGACCCGCTCGCCTTTGCTCGGAGGGTTTTCCAAGGCCAGTTGCACGCATTTGACTGAATCGCGGATGTGGATGAAGGCACGGGTTTGACCGCCTGTTCCATGCACAGTGAGGGGATAACCAATTGCTGCCTGCATCAGGAAGCGGTTTAGAACCGTCCCGTAGTCGCCGTCGTAATCAAAGCGGTTAGTTAGACGCGGATCCCTTGCTGTTGCTTCGGTATTGGTTCCCCAGACGATGCCTTGATGAAGATCAGTAATCCTGATCTGGTCATTTTTGTTGTAGTAGAGGAATAGCAGTTGATCGAGTGTCTTGGTCATGTGATACACGCTGCCAGGGCTGGCTGGGTGCAGGATCTCTTCTTCGAAACGGCTGCCATCAGGCTGGGGAACTTCCACCTTGAGATATCCCTCGGGGATGGTGGCACCGCGGTGGGAGCCGTAGCCATATACCCCCATCGTTCCTAGATGGACGATATGGATGTCAAGACCGCTTTCAACAATTGCAGCTAGCAGATTATGGGTGCCGTTGACATTGTTATCGACGGTGTAGCGCTTGGTAGAGCTGCTTTTCATCGAGTAGGGAGCTGCACGTTGCTCGGCAAAGTGCACTACGGCATCAGGTCGTTCTGTTTGGAGCATTGTCACCAGCCGGTCGTACTCATGGGCGATGTCCATGTGCTCGAAACGGATTGGTTTTCCTCCGATCTCTTCCCAGGCTTTAAGGCGTTCACCAATGTTTGTGATTGGAGTTAGTGACTCCACTTCGAGGTCGATATCGATCTTGCGGCGGCTGAGGTTGTCCACGATCAATACGTCGTGACCTCCGTCCGCAAGGTTTACAGCACAGGGCCATCCACAGAAGCCATCGCCGCCTAGAACGAAAACTTTCAACGCAAACTCCTGCAGGAACGAGCAATTAGCTCACTCAGGGCAAGCTACTACAGGGTTTTCAGCTGATGGCGATCTTGGCGATGATTAGGCACGCCGTAAGTAGGCCTCCACCGATGAGAATTAGTCGAAAGTTGATGTTGCTGCTGTGTTGTGTATCCATCACCTCCATGCGGGGTTCTCTCGCAAAGGCGTTTAGTCGTCCACCGTCTTCTTCGGTGACTTGCATGGCGCGCCAACAACTCGGCGGACCTTATGGACACGACTGCCCGCGCGGCCTTTTTCGTTATATTTTTTCATAGTTACCTGGTACTTGACTCGTCAACAATTCCTGTGGTTGGTGAGCTTGGCGAGGCTTCGGTGCGTTGGGGTAAGCGTCCAGCTTTGTAGGCCTGTCTGCCTGCCTGAACTGCCCAATGCATTGCCTCTGCCATTGCGATTGGATCTTTGGCCATGGCAATAGAGCTATTGACCAGCACAGCGGCTGCACCCATCTCCAGGGCCTGTGCCGCTTCACTGGGGACACCGATTCCAGCATCAACCACCACAGGCACTTCAGCGTTCTCGATGATTAGGGAGATGTTGGCTGCATTCCTAAGGCCTTGACCTGATCCAATTGGTGAACCCAGGGGCATCACCGTGGCGCAGCCCACCTCTTCAAGGCGCTTGGCTAATAGTGGGTCGGCATTTATGTATGGCAATACTTCGAAGCCTTCTTTTACCAACTGTTCAGCAGCTTCAAGGGTGCCAAAAGGATCAGGTAGCAAATGGCGGTTGTCGGGGATTACTTCGAGTTTTACGAAATTGTTATCTTCCTGGCCCGCCAGCTTGGCGAGTTCGCGGCCCATTCGGGCTACGCGAATGGCTTCCTCAGCTGTTGCACAACCAGCGGTGTTGGGCAGCATCCATATGGCTGACCAGTCGATCGCCTGCATAAGTCCGGCATGGCCTGATGCCATTGTTTGAACACGTCTTACAGCTACCGTCACCATTTGGCATCTTGAAGCTTGCAGGCTCTTTTGCATCACCTGCAAGCTGGGGTACTTGCCAGTGCCTGTGAATAATCGGCTGTGGAAGTCGCGATTGCCGATGCTGAGAAGGTCAGGGGAGGTGGGTGTCAGAACCATTGGCGCTGGTGAGGTTGTTGGAACGTCATCGCGATGCTTACTGCAGGAGTTGATTGGCTTTAGCGTGCATGCATCATCATGATTTTCCATGCCCATCCTGCTCGCTATGGATCTGCCAATTCAGAGTGAGGTTCCCTTAGAGCTCTTTAACTTCTTGCCGCCGGATTCTTCTCAGCAGGCTGTGCCGTCAGTATCGGATGGCTCTTTAGAGCGCTTTGATCCTGTAGAGCGAGCCGTTGAGCTTGCGGCGACATTGTCCCGCCAGTGGTGTGGGACTTACAAGTCGTTTGGCGATGAGCCTCAGGTTGATGTGACGTTGAACCTTGCCAAAGTCGTCCCAATTGGTCAGATCATTGATTTACGTGGGGAGATGCGTCTCGGTAGCGTTACAACCCCTGTGCAAGGAAACTTGAATGCCAAGTCAACTCAGTTGGAGTTGCTTCCCCTTGCTGATCAGTTGATTCCAGGAATGGAGCCAGGTGGTTTATTCCTTGGTCTTCAGGATTTCACCCTTTCGGGTTGGCAGGCAAATCGTCTTGGCAATCCTGGGGGTACGTTGAATCTCAGCAGTTCTTGTGCAGTTCAGGCACAGGCTTCAGAACCCTTGCCCATCCGCGGGCTCTGGTGAGTTTGTACGTTGTGTTTTTTCGAGTCGTTTTACGTGTTTGCGTGCGGTTTTGTTTTTGGGATCTAAAACCAGTGCCTTTTGATATAACTCATAGGCTTCAGATTCTTGCTCAAGGCGTTCTTGGGCAAAGGCAAGGTTGTTGAGGGCTACTGGGTAGTCAGCTTTAGCTTGCAAGGCTGATTGGTAGTGACGCACAGCGGCTGCATAGTCTTTCTGAGCCGCGAGTGCAAAACCCAGGGCATTTTCGATCAGAGCCTTTGCTTCATCGGGCTCTCCAACTAGCTGCTTCAATGCCTTGCGCAGGTTTGCTATGGCTTGGGGATAGAGCCGTTTGCGGAGCTGTACTGAGGCCAGCTCATAGAGGTCAGAAGCTTCTTTTGAAGAGGCGGCACCACTTTTTTCAAGTCGTATCAGGGCTTGCTCGTCACGTCGCACTCTGATCACCTGAATGCCTACCACCACAGCAACGATTGCGAGCAAGCTAATTAGGCCGATCAGATAGGTCTGGGTGTTCATGGTTTGCGTACAGTTCTTTGTGGTGGAATGGTATTTGGAGCGAAATCAAGGCACTTGTTGAATTGATTTTTAGCTTTCAACAGCTGTTTTTCTTTCGTAATAACCATCCCTCAAATGGCATTGAGATCTTCAGCCAAAGGTTCACTGATGTTGAGTGCAGGCGTTGGCCCAGCATTTTTTCTTCGTTAGACATCGGCACTGGTGTTCTAGAGGTCTCCACTTCTCTTTTAAAAGTAGTCCCCACCATTGGCTGGCTTGAAATCTTTCAAAAGAGAACCAGTTTTTAGTAGTACTTGCTTACCAGTGAGATGAGGTCTTGAGTGAACTGGCCCATCAAATCAATTGCGCTCATGTCAAAGGATGGAGGCTGAATTGAAGGCATTTGAACTTATTGGCACTTGCCAGTTATCCAATGCCATTTAGGCTACTTCAGGGCACCAACCGATTTCCATCTCTCGCCTGAGTAACCATTGTGGGCACTTCTTGTTCAGGTGTTCTCCTTGTGGGATCAAGCATTGATGAAGCGGACAGCTCAGCAGCGAGATGCATTGTTTAGTGGTTGTATATCTGAAGTGTTGGCAGGTCATGCAGACCTCGCCTGAGCATGAGGATTGAAGTTCTCTGGAGTCGAAATCGCTCCAGGTTTCAGGTTCGCTTGCTCTATAGGCAGAGCGGAAAATAGCCGATTCATGTTGCATGCCGATCGCCTAAGTACATGTGTACTAGCGCCATCGGCTGGTGGTTGTCAACTCCAGCAAAAATTTCGCTTCTCCGATTAGAGACAAAAAAAGACCCCCTTTTTGGAGGTCTGTATTTTTCGCAGTCTTAGCTAAGAATTGAATTTAGCTCTTGGCGGAGCCCACCACGCTGGCAAAACTATTGGGATCGCTCATGGCTAGCTGGGCCAGCATTTTTCGATTTAGGCGTACGTCTGCTTTTTTTAGGCCACCGATCAGGCGGCTATAGCTCAAGCCGTTGATCCGAGCAGCTGCATTGATGCGAGCAATCCAGAGACGACGGAAATCACGTTTGCGGCGCCGGCGATCCCGATAGGCATTGCAAAGAGCCTTCATTACCCGTTGGTTGGCAGTCCGGAAGAGACTTCCATTGCTGCCTTGAAAGCCGCGGGCCAGTCGCAGGATTTTGTTACGGCGTTTGCGGGCGACGTTGCCTCTTTTGACGCGAGCCATGGTTTAAGAAGTCAAGAAGGAATAGAAACTCAGATCAGCTTGTTAACAGCTGTTTGTTGAACTTGTTTTTCAGGCGTAAGGAAGCATCAATCGCACATTGTCCGCATCGCGCTCATCCACAACGGCCTTGGTTGCGAGATGGCGCTTTAACTTCGGGCTTTTATGGTCTAGCAGGTGATTGCGAAATGCACGACGACGCATAAATTTGCCAGTGACGGTTGCCTTGAACCGCTTGGCGGCAGCTTTGCGGGTCTTGAGCTTGGGCATCTCTGGCGGCTTGCGCACAAACAGCAACTTTACGATTAAGACCTGCCAGAAGCCAAATTCCTCATGATGGGTGTTTTCATATTGCTCATCGTTGGCCAAGGTTTTTCAGAAGTCTCTGTCTCGCTCTAAGCAAGGACTCAGCGGTGCACTTTTCCTTCTCGGTGGCCTTACTTTGGGCTGTGAGGCCAACGAGGTAACTGCACCACCAACGTTTGTTGCTCTGCCTACTCATCAGGTGGTGCAAGTAGCGCCTGCACCAATATCCGGCAGGTCTTTGTTGTGGGTGGCTTTACAGCCTTTTCTGGGTCAAGGCACAACGTCTACGCATTCAGCACCATCGTTACGTTTGGTCAGTGCGGGTAGTGAGTCTTTGGTGCTTCGGGATGCTCGCGGTGAAGTGCATCAGGCTCCAGTGATTACGCTCACCTGGAGGTTGGTACCGCTCGAGACACCCCTGCAGCTCGCACGTCAGGTGGCAGGTCCGTTTGCCAGTTTCGAATCAGCAGAGCAAGTCGCATCTCGATGGCGTCAGCAGGGTGTTGATGCCGCGGTTGCTCATCCCAATGATTGGGAAGTGTGGGTAGCGCAAGGGGTGCGACCTCTTCAGGGAGTTGATCTTCGCTTTTGGCAGGACACGGTTACTTCAGCACTACAGCCTGTAATTGAGGAGGCTAGTGGTGGTCGCACCCTGGTTGGTCCGGTTCAAATTGATGCTCCTCAAGGTCTGAGTTGGAAGGGTGGGGTGTATTTAGGGCCGTTTCAATTGCAAGCCAATGCCTATGGAAGCTGGACTCTGGTGGAACAGGTTCCCTTGCAGCGCTACTTGGAGGGGGTGGTGCCTCATGAGATTGGAGCTGGGGCTCCGCCAGCAGCATTAGCTGCTCAGACGGTGCTTGCAAGAACTTGGGCGCTTGCCAATAGCCATCGGTTTGCGATTGATGGATATCACCTTTGCAGTGATACCCAGTGTCAGGTGTATAGCGATCCCAGGCAGGCCAGTGTTGGTGTACGTCAGGCGATTGCGAATACTGCTGGCAAGGTGCTGAGTTGGAAGCAGCAGCCCATTAATGCGGTTTATCACGCCAGCAATGGTGGTGTGATGGCAGCTGGCTCTGAAGCTTGGGCCATGCAGCCTGTTCCATACCTGAGGGCTGAGTTGGATGGATCAGCCGTATGGGCGGATCGATTTTCTTTGCCACTGAATAAGAGTTCTGCTCTGAGTTTGTTGTTGGATGACGATGATGGTGCGTATGGAAAGAGTCATCCTCGTTTTCGTTGGACCCGTGAGCTGACAGCCGTTCAATTGCAGCAAGCTTTGAGTTCGTTGGCACCCAGTCGCTCCTTCCTGCCTAAGCAGTTGACTGTGCTTAAGCGGGGTTCAAGTGGTCGGGTATTGGCTTTGGAGATTCGTGGTGAGGACAATCAGGCTCCAGTGGTGCTGCGATTGGACGGCATTAGACGCCGTTTGCGGCAGTTACCAAGCACCCTGTTTGTTGTTCACTCAGTTGGTGGAGGGGTTTGGAAGTTCTCTGGTGGTGGCTTTGGCCACGGGGCTGGACTTTCTCAAGCTGGAGCAGTTGATTTGGCTCGTCGGGGCTGGACCACTGAACAGATTCTCAGTCATTACTATCCAGGAACGACCTATGCACCTTTGCCTGAGTTAAAGAAAGCCCTTTAGAGTCCCTGAACTTCGAGACTATCTATGGCCGCGGCCGCTGTCATTGGGGATCATCGACGCGGCAAGACAGCCCTGTTTCTGATTGTTTGCGGCTGGGCTGGTGCAGCACCCCACTTTTGGTTGGAAGGGGTTAGAAGTCTTTTCCCCGCCATTACTTTGGCTTTTGTCTTGGGAGGCTATTGCCTACGTACTGTCTTAAATGATCGGAATAATTCGTTTGAAAATTCCAATCCAATTGCTTTGGAGCCTCCTGCGGATCAAGCCTGGC
>JASLWC010000055.1 GCA_030741055.1 Prochlorococcaceae cyanobacterium ETNP18_MAG_14 | reverse complement strand
AGTGCTGCTTTTTGTTCGGCGGCAGCCTTCTTTTCAGCCGCTGCCTTTTGCTCGTTAGCAGCTTTTAGTTCAGCAGCTGCTTTTTGCGCTGCTGCCTTCTGTTCTGCCACTGGTTAGCTCGGGACGTATCAATGTATTCAAGCACTGAGGAAGAGCTTGTTTGACGTGGCATAAAGCCAAATTGCTTTTCCCAGATATTTGGTGTTTGAATTGTCTTATAGCAGGAGTTCTTTCCCTCACTTGAAATTGTGATGTTCAAGGAAAAATGGAAATGCTCCTTGGAACTTTTCAGGAATTCCCGTGAGGTTTTTTGTTATTTTTTAGCAGGCCAGGTACCTTCCTGCACTTGACTTGGAACGGAGAGGGAGGGATTCGAACCCTCGACAAGAGTTGCCTCCTGTAACTCCTTAGCAGGGAGCCGCCTTCAACCACTCGGCCACCTCTCCAGAGGCATGCATACCTTACCAACAGCCTTATCCATTCACTAGTTCGCTCAGGCTGCGAGCAGGTGTGGTTTTGGCTTTAGATCACTATTCGTGGCAGCCGATGCTTGAAGCTGCAAAGCACCTCCCAGGGAATTGACCCGCTGACATCGCTCCATTGCTGTGGTGTGATAAAGGCGTCACCGTCTTGACCTAGCAGGGTCACAATGCTGCCTACTTCCATCTCAGGATGATCTGTGGCATCAAGTACTAATTGATCCATGGTGATGGAGCCAACTTGGGGGAGAAGCTGGCCATCTGCTATTGCAGAGATTCGACCTGACAAGGATCTACTTACGCCGTCTGCATAGCCGATTCCTACGATCGCTAGGCGACTGGGACGTTGTGTAGTGAAGCGATGGCCGTAGCTAACCCCCACCCCAGCTGGCACGTCACGGATGAGAGTCACCCTTGCTTTGACGCTTAGGGCTGGTTTTAGATCTACTTTCCCATGCAGATGATTATTGGGGCTATGGCCATATAGAGCCAGGCCAACGCGCACCATGTCGTAGTGGAGTCGGCGATCACGCAGGGTGCCGGCAGAGTTGGCCAGGTGCCTGCAGAATCCATTTTTTTGCGCTGGCAGAGCGCGCAATACCCTTTCAAAGGATTGCTGCTGTTGGCTTGTTACCAGTGCTGCTTCACCTTGTAGATCCCCATCCGCTAGTGCTAAATGGCTATAGATACCCTTTAAATCGAGTTGATTGAGGCGGCCGATTGCCTCCACCAATCTGGGAGCCTCCTTCAGCTCACAACCGAGGCGACTCATCCCTGTATCGACTTTGAGCTGAACGCTTAATTTTCGACCGCTTCCGTCTGCGAGGTTCTGGCAAAGCAGGGCTTCTCGCATACTGCTCAGGGTGGGCATTAGTTGCCAATCAAGGCAGGCCCGCAGATCTTCAGCATGGGTGAGGTTACCTAGTACCAGTACAGGAGCTTTGTGCCCGGCCTGACGCAACTCAATCCCTTCTTGAAGTGTGGCCACTCCCAGGCTATTGGCGCCTCCCAGTAGGGAGGCTTGGGCTACGGTCACTGCGCCATGGCCATAGCCATCAGCCTTCACTACCGCCATCAGGGCACAACTTTCGCTTAGGTATCTACGCAAGTTGCGGCAATTTGCCTCCACCGCGGTGGGATTAACTTCTATCCAGGCACGCTGACGTGGATCTGCCTTTGCGATCTCCTCAGGTTTTGTGTTCCTGGGAGGGTCACCGGTCTTGGCGATCAGATCTTGCATGGTGGCAGGGTAGGCAAGGGCCTGACGACAACCTTGTTGTGTCGGTAGCATGCCGCTTAATCAGGGAGCTGGCATGGGCCAGGTTCTCGTTCTCAATGCGTCCTATGAACCCTTGAATATCACCACCTGGCGTCGTGCCATGGTGATGATGTTCAAGGGCAAAGCGGAGAGCCTGGAACAGGATTCCAGTCGCATGATTCGCCATGACACCATGCTCCCCACGGTGATTAGGTTGCGCCAGTTTGTGCGGGTGCCTTTCCGGCAGCTGCCTGCTACCAGACGCAATGTATTTCATCGTGATGGTCATTGCTGTCAGTACTGCGGCTATCAAGGAGAGAAACTCTCGATAGATCACGTGATCCCTCGCAGTCGTGGCGGTAGCGACACTTGGGAAAACGTCACCACGGCTTGCTTGATTTGCAATGTTCGCAAGGGCAGTCGAACTCCTCAGGAGGCTGATATGCCTTTGCATCGTGTGCCTTGGCGGCCGCTAAGTAGTCTCAGTTTTGAGGCAAACCGACAGATCCGTTTGGGTCGCCATAGTGAGTGGCAAAAGTATGTGATCGGCTGAGGTTTGCTGATTACCAGAATTAGGTGTTAGCTCTACTGCTGATGACTTAGCTCTTCTATTTGACGGCGTTGTTCATCGCCAATGCAGGCGCTAATCAACTCTTCTAACTGGCCAGTTAGAACTGTTTCCAGGGAGAAGTTGCGCCCTAGACGGTGGTCGGTGGTGCGATTTTCCTTGAAGTTGTAGGTGCGGATCTTTTCGCTGCGATCGCCTGTCCCCACTTGCTCCCGCCTTGCTGAGCTCTCGCGGGCATTTGCTTCCGCTAGTTGACGCTCGTAGAGCTTGGCGCGCAGGATCTCCAGAGCCCGTTCGCGGTTCTGGAGCTGGGAGCGTTCCTGGGTGCAGAACACCCTGATGCCTGTGGGCTTGTGATGTAGGTCGACTGCTGTTTCTACCTTGTTTACATTTTGTCCGCCGGCTCCGCCAGAGCGTGCGGTGCTGATTTCGAGTTCGCTGGGATCAATCTGTACTTCAACTGGATCAGCTTCCGGCATCACGGCCACTGTTGCAGTAGATGTGTGGACCCGCCCTTGGGATTCAGTGGTCGGAACGCGTTGCACTCGATGCACGCCGGCTTCGAATTTCAGCTGGCTGAATACGGCATCGCCTTTGACCGAGAGAATTAGCTCACGGAAGCCTCCTAGATCAGCCTCTGTTGCACTTACTGGTTTTACTGACCAGCCAATTCGCTGACCGTAGCGTTCATACATACGTGCCAGATCACCTGCCCATAGGCAGGCCTCGTCACCGCCTGCACCTGCACGGATCTCCAGCATGACGCTGCGTTGATCGCGTGGGTCACTTGGGAGTAGGGCGAGGGTGAGGCGCTTGATCAAGGCTTCTTTACGGGCCTCGAGTTGCTGCAACTCTTCCTGGGCTAAGGATTCCATGGCCTCATCACCTCTACTGTCGCGTAGTAGATGCCGGGTTTCTTGCCACTCTTGATCTACATGCTGGAGCGTTTCATAATCCAGCACCAGCGGTTCGAGCCGGGCTCGTTCTCGGGCAATATTTTCGAGAAGCTTGGGATCAGCTGCCACATCTGGGTCGGCTAGCTGCCTTTCTAGGTTTTGGAAACTGCTCTTAGCAGTTTCCAGTTGGCTGATAAGGGTTGAGGAGTCCATGTCCATCAACTCCGGAGGTTATTGGCGCTAGGTGTGGCTTTCGAGAACAGCAGCTCAGGCTTCGCTTGAGCTGCTGTCTTTATTGCTCTTTTTGTCGTCTGTTTCCTTTTCAGCGGCCACGCTATCGCCTTTTTTTTCATCTGCAGCACTATCGACACTGGCCATGCCGTATTTGCGCATGAAGCGATCAACACGCCCTTCAGTATCAAGGATTTTTTGGGTGCCGGTGAAGAAGGGATGATTACCACTCCATACATCAACATGAAGTTCAGGCTGGGTGGAACCGGTGGTCATTACCACCTCTCCATTGCAGATCACCTTGGCGTCGGGATACCAAGTTGGATGGATATCAGGCTTGGGCATGACAGGTGAAGTGTGAGAGGTAAAGGCAGTATGTGAAGCGGATTAGCGCTTGGAGAACTGAGGAGCTTTGCGAGCTTTCTTTAGGCCGTACTTGCGACGTTCTTTGGCGCGGGGATCTCTGCTGAGATGGCCTTCGGTTTTCAGCGGCTTGCGGTTGTCTGCTGATAGCTCACATAGGGCTCGTGCTGCACCTTGCTTGATAGCGTCTGCTTGACCGGTAAGGCCACCACCATGAACATTGACTAGAACGTCGTATGCCTCGTTGAGGCCAAGAGTTTGTAAGGGTGCCTTCACAGCCGCTAGGTAAGCGGGATTGAAGTTCAGATAGTGGTCGCCGGGTCGTCCATTAATAGTGATTGTGCCTGTACCAGGAACAAGGCGGACGCGTGCAACGGATGTTTTCCGGCGGCCTGTGCCCCAGTAGACAACGCTGTTATTGGTGGTGCTCATTGGGCTGTGGCGGCGGGGTTGAGCTGGAGGGTTTGTGGGCTCTGGGCGGTATGGGGATGTTCTGGGCCGCTGTAGACCTTAAGTTTGCGGAACAATTGCCTGCCAAGGGCATTGTGAGGAAGCATCCCTTTGATGGCTTTCTCTACGATGCGTTCGGGTAGGCGATCCTGTAAGCGCTGGAAGGTTTCAACTTTCATTCCTCCAGGGCGGCCGGAGTGACGGCGATAGAGCTTTTGAGTTGCCTTGTTGCCGCTGACCTTGATCTTTTCCGCATTCACTACAACTACAAAGTCCCCGGTATCGAGGTGTGGTGTGAAGGTGGGCTTGTTCTTGCCGCGCAGCACGGAGGCCACTTCAGTGGCAAGTCTGCCGAGTGTCTGATTCTCTGCATCCACCAGAAACCACTGGCGGTCTATCGAATCGATTGAGGGAATTGAGGTCTTGTTCATCACGCCGGCAGGCCGGTTCGAAGATGCACTATCGCAATGGATAGGGCTGGGCAGGGAGCATCGGGCACGTTGGTCTGAGCCTGATCAAGCTCGATCGTTGACTCTAGCCTTTCGCCGGGGCAAAACAGCAAAAAAGATGATTTAGGCAAGGGTTGCTGCGGATTATTTGCTGTGTTCAGCAGCTTTGGAAGTGGTGATCAGTTCATAGCCGATGAAAAAAATCAAGAATTTAAAGGTGGATCTGAAGGAGGATCACTTGTCTCCAGGTAATAACGCGGTTGGCAGTCATACCAACCACTTTTAGAGAATATGGCCTCCTTATATCCTGCGCGCAGTAGGCATAGTCCCTGAGCGGGAGCCGCTTCTTTTACTTCTTGACGGCGTTTCTCTTTCCAGCGTCGCTCAAAGGTCTCAAGGTTGAGCCGGTGTTCACCTAAGGCCACCAATTGCCCCGTCAACAATCGAACCATGCCGTAGAGGAAGCCGCTGGCCTGGATTTCAATCACTAACAAATCACCCTGCCGCTCAATTTGCACCGCTTGAACAGTGGTGCGGGCATGGGCTCTTCGACTGCCTGTTCGTTGAAATGCGCTGAGGTCATTTAGCCCTAGGAGCCCCTTCAGAGCAAGCTTCATTACTGTTTCATCTAGACGCACGTTGTAGCGATGCCAGCTCCAGGGGGCGAGGAAAAGGTTGGGGCGACGACCGTTGTAAATCGTGTAGCGGTATCTGCGGTATGTGGCTGAATGACACGCGTGCCAAGTTGAGGGGCGTGCTACTGCTTCTCGTACACGAATGGTTTTCGGCAGTCTTCCATTTAGGGCTGGTGCCCAGCGTTCTGCGGGAATGGGGCCGCTGCAGTCGAAGTGCACTACCTGCCCCGCGGCATGCACTCCAGCATCTGTTCGCCCTGCGGCAACGGCTTGAATTGGCCTGAGTGGATCTAGCTGAGAGATTGCTTCTTCCAGCTCCCCTTGCACGCTCACCCCATGTGGCTGACGCTGCCAACCGCAAAAGCCTGAACCTTCATATTGCAGACTGAGGCCAATACGTCTGATTGGTGCTGCTGCTAGCACTTCTTTTGTGGGGTTTGGGGACATTGCTGATCTGCGCAGCATGTCGTAGCCAGCCCCCAGGTTTTAGACCAGCTCGATGATTGCCATTTCGGCGTTATCTCCGCGGCGTGGCACCGTACGAATGATGCGTGTGTAACCGCCTTGGCGATCGCCATAGCGGTCTTGGGCTTTGTCGAAAAGAGCATGAACTAGTTGCTTGTCGTAGATATATCCGATTGCGCGTCGCCGAGAAGACAAGCTTCCTTCCTTGGCCAAAGTGATCATCCGTTCAGCTTCGTCCCGAAGGGCCTTGGCTCTGGCTTTGGTTGTGGTCACACGACCTTCGCGGATTAGCTGAGTTGTTAGACCGCGAAGCATGGCTTTGCGTTGATCAGCTGGGCGCCCCAGCTTGGGGACTCGACATTGGTGACGCATGGTTCTCAGGTGGGGCTGGGGCGAAATAGGGACAAAGGTCAGGCGCTAGTGCGGCTCTGAGGGATCGAGATGCCGATGCGCTCGAGGGCTTCAATGACTTCGTCTGCTGATTTGGATCCGAAGTTTTTAATCTCAAGTAGGTCCTCATAGCTGAATCCCATTAGGTCAGATACTGAGTTCACTTGGGCGCGCTTGAGGCAGTTGTAAGCCCTTACAGAGAGGTTTAACTCTTCAAGAGGTATCTGTGATTCGGCTGAAGGCTCTGGCTCTAGGCCAGGTTCCTCAACCATGGTCACCGTAGCCAGGGGCTGGAATAGCTCGATCAGTTGGTTTGCTGATTCTGCAAGGGCGTCATCAGGGGTGGTCGAACCATCGGTGACAATTTCTATGCGGAGTCTCTCGCGGGTGGAGCCTCCTTCAGCGACGGCGGTCTCGTCGATGGTGAAGTTCACCCGACGTACGGGCATGAAAACTGCATCGATCTGCAGTAGATCAATGGCGCTGATGTCTTCGTTGTGGCGATCAACGGGTCGGTAGCCAATTCCGCGCTCTACATGAACCTCTAACTCAAGGCTGTGGCCCTCATGAACGGTGGCAATTGGGCGTTCGCCATCAACTACTTGTACCTGTGATGAGAATTGCAGGTCTTTAGCTTTTACTTGGGCAGGGCCGGCAACTACTAGGCGCCCGATTTCTTGTTCATTGGTTCGACTATTGACTGAAAGCTGCTTACAGTTCAAAAGGATGTCGAGAACGTCTTCTCGCACTCCAGGGATAGTGGCGTATTCATGGTTGACACCAGCAATACGTATGGCGGTGATGGCACTGCCTTCTAGACCACCCATCAGCACCCTTCTTAGGGAATTCCCCAGCGTGGTGGCCTGACCGCGTTCTAGTGGTCCAATAAGGAAGATGCCTGTTTGGGAGCGATCGTCAGCAACTTGATGCTCGATTCTGTCGATCTGGTATTGCAACACGGTCTGAAGCGGGGTTAGTGGTTAGTGGCCAGAGGCCAAGGAATGAAGCGGGGGTTTTATACGCGCCGGCGTTTGGGCCGACGGCAACCGTTGTGGGGTAGAGGAGTTACGTCTCTGATCAGGGTGATCTCGAGGCCTGCTACCTGTAAGGCGCGGATGGCAGTCTCACGGCCGGAGCCGGGACCACGTACAAGCACCTCGATTTGACGCATTCCCTGTTCGAGAGCTCTACGGGCGGCAGCTTCAGCTGCCGTTTGAGCAGCGAAGGGGGTGCCCTTTCGGGCCCCTTTGAAGCCGCTGGCTCCAGCAGAAGACCAAGAGATGACTTCCCCGGCGCTATCGGTAATTGAAACGATGGTGTTGTTGAAGGTGCTCTGAATATGTGCAACGCCGTTAGGGACGTTGCGCTTGGTCTTTTTGGAACCTGTCTTCTTGGCGGGCTTGGCCATGGGATTGGGCCTGGTAGATACGGGTTTGTGAGTGTCTGCTTAGGCAGGGCAGGGAGATGGTGTGGCTTATTTCTTCTTGCCAGCCACAGTTTTGCGAGCTCCACGACGGGTGCGGGCATTGGTTCGGGTTCTTTGACCGCGAACTGGCAGGCTCATGCGATGGCGACGCCCACGTAGGCAACCGATATCTTGCAGACGCTTGAGGGCCATGCCTTCTTGGCGTCGAAGGTCGCCTTCAATAGTGAAGGATTCAGTGGCTGTGCGCAGTTTCTGCACATCTCCATCTTCCAGATCCTTCACCCGGATATCAGGATTTACGCCGGCTTTCGCCAGGATGGTCTTGGCGCGGGTTAGACCAACCCCATAGATGTAGGTGAGTGCAACTTCAACTCGCTTATCGCGAGGTATGTCAACACCAGCAATCCTTGCCACTGAGCAATTAATTCGAGAGGGAAAAGGGGTCGCCGATGGCGGCGGGAGTTATTGACGATGCCTGAACGATCAATTCATTGATGTTCAATCATCTGCTGAGTCAGAGATTTACCCTTGACGCTGCTTGTGCTTTGGGATGGTGCAGATCACCATTACCCTGCCGTGGCGGCGGATCACCCGGCATTTCTCACACATTTTCTTGACTGAGGCACGCACCTTCATTGGGTGTGGCTCTCCATATTTCCAAACGGCAATACTATCATGTAGGTCAACACAAGACAGCTTCGATACTCGAGGTGATTGCTTCGATATTGCCGTGAGCTTCTACTGTTTCAAGCAATCCTTGCTGTCGGTAGTGGTCTATGAGGGGAGCGGTTTTTTCCCGATAGACCTCTAGGCGATGTCGAATTACCGATTCGTTGTCATCAGTGCGCCCGCGGGAAAGCAGCCGTTGGATTAAAGCGGCATCGTTTAGTTCCAGCAGTACAACAGCCTGAATTGGTTGTTTGAGTTGTTCAAGAATTGGTTCTAGTGCTTCGGCCTGGATGACGGTGCGTGGAAATCCATCCAAGAGCCAGCCACCACTTTGTGTGGTTAGCTGTTTTTCAACGATGGCTAGCACTAGATCGTCACTGACTAGCTCGCCACGGTTCATTACAGCAGCGGCCTCCTGACCTAGGGGGCTGTTGGCGGCGACCTCGGCTCGTAACAGGTCACCTGTAGATAGGTGCATCAATCCATGGGAAGCGCAGAGGCGCTCAGCTTGGGTACCTTTGCCTGCTCCGGGGGGGCCTAGGAAGAGGAGGCGTTGCTTGATGGATTTCATTAAAGGGCTTTAAAGCGAAGGGAAAACTTGTTTTATTGGCGCACAAGACCTTCGTAGCGTTGAGAGATCACGTAGGTCTGCACTTGTTTTGCCGTATCTATCGCCACACCCACAAGGATCAGTAGTGACGTAGCTCCGAGGCCTCTAAAGGTTGTGACGTTGGTGGCGCGTTCCACCGCAGCGGGAACTATTGCAACGGTTCCGAGGAATAATCCACCTAACAGGGTGAGTCGATTTTGAACCCCGGAGAGGTAGTTCGCTGTGGAGCTGCCGGGTCGAATCCCAGGAATTGCTACACCGCCACGTTTGAGGTTGGTGGCGATGTCTATCGGATTGATGGTCAGTGAGGC
>JASLWC010000054.1 GCA_030741055.1 Prochlorococcaceae cyanobacterium ETNP18_MAG_14 | reverse complement strand
ATTTTTTCTATAATCTGCCCAAGCTCTCCCGCCATCAAAAATAGTCCATTTAAAGCCTAAGCTAACCGTATTGTCGGCGCTCCATGTATAATTACCCCAATCTATTTGGGATGCTGGAGTACCGACACTTCCTTCCTGTCTCTGAGAACCAAAAGTATTTAACAAGTCAATCACAGGTTGAATGTTGGCCAAGCTTATGTTTGCATCGCTGTTGTTAGTGGAAATTTGAAGAATGAGTTTATCAAGTTCTTCTCGAAACGCATAGGCTGCAATAATGCTCTCCTCAAGTGAAGGTTGCCAGAGTCCAACAACTTTGGTGGGATCAGCTGCTGTAGGAGTTATGTTTTGGGGTAAATCCAATAGTGTTGCAAGATTTCTGCGTGCAATTGACTGCTTCCCGAGGTAATCAGTCAATTGCGTTTGATCTTGAGAGAGCTGAGTCTCTGCTTCAAGAACTTCGAGCTTGGTAGCAACACCCGCCTTAAAGCGAGCTTTTGCATCGCGCAAACTTACGAGAGAGGCTCGAAGACCTGATTGGGCAACATCCACACCTTCGTCTTGACGCTGTAAAGTAAAATATGCATTTGCTGCATTTAAACGTAAATCGCGCAAGCTGATTAGGTAGGTATTACGCTCCATTTCATAAGTATCTCGAGCCTTTGCAATCTGAGGAACCCTCTTGGGATCGATAAGATTCCAGCTGGCTGTGGCGCCGAAAGAGGTGAGCCAATTCTGATTATAAGAATATTGTTCAGTATAATATTCATACTCCTTAGTGGCAGTATGGGATTCTTGATCTTTATAGGCTAATCCAGATGAGATACCTATGGTTGGATACCAGGCTGAATACGCAGCTAAAAGGTTTAATTTAGCTTGCTCAACCTTGCTTTTTGCTTGTTTTAGAGAGGGACTATTAACTTCAGCTAATTCCTCTACTTCGGCCAGTGTGAGTGGTCGAAGCTCCTTGATTTTTACTTCTGAAGTTGTAGTAGGGAGAGCAAGGCTGGCGGGTGAGGCTAGCGAAGAGAGGGGTTTAGTAAGGCTGGTTTTCGCAGGCTCGATTACGGAAGGATCAACCCTGGGTCGAGATCCCTTGACCTCTGTGGCATTGGGAAGTGTCGACTGATCGATTAAGGCTGATTTATCAGCTCCAGCTTCTGCCGTGGCTGCACTGTCGGAGCTGGAATGCGGTTGAACCTCAAGCGATTGCTGAGCGCGAACAGAAGTTGCGCCTTGAGCAAGTACACCTGCAAGGAGAAGCAATCTTGCGAGAGTCAGGCGCACAGCAATTAGAAAACTTTGGCGAGCTTAATGAATTTTCTGGCAATCGCCCAGCGCAGCAGCCACGATGTCAGCCGCCCCATGCACAATGCGTATAGAGGTTTGCAGAGCTTGACTTAGCTGCTCCACAGTCATGTCATCAAGGAAAACAGGCTGCCCCTGACGCAGCATCACCGAAGGCAGCAGCAACTGATCGCCTAGATCAAGACCCTGTAATCCCTCGATTAGGTCTTGGCCTGTGAGTAGACCGGTGACAACCTGATCCTGCCCCCAGTAAGGACTTGGCAGCCCATATAGCTCAACTATTAATCCTTCAATAGAATTGAGACGAGTACAGACAGAAGATAAAGCTTGGTCTACTAAGCGACCTACTACCCAACTGCAACGCCTAGGTTGCTTGAGGCGCTTAGGCAGAGTGACAGTGGCCTGATCAAGAGCCTCCAAAAAGGCACGGATGCTGCCAACACCATTCTCTTGTTGCGGTAGATCTTCGTAGGCATTACGTGGAGGCAGAGGCTCGCCGGCGATCAGATACCACTCGTCAGAAAGCCATGCGAAGTGAGTTCCCATGGCATCTTGAAATTGATCTTGAAGAGGTTTGATTTGTTTGATCACATCTCGAGCACAGGCAGAGCCGACAGGCAGCAATCCATCGCCTTCTGGGCGGAAACGGGTAAGGCCTACCGGCACCACCGCCACGGAAAGCACTGCAGGCCAGTCACCCTTCCCATGAGCAGCAAGATCATGCAGTGTTTGTTCTAGAGCTGAACCATCATTCAAGCCAGGGCAAACCACTACCTGGGCATGGATTTGAAGATCGCGCTCAGCAAACCACTGCAACTGTTCCAGAAAAAGCCCAGCGCGTGGGTTTTTCATTAATCGAGCTCGCAGAGATGGCTCGGTGGCGTGTACAGAAACAAAAAGGGGGGAAAGACGCTGAGCCTCTATCCGCTGCCAATCGTGCTCTTTGAGATTGGTCAGGGTCAGATAGGACCCATAGAGAAAACTAAGGCGATAATCATCATCCTTGAGGTAAAGGCTATGGCGACGGCCAGAAGGCTGCTGATCGATGAAACAGAATGGACAGTGGTTATTGCACTGGCGAAGTCCATCAAATAAGGCTTCTGTAAAAGCCAATCCCAAGCCATCGTCTGAGTCTTTCTCTAAATCCACTACATGGAGTTTTCCGGCTGTATCCCTTACTTCAAGATGAAGTTCCTCCTCAACGATTAGGTATTGATAATCAATCAGATCCCGTGGTCTAACTCCATTGATACTTAGCAGCTGGTCGCCAGGCTCAAAGCCCAATTGCTCTCCAATCGATCCCTGTTCAACCGATTCAACTACTGCTGGTATGGGCTGACGCGCTATAGATTCAGGATCCAGGTCCGATACCACGAAGCCGGCAGAGGGCTCATTCCACACAAATGGGTAGGGCGGTTTAGTTCAGTTTGATGCGCCACTAAGCCACCAGGCCAGTACTAATACCCCAAACAGCAAGCGATAAGCCACAAAGATCCAGGTGCTGTGCCTTTGAAGATATTTAAGTAACCAATCAATCGCCAGCCATGACACCACTGCTGCAGAACAGATTCCCACCAGTATCGGCAGTACTCCCCCTGCTGAAGGATCATTAAAGGCAGCTTTGATCTCTACTAGACCAGAAAGAGTGATGGCCGGAATGCCAAGCAAAAAAGAAAAGCGTGCGGCATCATCACGTCGCCAGCCATCAAATAGAGCGGCAGTAAGAGTGCTGCCCGAGCGAGACACACCTGGAATCAGGGCCAGCGCCTGGGCTAGGCCCACTAACAAGCCATCACGCCCTTGCACACCATGCATTTGCTTTAGACGTGGACCAATTCGCTCAGCCAGTGCAAGCAACAAGGCCATCACAATCGACACTATGGCAATTGACGGGAGGCTGCGAATCGCAGAGGTTTCGTAGCCAGGCCAGAACAGCTTTATGACCATGCCTGCCAATAAAATTGGCATCGTCCCAAGGGCAATGGCAATACCGAGCCTTGCATCAGGTTCTCGCCACTGATCACGCTTAATCGCCCCAGCGATGCCCTTCAATACCCTGGCTAGATCACTCTTGAAGTAAGCGATCACAGCCAAGATGCTGCCCAGTTGGATGACAGCCGTTACTGAGACACCTGGATCCCCCCAACCCGTCAGTACTGGAACAACCTTCAAATGGGCTGTACTACTGATTGGCAAAAACTCTGTAAGTCCTTGCACTACGCCAAGTACAAAGTTCCGCCAACAGGCTTCCAGCAGTTCAGAAGTCGAAGCCAGACCAATCATCGAGCTAAACAGGGAACCCAAGGACGCTATGTCCCTTATCGATCTGATGCCTAAAGCAATGTGATTTAGGAGAGTCTTATAAGGTTCATTGTCTTGACCTCATCACTAGGGAGAGAGCTTTGTTCAGCGGTTTCATTAAAAAAGAACAGCTGGACAGCAGCAAATTGGTGCTGAATCAACCACTGAGAAAGCCTGTCGAACCCCACGCTTTTCAACCTGAAAAGGATTACGAAGCCCATCGTTCAGACATTCAGCAATTGCAACTTTGGGCTGGTGTCTTGGTAGTGCTGCCGGTATTTCTGCAGGCTCCCTGGGTGCGAATTAATCCGTTATCGGCCTGCCTTTTCACAGTTGTGCTGCTTGGTGGTGGTATTGCCCTTGCTCTGATCGGCAAACGGGGATGGGTGAGTGTTGGTGAGCTTTTGGTGGGAGTCAGTGGAAGTTGGCTCGCAGGATGCTTGTTTTGGGGGTGGCTACGAGCACAACCCTGCTGGCATTTACCAGTTGAATCTTTAGTTCTTCCTATTGCATTGATAGGCCTGTCGAGCCGCTGGCGAGTGAGCTCAAGCTTCTATTTGGCGTCGCTAGTTGGCACTGCATGCACTGATTTAATGATGGTTCTGACCGGCGTTATGAACCAATGGCCTGCGGTGGTAGAGGCTCCACTTCAGCAATCACCCCAGTTGCTTCATGAAACAGCTCAACAGCTGCTTCATCCCCAACCCTTGCTTGCTCTGATCTCTGCAGCAGCATTGATCGTCTTTCTTGCGCAGGTCATGCAACAAAGGGTGCGCCTGGCTTCTCAATGGCGCAGCACTTGGGCAGTGGCTAGTTCAGTACTGCGTACAACCGTTTTAATTGACGGACTTTTCCTGTTTGCAGCTCTAATTAATCCAGCTCTGAGTGGCCTGATCTGAAACGAACTGCAAAAGCTGATCACAGTCTTGGCCGAAGGCTCTAATCAAACTTGTAAAGTGGGAGAACCGGCTTAGCCGGAAAACCAGTTCCGATCCACTGCGGAGTATTTGATGAAGCGGCTGTTGTCCTTGCTTACTGGAGTTTTGGTGATGACAGGCCTGCTAATGGCCCTGATATTCCCCCAGACTGCTAATGCCAATGTCTCTGACGAAAAGCTCGGTGAGGTAGGTGAGAAGATTGACTTGAACAATGCGTCGGTGCGTCGATTTCAACAGTTTCCAGGCATGTATCCAAGCATTGCTGGAAAAATCGTTGTCGGGGGCCCTTATTCCAGCGTGAGTGATGCTGCTTCAGTTCTAGATGGATCACAAAAATCAGTTTTTGACAAGTACAAAGACAACTTCACCGTCACGGCACCGGAAATAGCCCTAAATGAGGGCTTCGATCGAATCAATGACGGTCAGTACAGGTAGTTTCTTGCTCGCCTGAAAATTGGCTCAACCGCAAGCCGTCGGTACACCCGGCGGCTTTTTTGCAGGTTTCATGAGGTCTCATTCCCAAACCAATTCCATACCTGCCGGTCCTTGGGATGTTGTGGTGATCGGTGCTGGGGCAGCAGGGCTGATGAGCTGCCTTGAGCTCCATCCTCAACTGAAGGTGTTGTTACTTAACCGCAATACCAGCCGCCGCTCCTCCAGCCGCTGGGCACAAGGGGGCATTGCCTCTGTGACAAGACCTAAAGACAGTGCAGAGAGTCATGCAGAAGACACTCTCAGAGCAGGAGCAGGGCTCTGTGATGCTGATGCCGTCAAACAATTAGTAGAGGATGCGCCTCACTGCGTTGAGCGTTTGCAAAAGCTTGGTATGGCCTTTGATCGCGAAGGCGATGCTCTTGCTACCACCTTGGAGGCCGCTCATAGCCATCGACGGGTGCTGCATGTACAGGATCAAACTGGCCGAGCCCTGGTAGAGGTGCTGCAGGATCAAGTTGAACGGCGGCCCAACCTTTTGCACAGGCGAGGGGTGCGCGTCACCCAGCTTTGGGTTGAGCACAATCGCTGCCATGGCGTACAAGTTTTGGATGGCCCCCTGCTCCATTGGATTTCGGCTAGAGCCGTTGTGCTAGCCACCGGTGGCGGCGGTCATTTGTTTACTAACACCACCAACCCTGCTCAGGCCTGCGGCGAAGGGTTGGCCCTTGCTTGGCATGCAGGTGCTGCGATCGAGGATCTCGAATTTGTGCAGTTTCATCCCACAGCCCTGCAACTTGAAGGAGCCCCCTGCTTTTTGATTTCAGAAGCAGTCAGAGGCGAAGGTGCCGTATTGGTTGATGCTCAGGGGAACAGCCCCGTGAAGGAGTTGAGCGGTTGTGATCTTGCCCCTCGAGATCAGGTGAGCCGTGCCTTGATTCGAGCTATGCAACACCAAGGGGTAGAGCATCTGGGCCTTGATCTCAAGCCCATCACTTCAGAGCGGGCTGAGGCACGCTTCCCCACCATCCTCAAACGCTGCCGTGAATTGGGCTTAAATCCACTTGAAAATCCGATCCCTGTTGCGCCAGCAGCGCATTACTGGATGGGTGGAGTGGCTACCAACCTGCAAGCCGCAACAAGCCTGCCGGGGCTCTATGCCATTGGTGAAGTTGCATGCACAGGTGTGCATGGAGCCAACAGATTGGCCGGTAACTCTTTAATGGAATGTCTGGTGTTTGCCAGGCAAATGGCCGCAATTGAACTAGGGCCTTTGCTCTCTGTGGCGGTCAATCACAGAGATCTTTCCCCAGAGCCTTGCTATCAGCAACTTGATGGCACTCAAAACGCAGAGTCTTTGAGTTGTGCCATTGAGGATCTTCGAGATCTGTGCTGGCGAGAAGCAGGCTTGGATCGCATGGCCAAGGGAATGCAAAAAAGCCTTGTGAGCATTCGCATCGATCAACAGCACATTGCCGAGCAGCCTTTGCTGAAGCTAGTGGGCCATCAGTCCAAAGGCGTGTGCCATCGCCTTGATGACACAGCCAGAAGAGACCTTAATTTGCTATTGGATCTAAGTCATCGTCAGTTGACCAGCTATTTATTGCTGGAAGCCTGTTTGTTCCGTCGTGAAAGTCGTGGAGGGCATTTCAGACTTGACGCACCGGTAGCTCTGCCCCAATGGGAATGCCATTCGCGCCAGCAACGTGGAAATAGTCTTTCTACTAGGCCTGTGAGGTCTTAATGGGGAACTTCAGAATTGCCTCGTCCCCTCGTAGCGACTGAGGTCAGCAAGTTTATTGAGCGGTTTGACTCCTGATTCGAGCTTTCCATTGATTTCCCATGTGGGATATGAATCAATGCCCTTGCGTTTACACAAAGAACTTTGGCTGTTCTGCCCATCCTCTGAGCACTCCACTACCTGAAGTTGGGCGGCGCCTTCTTCGCCAAATAGCTCCTTCTGATCGTGGCAATGGGGGCACCAGTAAGCGCTATAGATCACTGCCCCAGTTTTTGTCAGATGTTCAGCCAAAGCCAGTGCTGATGGCGAACTAATGGTTTTAACGGCTGCAGGCATACCTCGGCCATCGCCAACAGCTTCTTGACGACTCGGATCGACAACCGAAGCCCAGATCAGGCCCCCGAGAAGTACGGCTAGAGAAAGCAGAACTCCGCTAAAAATCAATTGTCCAAGATCATCCCAACCTCCTCCGATCAAGGACAAAATCAACAAGCTGATTGATAGGCCAGCAGAAAGAGCGCAGAAGAAACAAAAAGCACCGATCTTGAACAGCATTAACCCGATCAAAACCAGGCTGAAGATGGCCATGCCGCAAGAGAGGGCAAATAACCCCCACCAGGTGCGACGGGAAAGTTCAGCTCTGTTTTCTGAAAGCCCTGGCAGCAAGGGCATAACTGCCATTATCAGAATGGCTAGGTAGGCCAGAAGGCCCATTAATGAAAGTGGAATAGCACCTTGAAAGATGCTGCCCCAGGCGCTGTTCAGCACCTTGTCGCAGGCTTCATTGCCGCCGGGACAGGAAAGCTGACCAATCCATCCCCAGCGGTTCAGAGTGATTGCCCCCGTGTCGATTAGCCCAACGGTGGCAAGCACTGCCATTGCAATTCGGGCCCACTTAAAACCCTGATCCTGACGGCGGCGACTAGTTAGGCGAGACGAACCCATTTCGGCAACATATATCTGAGAATTGTGGCAGCTCTGGCAATAGCGGCTTGTTCTATAGGGTTATTAGTGGCAGTAACTGCCTAGGCAGCCAAGAGATTTGAGCTGTTGATGACAAAGCCTGAGTTGAGATTTGGCATGCCAATCACGCCCATAGCCCTCAAAGAAGAAAGACCATCGGTCGCTTTTGCTCATTTGGGTTGTGAGAAAAATCGAGTTGATACTGAACATATGCTCGGATTGCTTGCAGAGGCGGGCTATGGCGTCAGCAACAGCGCAGAGGATGCAACTGTTGTAGTCGTGAACACCTGCAGCTTCATCCAGGAGGCCCGCGAGGAGTCTGTGCGAACTCTTGTAGATCTTGCGGAGCAGGGAAAAGAACTGATCATCGCTGGCTGTTTGGCTCAGCACTTCCAGGATGAGCTGCTGGAATCCCTGCCGGAAGCAAGAGCCATTGTTGGTACTGGCGATTATCAGCACATCGTGGAAGTGCTCAAGAGGGTGGAAGCCGGTGAACAAGTGAGCCGGGTTAGCAGCAAGCCGGTTTTCTTGGCCGATGAACGCCTGCCTCGTTTTCGTACAACTAGTGCAGCCGTTGCCTTCCTCAAGGTGGCAGAGGGGTGCAACTACCGCTGTTCTTTTTGCATTATTCCGAAGCTGCGCGGCAATCAACGCAGTCGAACTATCGAATCGCTTGTGTTGGAAGCCCATGAACTGGCCGCGCAGGGTGTCAAGGAACTGATCCTGATTAGTCAAATCACCACCAATTACGGTCTAGACATTTACGGACGGCCCTCTCTGGCTGAGTTGCTTAGAGCCCTTGGCGAGGTAGATATCCCCTGGATCAGGGTGCACTATGCCTATCCAACAGGGCTGACAACGGAGGTATTAGCTGCCTACCGAGAAGTGAGCAACGTGTTGCCTTACCTAGACCTGCCTCTACAACACAGTCATCCGGAGGTGTTGAGATCGATGAATCGACCTTGGCAGGCAGATGTGAATGCCCTGCTGCTTAATCGAATCCGCGAGCAACTCCCCGATGCGGTGTTACGCACAACGCTGATCGTGGGCTTTCCCGGTGAAACCGAATCACAGTTCGAGCATCTCGCTTCATTTTTAGAGGACTATCGCTTCGATCACGTGGGTATATTCACCTTCTCAGCCGAAGAAGGTACTCCTGCTGCCAGGCTTCCCAACCCTGTAACCGCCGAAATAGCACAGGCACGTAAGGACCGACTGATGGCTCTGCAACAACCGATTGCGGCGGCTCTTAATAAGAGCTGGGTGGGTCGGACAGTGGATGTTTTGATCGAAGAGCACAATCCTGAAACTGGCGCGATGATTGGTCGATGTGCTCGCTATGCACCGGAGGTGGATGGTGAGGTGTTGGTCCTACCGAGTGAGCAAGGGTTGCAGGCCACGCCAGGAACGATGGCCCCCGTATTTATCACCGGAGCTGATCTATATGACCTTACCGGCCAGCTGATAGACAAGCGCGCTATGGATTTAGCAACCCAGAGCTCTACGTGAGTTCATTCCCGTATTTAAGAGCTCATCAACGCGGCATCTTTTTAGCAGCATCTGGTATCAGTACTGCTGGATCTTTTGCCGGACTAACGGCAAAAGGTTGGATCCTCATGGATGGCACGAGCAATCCGATATTGCTTGCGACCCATTTTGCGGCTCTTTCCTTGCCAACCGTTCTGGTGAGCGGAGTTGCTGGTGTGTCTACAGACCGTTTCGGCTGTGAAAGGGTCTTGGTAAAAGCCCAGTGGTCACTGCTTGTCGCTGCGTCACTAGGGGCGTTGGCTATTCCTTTGATGGCAGGAAACGCTTTGGTTTTAACCCTATTAACTAGTACTTTGCTTGTGGGGGTGGCGAGTG
>JASLWC010000053.1 GCA_030741055.1 Prochlorococcaceae cyanobacterium ETNP18_MAG_14 | reverse complement strand
AAGCGCTCGCCAACTGCCACTGGACTACCTAGTAGTTGAAGATCGCCGTTGTTATCAACTTTCGATACGACCAAGCTTACGGTTTCATCACTGTTGATTAAATCGTGGAAAACCACCTGAGGCCCTCCACTCATGGTCACACGGGTCCATCCTGTGGGGTAGAGGAATGCATAGCGACCATCAGGGCTTTGGAATGAGTTCATGCCAGCAGATGATCCACTACAGGCACCGAGCAGCATCACAAGAGCACAAGCCAAAACCACACTAGAAGTGGAGCGCACAAGTTCAAGCATCTGAACAGAACTGGACTTGCATCTATTCTGCCGGCACCTGCTCCTGGCTTCATCAACATTTGCCAGCTGATGAACTGCCAAGATTCCCAATACCTGCGGCGGACTTCTGAGCGGCTTTACCAGACCATTGGCGCGCTTGATCGACCAGTTTGAGCGACTGCCTGGGATTGGACCAAGAACAGCTCAGAGACTGGCCTTACATCTGTTACGTCAGCCTGAAGAACAGATCCGTAGCTTTGCCGATGCTCTGCTTGCGGCTCGTAGTCAGGTTGGCCAATGTCAAACCTGTTTTCATTTCAGTGCCGAGGATTTTTGCGATATCTGTCGCGATGGCGAGCGAACTGATGATTTGCTCTGCGTTGTAGCGGACTCTCGTGATCTTTTGGCGCTTGAAAGAACACGTGAATACAAGGGCCGTTATCACGTACTCGGTGGCTTGATTTCGCCCATGGATGGTATTGGGCCAGAAATGCTGCAGATACCCAGCCTTGTTCAAAGGGTTGATCGAAATGGGATCAGTGAGGTCATTCTTGCCCTTACTCCCAGCGTGGAAGGTGATACCACTAGCCTTTATCTGGCACGATTACTCAAACCATTTACCCAAGTGAGTCGAATTGCTTACGGCCTTCCAGTTGGTAGTGAATTGGAGTATGCAGATGAAGTCACTCTTTCTCGTGCGCTTGAAGGCCGTCGCGTTATGGAATGACGGCAATGTCTCCCACTTCCCGTCAGAGTCAATACAGCACCACCCTTCCTAAAGAGCGCCTGCCGGAATGGCTAAGTCGGCCCATTGGCACCGTTTTTCAGTTGGAGCAGATGCAGCAACTGGTGAAGGGAAATGAGCTCCACACCATTTGTGAGGAAGGGCGTTGCCCCAATCGCGGTGAGTGCTATCAGGCAGGCACTGCAAGCTTCCTCTTGGGAGGATCGATCTGTACGCGCAGTTGTGCTTTCTGTCAGGTAACTAAAGGCGAAGCTCCTCAGCCAGTAGATCCTTTAGAGGCAGGGAGAGTTGCAGATGCGGTAAAGCAGATGGGTCTTCGTTATGTGGTGCTTACTGCAGTGGCTAGAGATGATTTGCTTGACCATGGTGTGAGCATCTTCACCAACACAATGGCGGCCATACGCCATCTCAGCCCTCTTATAAAAATAGAAGTGCTTACTCCAGATTTTTGGGGTGGACATTCGGATCCAGTTAAGGCTGCAAAGTCTCAGAGAGAACGACTGATTACGTTGCTTTCGTTTGCACCAGATTGTTTTAATCACAATCTCGAAACAGTGGAAAGCCTCCAGGGTCAGGTTCGACGCGGAGCCACCTATCGCAACTCTTTGAATCTACTGGCGACAGCTCGTGAATTAGCTCCCAAAATCCCTACTAAATCAGGGTTGATGCTTGGACTGGGAGAAACCCATGAGGAGGTTGTCCAGACCCTTGAGGACCTGCGCTCCGTGGACTGTCAGCGACTTACTTTGGGGCAATACCTACGCCCCTCATTGGCGCACATTCCTGTGCAGCGTTATTGGCATCCAGATGAATTCAATGTTTTAGCTGAAGTGGCTCGCAAGCTTGGATTCGCGCAGGTGCGAAGTGGTCCTTTGGTGCGAAGTAGTTATCACGCTGGAGATGATTGATCGAACCGATCTAAGTCTTGGCAGACTTGCCATCGGCGCACACTGCGTTCGAGGACCTCACTGCATTTTGCGACCATCAATTCTCCGGCTCCACCCCAGACCAACCTGAGCGGGAAATCCATAGGTGCAGCCCCCACTTTGCGAATAGCAAGAAACCCTCGCTGCCGGAAATAACGAACTAGGCGATGGTGTTGGCGGCTCTCATCGCAAATTGCTAGCAGCCTTGCTTGTTTGCAAGGGGTGGTTTCAAGTGCCCAGGCCATGGTGCCAGCCCAAATGAGATCACCTACACCAGCAGGAGCTTCAGGATGTACTCGCATCGTGTCTAGTTGCAATCCCTTTACACCTCCATAGGCCCAGGCCTTCATCTCTCCCCAAATCTGAATTCGTTCTGCCTCAAGCGCTTGTGCCACCACTAATTTCAACGACCAGAGATTTAGCGGTCTTCCTACTTTGAGCCTCAGCAACAGGTCAGACTCACAGGCCTGTTGCTCCAATTTAATCAGGCTTGGTTGGCACATGATTGAGGCATCAGAGTGATAAGACTTTCCTTGGTAATCAAAATTTAGTTTAGTCATTGATGACATGATGGACTAAATAATCCCGAATCTCAGGATGAAGTTTTTCTCTTTTTCCTTGCTTGCTTTCTCGGCGTTGATTGGCGGAAATTCTTTTGCGGCAGAAGTGGATTCAGTTGCATACGAGCACATTAGTGCAGTTCCGATGAAGATAGAACATCGTTCAACGACTGTGTTGGGCCAAAGTTATAATTACCCTAAAGGTATACCGGCACTTTATGCATACAATATCACTATAAAACCTGGCCAGAAGACCGATTGGCATAAGCATGAAGTCCCTTTGTTCGCCAGCATTGTCTCTGGCTCGTTGACCGTAGATTATGGCTCTAAAGGCAAGCGAACATTTACGGAAGGGATGAGTTATGTGGAAGCGATTGATTGGTGTCATCAAGGTTATTCCACTGATAGCAAGCAGACTGTTATTTTCGGCCTTTATCTTGCGCAGTTAAATCCTGATCAGGTCAAGCCTGTTCCTTGCCTTGGCCCTCAATAGCTGGCGGTTTGTATTTGTTTGTCTGTAATTCATGCCCCGCTGCGCATGGATGAGCTATTGCCAGGCAAATAAAAATCGCAAGGTTTGGTATTGACTCCTTATTATTTTTCAGTTTCTGCGCGAATTTGGATGTATCTATGTTCATTTGAAAAGAGTTAATCAGGATTTAAATGACTTGGCCTTGAATTCTCTGATGTAATAATGCCCAGGCAAGGTTGATAAGGCTTGCTTTGTTTAATAATTAATACAAGCAAATTAATATAAATAAGAGCTTTGTTTTGGTGCCTTATCGGAACATAGAGCTTACTGAGCTTTCCTCATGGATGCGCCAGATTGCTTCACCAAGCATGTTGGCCACTGAAAGCACTTGTAATTGTGGGAAGTTTCGTTCTGGAGCAATGGGAATGCTGTTTGTAACTAATACTTGTTCGAACAACCCCTCTTCGGACAACCGTTTGCAGGCAGGAGGGGAAAAAACTGCATGAGATGCACAGGCAATCACCCGTGTGGCCCCCTTTTGTCGAAGTAGTCGAGCACCAGAGCAGATCGTGCCTCCAGTATCGATCATGTCGTCGATAAGGATGGCTGTCTTCCCGGCGACGTCGCCAATCACTGTGAGACTCTCGGCCACATTGTGTCCTGAACGGCGTTTGTCGATAATCGCTAGCGGTGCGTCCTTCATTTGTTTGGCAAAGGCTCTGGCTCGTGCGACTCCTCCGACATCTGGTGACACGACAACTACCTCTTTGAGGTCTTGCGCGGAGAGGTAATCCACCAGTACCGGAGATCCGTAGATGTGATCACAAGGGATATCAAAATAGCCTTGGATTTGGGCGGAATGCAGATCCATGGCGAGCACTCTGTCTACGCCAGACTTCACCAGTAAGTTGGCGGTGAGTTTGGCAGTGATCGATTCGCGACCAGCTGTTTTGCGGTCGGCTCTTGCATAGCCGTAGTAGGGAACCACAGCTGTGATCTGCCTGGCTGATGCGCGCTGACAGGCATCCACCATGATCAGCAGTTCCATCAGATTGTCGTTCACTGGAGCGCAGGTGGGCTGTATCAGGAAGACATCGCATCCTCTGATCGATTCTTGGATTTGTACATATAGTTCGCCATCGGCGAAGCGCTTGCAGATCCTTGGACCGTCTGGCACGCCTAGGTAGGCAGCGATTTCTCGAGCAAGAGCCGGATTAGAGGTGCCACTGAACAAACGGAGACGATGCATGTCATGGCTGATGCTCTCCTGTTCAGTTCGGGCTGCGGTCAGAAAACTGGTCACGTGCCAGCGAGCAAGATCAGCTGTACTCCGATGCTAGTGGTGAGTCGGCGCTCTTCCAATCTTTTTCATTCAGTAGGTTCGCCTGATGATCGCTCCTATCCCTTTTTTGGTTGGTGCAGGCTCCCTGCCGGAAAGTCTTATGAGGCAGGGTTGTTTGCGCTTGGCTAGCGCCTGGGGTGGTGGGTTGATCCACTATTGCTGTAGTGAAAGCCCTCGGCAGCATCTTGCAGCACTGCCTAAGCAGAAGGGGTTGGTGCAGCTCAGTGGTGATGCGGCGATGCTCCATCCAGAGGGCATGAGTTGGCTAGAAGCTCTTGGCGCTTGGCGTCAGCCCACGGTATTAATTGTCGCGCCTTTGCTTTCTGGCGATATCCCTGGGGTAGCACCTGCCTATGTGTCTCTTTGTAAGAGCCTTGCGGTTCCTCTTGTAGGGATTCTGCAATTGGGGGGGGCTTGGGACATCAGTAACCGCAAGGCCGACGGTTTGCCATGGTGTGGTTTGCTTCCAGATGATTCCGGCGAATTGATGTCAGCCCCTACAGGTGACTGTTTAGAGCAGGAGCTTTCTCTGCAAAACGTGGTGGCGTTGTTGCGTCGCCGAATGCTGCTTTGCCAATAATGATGGCTTTAGTTAATTGCCATGCGGCCAGAGCGGCATGGGGTTGTTTGCTTTGAGTTGACGCAGGGTTTGTTCACCAGCCCTTGGGGCTAGAGGTAACTGACTAAGGACTGGGAACTGATTGCTGCTAATGGCTGCTGCTGTAAGGCTCATCAACTCTCGTTGGGATAGGTCGGTTTGTACGGTTTCCGATAGCTCGTTCAGCAGCTTGGGCAGTTTCGCGATGGTGTTGGGCTTTTGCAGCTGCTTGGCCAGAGCGTTCAATATCCATTGCTGCCTTTGACGTCGACTGGCTTCTGCTTTCGGAGCAGAGCGGTAGCGAACCAGTTGCTCTACTTGGGCTCCATTCAGACTTTGTTGACCTGCTTGCAAGTCCACTGAGTAATTTTGGGTTTTGTCTTCGTATTCAAACGATTCATTGAGGTTTACTTCTAATTCTCCGAGTCCATCCACGAGGGTGCGCACTGCCTTGCGAGGGATAACCACATAGCGTTGTGGCTCTCCTTGTGGCAGACCGACGATTTCAGCAATCACATCAGCAGTGAGGGCAACTCCCCCCTGTCGATAAATGGAAGCTAGCGGTTGTATTGAATCGCTCCCTGGCAGGGTCACGGCTAGTTCAATCGGTAATTGGAGTAGTTCAACTGGTCTCCTGGCTTCTACTTTTACGAGCATCAGGCTGTCGGCATTGGCTGGACCCATAGGTGCTGCCTGGTTGATGAGATCGTTCACTTGGTTTGAATCGATTCCCACCAATAGGATTGTGACTGGCCCGCTGGGGAGTGGTGCCAGAGAAGTTGCTTCATCTATTGATGGGTCACCGGCAACTTGATCTTGCTTTGGCCAGATCAGTCCCAGGGCCATGCTCGTGAGCCAAAGGCCGCCCAGGGTTGCTGCTAGGCGAAGCAAGGTGCGGCCAGGAGATTTCCCCAACCAGCGGTGCATGTTTGATCGAGGGGTGGTTTTGCCTGAATCTGGTGTGGGCATGAACCGTGCTGAATCCAGCGGTTTACCAGTCTTGCTTAGCTACAGCTCATTAGCGTTGAAAGTCTGAATTAACTGAGACTTCTGATTTGGCTGCGGCAAATAGCAATGGCTGCTCTAGATGACAATGGCTTTTCTAGATGTTGCCTTTTCACAGGTTCCATTTTTGTTTTCCCGTCTGGTGTTTTTTGATGGTTGAGCGCAGTTCAGAATTCGTACGTTCGATCGGAGTTTTGCTGCATCCCACGGCACTTCCTGGAAGCCCGGTTTGTGGCAGTTTCGGAGAGCCTGCGCGTGTTTGGTTGCAAGCTCTTGCTTCTCATGGCATTGGCGTGTGGCAGTTGTTGCCTTTGGCGCCTCCTGATGCAAAAGGATCTCCCTATAGCTCCCCTTCAAGTTTTGCTTTAAACCCTTGGCTGCTTGATGCTGAGGATCTTGTTGATGAGGGGTTTTTACCCGCATCGGTTCTTAGTGAATTGCCTGGAACAGTTCCTTTTGAACAACCATGTTCATGCGTGGATTTTGCCTTGGCTGATCTCCGCAGTGAGCGGCTTGGAGTGGTCCTTAGAGAGGCTTGGTCGCTCCTGGATGTTAAGCATCACATTGCCTTTGAGACGTGGTGTCGACAGCAGTTATGGCTTGAGGACCATGCCTCTTTTATGGAGCTTCGTCGTCAGCATCATGGCCTCCCTTGGTGGGAGTGGCCGCTGGCTTTGGCAGGTCATAAAACTAGGGCTTTGAATATCTGGCGGGGTCAGCATCAGGAGGCTTTGCTTGAACATCGTTTGCTGCAATGGCATCTTGACCGGCAGTGGCAGGCGATCAGACAACTGGCCGGTGAGCTTGGCGTTCTCTTGTTTGGTGATTTGCCTTTTTATGTTGCCCGCGATAGTGCGGACGTTTGGAGTCATCGGGGCCTGTTCTCGATCCTTTCGGGAGGAGAGCTTGAGATCCAGAGCGGGGTACCACCTGACTACTTCTCCAGTACAGGGCAGCTATGGGGCACCCCTGTTTATCGCTGGTGCCGTCATCGTTGGAGTGGATTCAATTGGTGGCGCAGCCGATTTGCGCGTCAATGGCAACAGGTGGATTTGCTCCGACTTGATCATTTCAGGGCACTTGCGGCCTATTGGGCGGTTCCTGGATCAGATGCCACTGCTGAGCATGGCCAGTGGCGGCCTTCGCCAGGAGCAGCTCTTCTGCGGCGTTTGCGGAAAGATGCCGGCGGTTTCCTGCCGCTTGTTGCCGAAGATCTAGGGGTAATCACTCCTGATGTGGAAAGTTTGCGTGACGAATTTGGTCTGCCTGGAATGAAAATCCTTCAGTTTGCCTTTGATGGCAATGCCGAAAACCCCTACCTCCCAGAAAATATCAATGGTCATCGTTGGGTTGTTTATACAGGTACCCACGACAATCAAACGACTCTGGGCTGGTGGCAGCAGCTTGACTTTGAAGCTCGTGAGCGTGTAGCAGATCGATTGAAGTGTGCAGTGGATGCTCCTGCTTGGCAGCTGTTGGAATTGGGCCTGGCTACAGAGGCGTGTCTAGTGATTACCCCTGTTCAGGATTTGCTTCATCTCGATGACACTGCGCGTTTTAATACCCCTGGCACTATTGAGGGAAATTGGTGCTGGCGTTTGACATGCTTTGACTCGGCTCTCGATGGAGCCCTCTGTGGTTACGGTGAGAGAGGTGCAGTTTGGGGACGTTCGTTGGAGTCGGCAGCTGGTTTGCTTAGGGCATCGGCGAATCGATAAATACCAGGACTTCTCGGTTCATGAGCATGTGGTTGACCATTCCAGACCACTCGGTCTCCAAGAGCAGGAGGAGGCGTTATCTCAAGCTGAAGTGGCATTATTAACTGAAGTGTCAAGGCCCCTTCAACTTCTCTGAGATTTGTGCGATTCCCTCCGGCACGGGTGATTTTCAGCATTCGTGGTTCGCTGAGGTTGACCTCGAGCAGTCCTGTTTGGGATTGAGATTGATGCTCATCAAGTGTTGAGTTGAGCCATTGTTCGGGAGATCGCGCTTGGGCTTCTGTTAGTGGTCTCAGACCAGCGAGAGCAGGTTTGGCTCTCGCTGGAGATTGTTGAGCTCCTATGGATTCAGTGCTGAGCGTGATTGGTTGCAGTGTTTGACTATTGAGTGCGGCGAGATGCTTTTGCTGGTTATTCAGAGTCAAGAGGCTGCTGAGCATTACCACGGCATAAATCACACTTCCTTGCCAGGTCGTAAATACGTCGATGCTTCCAGGAGTGAATCGACTTAGCTTCCGACTTGAACTGTGCAGATCTTTATTACTTCTTTCAGGCATGGCCCCACTGAGGCTGCCAGGAGTCAGGTCAAGGTGCTGTTCCAGCAGCGGAAGCATCGAGCACAGGTAGGCAGGCTCTGGCAATCTTGTGACCCACCCGCGTTCGATTGCCTCAAGAACGGGAGTGGTGATTCGTGTTTCTTGAGCCAAATCACGCAGGGTCTTGCCGCACTGTTCGCGACGTTCTCGCAGCTGGCGACCAGCTTCTATTAATGAACGTTGGAAGATTTCTTCAGGATCTTCTTTTTTCGCGAGCTCAGGCTTTGATTTTCGCCATGGAAGGTTTAGTTGCATCGGTATTTTAATTGCATGGCTCTTTTGATCGCATTAATGCGGTGAGTGTTGTGCGACTTTTAATAGGGGCGCCCATTCTCTCTCGCTGAGTTCACGCCAGCTTCCTTCTGCTAAGGCCTCAAGAGCAATATTTGCAATAGCTGTTCGCTGAAGGTCGATAACGGGATGGCCTAGTTGATCGGCTACACGACGGATTTGCCGGTTGCGACCTTCTCTTAAAACCACTTTTAGGAGGCTTTGGTTTGTGTCTGATTGCAAAAGCTCCAGCTCAGTGGGCAGGGTCGTTTTTTCATCCAGCATTACGCCATCACGCCAGTGCGCGAGCGTTATGTCTGAGGGTTTGCCTTGAACCAAGACTTGATAAGTCTTTGCATGCGCAAAGCGAGGATGGGTTAATCGCAGCGTGAGCTCGCCATGATTTGTAATTAGCAGGGCGCCTCGGCTATCGGCATCAAGTCTGCCAACAGGATGAAGACCCTTACTGATAGTGATGGGCAGCAGGCTCAGAACAGTCGGTCGTCCGTAGGGATCATGGCAACTGGTGATAACTCCTGCAGGTTTGTTTAATAGCAATACCTTTGTCTCGGTTTGCGGGATAAGAGGCACGCCGTCAACAGAGATGTTGTCAATTTCTGGATCGGCCTTGTCTCCTAACTTGGCTATTAAGCCGTTGATCCTTACCCGTTCCTTTAGCAGTAGTTGCTCTGCATGACGTCGTGAGCAGAGGCCTGCGGCAGCAATAAGCTTCTGAAGTCGTTGTTGCGTCATGCCAATGTTTTTGGTGTGGACTTCAGTTGACAGCAAGGATTATTCACGTCAAAACCAGCACGAAAACATCTAATCGCCATTTCAGCTGGCAAGGCTTGTTAAGTCATTAGACCAAAGTCAGATAGTTTCTGTGGATTTCTCTTGGAGGTGTAGGAAAAACCTCTGTGCCTCTCATGTGTGGCCTTTTGGTCATGGTGTGAAATCCGTCCGCAGAGCACTTATTGCCACTTGCCAGCGATGGTAAGTTAGGAAACCTGTTTGTTTCGTTATTGAGCATGACTCCTTTAGCGGTGCTTTCGGATGTCGACCTAATGCGTTCGTATCTGCGCGACATCGGTCGAGTACCGCTGCTGTCGCACGAACAGGAGATCACGCT
>JASLWC010000052.1 GCA_030741055.1 Prochlorococcaceae cyanobacterium ETNP18_MAG_14 | reverse complement strand
TCCCAGGGGATAGTAATTGCCAAAGTCTTCAGCCAGAAGAGGGCAGGGTATTCAGGCGTTGAAAATTCGAAATATCGAGATCAAGGTGAGCTTTAGGTAGCTACTGATTGCATTTCTCTTCTCGCTGGATTAGCGCCCTTCTGTTACAGCGCCCTTTAGGAGATGATTTGTTGTTGCGTCATAGATCTGGCGAGCATCCTTTGGGCTGTGGCCAATGCATGTCATGCCCAGCTTGCCGAATTCACTGAGGCATCCCAGCAGATGAAATAGGCTGCCGCGCTGCTGGGCGGGGTCAAAGTGCAAACCTGCGCGGGCCACGATATCGAGTAGATCAACTGGCAATAGGCCTCGCAGCCTGGGATCGCAAAGGTTGTCAGTGGCCTCATAGAACAGTGCTTGACCATTGGGAGCCAGGAATAGGCCGTTGCTTGGATTGAGCTGGCCGCTGGTGGTGTGACATAGGGCCATGTAGGGGTAGGTGGTGCCGCCTTGGCGCAGGTTGATTTCGATGGCCTGCACATTCCATTGCTGCTCCTTTCGACAAGCCACAAAGTCCATGGCGTAGTGCCCTAAGGCTCCTTCCAGGGCTAATGCCTCACCGATTGCTTTGCCGTGGCCCATTAAGGCCAGGCGATATGGTTCATCGGCGGGAAATCGACAGCCTTGGTAGGTCTGCCCGTGGGGCCCGGCTAGTACCTGTTCATGGGTAGAGAGGATCGCCACTTGGGATGGTTGACCAGGATGGATCGTGCCTTGGACGCTTGGTGAGCAAACCGTCTGTGATGACGATTTTGCTGTTTTGGGACCTACCCAAGCCTCCACTAGTGCACCCTGCTGGCCAAGTAGTTCGCGCCAGCATTTTGTTGGCATAGCAAGGCTCTCAAGGGCCTGATGCAATCGACTACGCCGTTCTCGACTTGCTAGTCCCTCCAGCTCTAAGCGGGCCAGGTCGAGAGGGGCATTGCCTTCACCGCTGAATCCCTCATTCAGTTTCACCACAAATTGCGCCAAGTTGGGATGGGCTTCCCAAAGTTCTGCAGAGGCTTCAGCAAGGTCGCTGAGGTTGAAAACCAGATCCGTTCCCGGTGGATGGGGCACACCACAACGCTGGAATAAAGCCCTGCTGCCAGCTTTTGTGCCCAAATGGGCCAGGTCTGGGGCCGTGCCAAGGATTGGTATTTGCAGTTGCTCAGAAAGCTGCTGCTCTAGGGGCGTGACGTTGAAACAGCTAATGAAGCTCTGCCCAGGGCGGAGATGTTCCCGCAGGCGCCCTAGTAGTGCAGGCCGTTCCAGCAGCTTGGCGGTGAGTGGTTTGGCCGAGGCGTCGTCGGTGTCGAACAGTTGTAGTCGCTGGCGGGCATGGGAGGTTGGAACTCCAGGCAACAATTCCAGTACGGCATCTACAACCAGCTCGGGCAGCAGTTTGCTTGTTACAACAACTATTCGTACGCCTGGATAGCGCAATCGTGTAAGAGCAAATAGCTGGCGTTCTTCGTAGTGGTGCACCCCCTGCACTAGCTCCATTTCCCGCTGCTCCAGGCTCAACGAGGGCACCACCAGCAAGTCGTATTGGCTGGTGGGGGTGGTGCAGCCTTCAGCCCAGTCTGGTTGGATTTGTTGTTGCAGCTCTCGGAAGCTGAGGCCCATCAGTGCACCTCTTGCTATTGCCTACATGCTGGTGAGGAGTTGGTGGTTTGCCCATGGCAAGAAAGCATCGGAAGGTATTTCTTGCTCTTGGCTCTAAGTCTTACTAGTCACTTTTACTCTTGGGTTACGTGCAAAAATAGTCTTCTGAGCATCTTCAAATATAGAAACAACTACAATCTCCTTGATAGAAAGTCATTTGAATTTTCATCATTTACCTACCAATCCATTCGCCACACTCATAGTCTGCTGCTTTCATCCAATAAGACCTTTCACGATAAAACTTCTTCCATCTCCTACATAAACCTCAACCCAACCTGATATCCGAGATGGGTTTCTTCCTTGATGGATGACATGAGATGCACTGACTGCAGAAAAGGCAGGAAGAATAATCTTAGTTGGATCTACTGCATTCCCCATCGGTTCGTCGTAGAGAGGTGACTCATTACAATGCTTTCTCACCCCTGCATGAGATTGACCACCAAGCAACAATAGAAATATCGTGAATAGAAGCATTTGAAATTTCATTTCTCCCCCTGATACAAGGGGTTTGGAACAGGGATTTGGATTTGCAGGTGCTTTGGGGTCTTTATTGACTCCCCCTTTGGGTCTAACCAGTTTGCCGCCATTCGTAGTGCATTTGCTTTTGTCTCTCTTGCTTGAGGTGTAGACCACAGAAGAGCAATGATGGCTGCAAGTAGAAGAGTTTTGATCACGATGCTGCCTCCTTTAAGAGTCTGTAAATGCTGTCTCTGTGGATGTTCAGTTGCTTTGCTATTGCCGTAGCACCCAAACCCCAATAAGACAAATTCATCTACCCTTAAAGCAGCAGAGCACTTTATTGATGACACGCCGAACTACTGCCATTGTTGCTGCCCTATCGCTACTACCACTAGGACAACCACTGCTACTGGGATCTACTACTGCTCTAGCAACTGCGGCGGTGGTGCTTTCAACCCAGGCAGCACATGCTCAAAGTGCAGTTGATCATCTCAACCGTGGCAATACCAAATATCAGCTAAGAGATTATCAAGGTGCAATTGCAGATTAAAACAAGGCACTAGAGATCAATCCGCAGTATGACAATGCCTATACGAATCGCGGTAGTGCTAAGCATAAATTAGAAGATTATCAAGGAGCAATTGCTGATCACACCAAGGCAATTCAGATTGATCCGCAGTATGCTAATGCCTACTTTGACCGCGGCAATGCCAAGAAGGGGTTGGGAGATTGTCAAGGAGCAATTGCTGATTACACCAAGGCAATAGAAATTAGTCCTCAGTTTGCTCTTGCCTATACAAATCGCGGTCTTGCTAAGGATGGTCTAGGAGATCAACAAGGCTCAATTGCTGATTACACAAAGGCAATAGAAATTAATCCGCAGTATGCCCGTGCTTACTACAACCGGGGTAATGCCAAGTCTGATTTAAAAGATTATCAAGGAGCAATTGCTGATTACACCAAGGCAATAGAAATTAGTCCTCAGTTTGCTCTTGCCTATACAAATCGCGGTGTTGCCAAGTATGATTTAGAAGATTATCAAGGAGCAATTGTTGATCATGCCAAGGCAATAGAAATTAGTCCTCAGTTTGCTCTTGCCTTTGCAAATCGAGGCGATTCAAAGAGAAGACTTGGCAACGAGAAAGATGCCTGCACTGACTACAAGAAGTCTGCATCACTTGGATATCAAGGGGCGGCACAATGGTTAAACAGCGCAGGTGGTGCCTGGTGCCGCAATATGCGATGAGGGTATAAAACAACAGCACGCCCAGTAGACCCAATAAGACCTCATAACACCACTTGCCTACCCTGAACCCAGCAGCACACGCCGATGTCCCGCCGCAGAGCTGCAATTGCTGCTGCATTGTCTTTGCTGCCTTTAGGAGAACCGCTGCTACTGGGCATACAAGGAATTAGCGAAGATCACTTGACGGGCGCCCCATCCCTTAAGTAATACAGGTATACTATGCAAGGGCATTATGGGCAGCAGTTCAGCAAGCGATCCAGAAGGTTGGTTGATTGACCCTGATAAGCACTGGTCTCTTCGCTTCCATCGGGATAAAAAATCTTGGAGCATGGACCCGTTCGTTTTTATGGATAAGGGCAGGGCAATGCCGGATGGGTCTGCTGCCCTCCTTAAGAGCAGGCAGCACCTTCATAAGCGTGATGCGGTGGAGATATGGAGAAAGTTGAGGGCAGATGGATGGAGCAGGGTTAAACCGCAATGGGGATTGGGTTTAGACCCTTAAGAAAAAGCGCGAACACCTCTCCCAAACAACGGGAACAAAACGGGAACACTTTTTCTGCTTGGGCGAATTATCTTGAACATCGCTGATGGAGTTGATTGCTCCTAATCGCCCTCATAGGCACAAAAAAAGAGATATCTGATGCCTCTTGACTGCTCTTGGATTTCCTTAGGTCCCGGTCTCAATGCCCTCGTCGGGATTTGAACCCGAGACCTCTCCCTTACCAAGGGAGTGCTCTACCGCTGAGCTACAAGGGCATGTGGAAAGGTGGGCCGGGTTGGATTTGAACCAACGTAGGCAGAGCCAGCGGATTTACAGTCCGCCCCCATTAACCACTCGGGCACCGACCCGAACCACACCAACTGACATTACCAGCAGATTGCACCCTTTTGGCTGAATACCTGGGAAGCTCTTGTGGGGATCGATACGATCCATCCAACCTCTATATGCACCAGGGCCATGCGTTTGCTGTTGCTTAACGGCCCCAATCTCAACCTTTTAGGCCAGCGAGAGCCTGGCCTTTATGGCGCGATCACATTGCAGGCCATTGAGGCCGATCTATTGGCACAGGCTGAGTTAGAAGCTGTTCAGCTTGAGTGTTTTCAGAGCAATTTCGAAGGTGCCTTGGTGGATCGAATCCATCAAGCCATTGGTCAGGTTCAAGGGATCCTGATCAATGCTGGGGCTTATACCCATACCTCCATCGCTTTGCGGGATGCTCTGCTCGGAGCAGCTATTCCATACGTGGAGTTGCATCTCAGCAATACCCACGCCCGTGAGGCCTTTAGACATAACTCCTACCTTGCTGATCGGGCTGTGGGTGTAGTTAGTGGTTTTGGGGCAACGAGCTATCGCCTCGCTATGGAAGGTTTACTGGCCTATTTGCGTCAGCCTCTGCAGGCCTCATGAGTGCTTCGCCTGGTCCACAGAAGGAGCCTGCAACCATTAAATGGTTAGCGGCTCCTACCAGTGATGTCTGGTTAGAGCAGGCGATCGCCCATCCGCTTGAGTTGCTGATTGATCACGCTCATTGCGAGCGCAAGGCGGCGGGTGCGGTAGTGCAATTGATGTTTCGCTACTTATGTGAGCCGGGTTTAGGGGAAGTTCTTAGCCCTTTGGCACGAGAGGAGCTGGAGCATTTCGAGCGCGTGCTCACGCTGATAAAGGCGAGAGGGCGTTACCTGGAGCCTTTACCAGCTCCACCCTATGGAGCAGCTCTTGCAAAACAGATTCGTAGGAATGAACCGGAGCGCATGCTCGATAGCTTTCTTGTCGCGGGCTTGATCGAAGCTCGTAGCCACGAACGTATGTCGTTGCTTGCTGCCCATATGCAGGATGAGGAGCTTCGTCAGTTATATGCAGACCTCTTGGCTAGTGAGGCGCGCCATTTTGGACTTTATTGGCTAGAGAGTAAGAAGCGGTTTCCGATAGAGACCGTCGAAGCAAGATAAAAGGAGTTATCGATAACCGAAGCCCAGATATTGAGTGGTATTCCAGCCGTTGGCAGAGACATCAGGTTTCACTCAGCAGGTGTCGTTACTTCAATAGTGTGCTCTGCATAATTGCTCTACAGGAGAATTAGAACGCAGTCGGAGAAAACCCATCAACCCGTTGCCAAATTCGTCTTTGTAGAGCAAAAATTGCTAGCAGATGTTTAAGTGCAATTGAACCTTCATTCATTCAGATATGATTCTAATATGCTTTGTTGATTGCAGGCAGAATGTTGCCTCAAATGTTACTGTTGCTCCTGATTAATTGATGAGGCTATCTTTCGGCAACAGTTAAAGTCATAATAAAATTATTTTGCATAATCTCTTGCGATCGCCAATGCTAATTTGAGCGGCCGTCAAAGCAAAGCGTTGGTTACGCAAGTCGATGGCATCAAATCCCTCTTCTGTATTCCCAAGCCTTAATCAACCAATCGATCTTCCTGAAGGTTATAGCCAGAAGGATCTAATGCTTTATTTGCAGGGATTTGCGCTTGATGGATCAAAAGGAGATGAGTTGATAAATTATCATAAGGAAGATCTTGAACGCTTTTTGGATACATTGTAATTAATACCAAAGCTTGGCCAAACGCGCACCGGTAAGCTTCTTGAAATAGGCGCTAATCTATACTTTATGTCAATGAAGCAGATCGCATTACTGATTTCGATATTACTGAGGACTATCTCGTTTTACCGAAAGTTTCTTCACTTAGTAAAGTTGAAACTCCGTTTAGCAACGGAGTCTTATATGTCACGGTTGCTGACGATGATGATGATGTGTTGATTGCTGGTGTATTGGAAGGGCTAGGGGCCTTTGATCTTCTTGCGGATCGGGTTATCGTTGGAGATCAGGCTGACAAAGTGGCTGCTGCTATGAATGTAGATTTTCACCTAGCCAACCCCCACATGGATTCTTTTGGAATATGACCAGTTGGCATTTGCCAAGTGAATAATTGCAAGAATAAGAATTTACAAAAATGGCCCTTTGTTGGGCCTTTTTTATGAAACTTTGCTTTTATATATATACATTCTACTGATATTTAGGTTTTTGTATGATAACCATATTTAGTTATTCCTGGCAGTCTAGTCAATACGAAGTTTGCAAATCATTGACATTGCTTCGGCTTCAGTGGTTAAGTGATAAATAAACTTATAAGTATAGCTATTGCTAATAGTTTGATTATTTTGACGGTTTCCACAGCTGTATTGACAGCGAAGTTGATCAAGTTTGTTTCCATTTCTCATCGGAGGTTTGTAAACCTTTCGCTGATCGGATCACCTGTGAAGCTTGCAACCCAGCCTTCTGGGTTGTTGAAGAAGCGAACTGCACAGAAATTCGGCTTGCTGCCCATATCGAACCAATGGCGTGTTTCTGCTGGCACGTTGATCAAGTCGTTTTTTTCGCAGAGCACTTGCAGTACTTCATCGTTGATGTGTAAGCAGAACAACCCACAGCCTTCTACAAAGAAGCGAACTTCGTCTTCGGCATGGATATGTTCGGCTAGGAATTTCTGGCGCAGTCGCTCGCGCTGGGGGTGGTCTGGCTTCATTCGAATCGCATCCACCGTGGGATAGCGGCCATCGGCCTGCACCCGGTTGATCACTGCTGTGTAGATAGCAAGAATCTCGGCCTCACTTGCTTGCTCATTGAGCTCGACTTTGACTGGCCAATGTTGGAATTCGATTCCTCGTGATTCCAGTTCCGTTTTGATCACTGCAGAATTACTGCTCTCTAACAAAGGCAGTGAGGGGATCGTGTTGCTTGTGCTGCCTTCCGGGTAGATGCTGAGGCGAGTCATACCTAGAGGTTAAGAGGGGGGCTGAAGTTAACTTGAGCGTGGCGTCGTAGAACTATCGCTGAATGCCACGTTTGGCTTTGTCGAGCCCCGCTGTTTCTGCTTCAGCTCTGACCTTGGTAGGAGTCGGTCCTGGTGACCCTGCCTTATTAACAGTGGCAGCTATTGAGGCGATAGAGGCAGCAACTGTTGTGGCCTATCCCGTTGCTCGAGAAGGGGGCAAGGGGATGGCTGTGAGCATCGCCTCGCGATGGATTCGTGCTGAGCAACGTCAACTGCCGCTGATCTTCCCCATGGTGACGGCTGCTGAACCACGACAGCAGGCTTGGCGAGAAGCAAGTGACCAACTTGCTGCGGCAGTAGCCGCTGGTGAGCTGGTGGTTTTTCTTTGTCAGGGTGATGCTTCTCTCTTTGCAACCAGTTCTTACCTATTGCTGGCGCTTAAGAAGCATCACCCTGATTGCCCAGTTCGATTAATTCCAGGTGTAACGGCAGTTGCAGCAGCTGCTGCTGCTGGTGGCTGGCCTTTGGCAATGCAGCAGGAGCAACTTTTGGTTTTGCCGACGCCAGATCAAGCCAGCCAGCTCGAGATTTTGATTGATGAGGCAGCTGCTTCGGCGCGGGTGTTGGCGTTGCTCAAGTTGGCGCATCGCTGGGCCTGGGTGAGGCCGATGCTTGAGCGGCGGCAGTTGTTGCAATCAGCACTCTTTGCCCAGAGGTTGGGGTGGCCCGATCAGCAGGTGATGCAGGCCAGTGAGGTGCAGGCAGAAGCCAAGCCCTACTTTTCACTGTTGCTGGTGCGACAAAGCTGGCCGGAGGTGATGCCCTGATGTCAAGTGCTCTTTCGCTGACCCCTATGCAATGGCTTGGTTTATTGCACCCTGTGCTGATCATTTTGTTTGTTTATCCGGTAGTGGGTGCCACGATTCGCCTTGGCACCTTGGCTCGTGAACGGCGCTTGCAGATCAATCCTTTGCCTGCATCAGTGCCAGTGGAACATGCAGATCATGGCCGCTGGGTTACTGGTGGGGTGTTAGTAGCAGTATTGATCGCTTTCGCTCATAGCTATTTGGTTGCTTGGTTAAAAGCAGTGCATGTGGGCTGGGATGGGGTTGATCGATTGGTGTTAGTTGTGCTTGCAGAGCTGGGCACTTTTGCGACCTATCTCTTGCTTCTTAAGGTGAGGCGTCCACCCTCGCGAGCGGTGTTGTGTTTGGTTTGTTGGTTGGCGCTGCTGGTGCTCGGGGCTCAACCGGAGATCAATCGACTCACGGATAACCCGTTCAATGGCGACTTTTGGCGTTCCCATTATTGGAGCGGTGTTTTGCTTACTGGGTTGTTGTTGGCATCCGTAGCAGCCAAATCTGAGATTGCTCGTCATCTATCGATGCGACGATTGCATGTTTACGCCAACATTTTGGTTGCCGTTCTGCTTGCTGTTCAGGCGATTACAGGCACACGTGATCTATTGGCTGTCTAGCTAGATCGTTGCACTTGAGTGTTGGCTGTTGGCATTAGCTGTGTTGTTAAGCAGCAGTAGATTTAGCTCAGCAACTTGAGCTGAAGGTCAAGTAGCGCTAGGGCATCCGTAGGGGTTGGCGCACGCATTAAGGCATGGCGCAGTTTCGCGGCATCGGCGAAGCCGGTACATGTCCAGCCCATGTGCTTACGGGCAATCAATAGACCATGGTCGCCTTTTGCTTTTACTAGCTGTTCAAGTTGCTCTCGGGCAAGCATCAGTCGCTCTGCGGGGCCAGGTGTGATTGGCACCGGTCGGCCGGATAGTGCAGCATCGATCTGGCCGACAAGCCAGGGGGCTCCCATTGAGCCTCTACCCACCATTACGCCATCAGCTCCGGTGACTTCCAGGCAGCGTTGTGCATCGCTATAGCTATAGATATCGCCGTTGGCGATTACGGGTATTTGCAGTGCTGCCTTGACAGCAGCGATGGCCTGCCAATCAGCGGAGCCTTTGAAGCCTTGCTCTCGAGTTCGAGCATGCAACGTCAACAATTGGCTACCGGCATCTTCTAGTAGTCGACACCAGCGCACTGGCTTTGCTTCGCTGCTACACCAGCCCAGCCTCGTTTTCACGGTGACGGGAATCTTGACTGCAGCAACAACAGCGCTCACGATCTTGGCGGCCAGCTCCGGTTCACGGATCAGGCCAGAGCCACCACCCTTCCTGGCAATTTTGCGAACTGGGCAGCCCATGTTTATGTCGATCAGGAAGGCACCAGCGGCCTCTGCTCGCTGTGCAGCATCGGCCATGGCCTCTGGTCGGTAGTCGAACAACTGCACGCCAATAGGTCCAGGTTCATTGGCTAGCTCATCGAGCTTGTGCAGGCCGTGGCCTAGTTCCAAGCTGGTGGCATTGACCATCTCCGTGAATAGCAACGCCTCTGGAGCCCAGCGTCTTACTAGGCTTCGGAAGATGCGATCACTTACCCCTGCAAGGGGCGATTGCAGCACTCTGCAGCGCAGCGCCCTTGTTGTTCCCCTGCCGGCCAGGCTGAGTTCAGGCACAGCTGGGTACATCACATTCATCTGATCAACAGCTTAAAGAGCTAGATCTGTTCTTCAGCGCAAGGGCTGGCTCGCCAAAGAAGAAAATATCTTATTGGTCCTTTTATCCTTGATGGTGAGTTGAATGAGGAAGAAAGGGATTGAGCCCAACACCATCATTCAGGTATTTCCTTCAAGGCGATCGAGGAGCTGATACCTATTGCCTTAGCAGTGGCAGGGATGCAGTTGAATCCTT
>JASLWC010000051.1 GCA_030741055.1 Prochlorococcaceae cyanobacterium ETNP18_MAG_14 | reverse complement strand
ATCTAGGCATCTTTGAAGTATTTGGGGGTATGGGCAGTTAGTGCATTAGTTTTTTTATCAATTTATCTTGTGCCGGGAGATCGCTGCCTGGCTGTATTGGCTAGACACATAAAAGGGCAGAGTTTCAAATCTGCCCTTTCTGGAATGTCATGGCCAACTCTAATCTTCAGGTCATATTGGTTCCTTGGCCATCGTTGTCAGCTTTGCCACCAACAATGAAGATCGCTATTAAAGCTGTGCCAATGATTCCAAAAACAACTGCAGAGAGGGATCCTAAATCCATTGGACAAATACCAGTCAAAAGCCTTATATCACTAGCGCAGGTAACCCTCATCACACACTAGAGAGACAAGTTTCGACATTAGTCTTAATGGTAAAGCTGGATGTCGTCATAGGCTTGTGGAGTACGCAATAAGGGAATATAAAAGTTTGGATATTTCAAGTGAGATAAGCCGAAATCAAAAGGCTAAACCTAAGTATTTGCAGTCTGTGTAGGGATATTGAGTGATCAGAGATTGCCATTGAGCCTCTATGCTCTGGTCATCTAAAAGCAACGAAAGATCGCGCCAGAAGGTAACAAATGATCGCGTTGTAAGGTAGCGAATGATCGCGCCAGAAGGTGACGAATGATATTCTTCAGGCTTTCAGATTACACGCTCTTGATCATATGTAAAGCTTGCTTAAGTTGAGCCTAATGTGTAGAGAACTGTGTAGGGATTGACTGACTTTGTGTAAATGCAAATAGATTTCTTTTGCCCTAACCCATTTTTCTTCTCGTGCAAACTTACGGGAACCCCAACGTTAGCTACGCGTGGTACGCGGGTAATTCTGGGGTTACTAACCGCTCAGGCAGATTCATTGCCTCGCATATTGGCCATACAGGATTGATTTGCTTCGGTGCTGGCGCAAACACCCTATTTGAACTGGCCCGTTACGACTCCGCTCTGCCAATTGGGCAGCAGGGATTAGTAAGCCTTCCCCACTTGGCTGGGATAGGAATTGGTGGCATAGAAAACGGTGTGATTACTGATTCCTATGGGATGCTGGTAGTCGCAGTGCTCCACCTGATCTTCTCGGCTGTTTATGCTGGAGGAGCGATGCTTCACTCCTTTAGGTATAAAGAGAAGCTAGGCGACTATCCACAAGGCTCAAGGCCAAATAAGTTCGAGTTCAGTTGGGATGATCCAGACCGACTCACCTCAATACTTGGACATCACTTACTTTTCCTTGCTCTTGGCAATGTTCAATTTGTTGAATGGGCCAAATATCATGGTATCTATGACCCAGCTATAGGGGCTGTACGTCAGGTTCAGTACAACCTTGACCTGCAAATGATTTGGAATCATCAAATTGACTTCCTTTCAATTAGCAGCTTGGAAGATGTCATGGGTGGCCATGCGTTCTTGGCCTTCTTTATGAGTGCTGGAGCAATCTGGCATATCTTTAGCAAGCCATTTGGTGAATTTACTGAATTCAAAGGTAAAGGTCTTCTTTCGGCTGAGTTTGTGCTTTCCACTTCATTGGCTGGCGCTTCCTATATGGCGTTTGTTGCTGCCTTTTGGGCATCTATGAACACCACCATTTATCCCACCGAGCTATATGGTGAAGTTCTGAAAATTCAACTAGACTTCGCTCCGTATTTTGCTGATACGGATACATCTCTTGTAGGAGACATTCACTCAGCTCGTTCATGGTTGTCTAATTTCCATTATTACCTTGGATTCTTCTATCTTCAGGGGCATCTCTGGCATGGATTAAGGGCAATGGGTTTTGACTTCAAGCGTGTCGAAAAGCTTTTTGATACCTTTGAAAGAAAGGAAACTACCCTTAACTAACAACCCATTAGAAAGGTAATTCGCTTTAGTATTCTCTTTCTATAATTCAAATCAAAAGCCCTGCCTTAGGCGGGGCTTTTTTTATTGTCTGAGCAAATAGTATTAAACACTTTATTCATTACTTGATAAATTCTGCGATTGCCATTAAAGGCAGATTCAGTTGGAATATCACTTCTATCTATTTATGAGCCTTAATTTGCACAGCATCTTGATTTTTATTGATGCTAGGTAGCGTATCGACGTTGTTGTGTTGCAATAGAGAATAGATAGATCTATTGCATATATCAAATAATGCTGGATTTAGTGCTCTCAGCTTGCAGTTTGATGGCGTGAGTCTGAAGGCCTCAGACTGCATACCAGCGTTGAGCTTTCTGCTCAATCTACGCCTGCTGGGAGTACGGTCTTTTATGTTTTGGTTTGCAGTCTGATTTTTCCGTAGGCAGGGATGATTGGATCTTAGCTAAAACATGCGTGCCAATCCTTGCAATGTTTAAGCCCGCCTTATTGCTATTTCTGCTTGGATTAATGGCTTGTTTATAATGGAAGGAGCTTGGTTTCAGTTGATGTGAAGTCTTAGATCTTATTGCCTTGATTGGTATTACCTTTTTTGGCATGGATAAGGGATGGCTTAAGGCAATTGACAAATAGCAACTGATCAATTGATTGATTTCGCTAGAAAAGCAGCCTGAGGTTGGCAAATTCTTAGTTGCGCAGTTTGAGCTTTTCAAACCCCGTGTTTGCATCGTGTTTTAGGTGGTCGGTACTACATCTGGTGGGCTAGGCAAAGGCCACGCTCCCGCTAGTGTTGATCTGGTGAATCAGGTGTCATGACCCAGCTTCACGATTTGCGGCTAAGGCTGCTTGTTCAGCAGGAAAGCGAGAGCATTGCAAATTCGCAGCCCATCGACCTGGATCTTTCTGTGGTACAGGCTCGCTGCCTCTGTTGGTTGGCTCTATTGGCTGAGGCCCATGAAGATCAGGCCAGTGATGCCGAACGTCGTGGTGATACCGAGCAGGCCATGGGTTGGTTTGCTGATTCGATGCGACTACGCGACGTTATACAGGTAGTTACCACTATCGAGATTCCCCTCCCGCGACCAAGTGATACTGATGCGGATGAGGAAAGTTTCTCTGGTGAACCTCCCCTAGCGGCCTAGTAGATGCCATGATGGAGGTTGAGCTTGTAGCAGAGCTGTGCCAGAAGAGCCCTGTCAATGCCCTGACTGTCAACGGTTCTACCGAGAGCATGACCGGTTGATTCGTGAGTGCCCCACTCTCCGTCATCAGCAGGAGCTTAATTGGGCTGCATTGCAATCTTTTCGAACACTCGCAGGGCGCGTGCTTGAAGATCTTCAGAAGCAATACGGCACCCGAGGTAATGATGCTGATGCTTCCTCTACTCAGGCTACGCCAGTAGGGGGAGGGGAAGAGCCGGAAGATGCTATTCAGCAATCCATCGCTGATTTGGAGAACATCAACGCCCATCTTTTCTCAATAGAAGCACTTATGGAACGCATCTTTGATGTGAGGGTGCCAGAGGAGATTGAGCAGAAATTTCGAGAATTTGCTGGTGAATTAGCTCCAGACCCTCTCAATGCAGACAGACTTCGTTTAAATCGTCTCTTGCATCAGACCCCTGATCTCCCCGATCGTAATTAGCTATTTATCGGCAGTTTTTTGCCGTTTGAGGTCTGCAGATTTCGCCTAAACCCATCATCCCTATTTTTAAGCTATTTACTGCATGGGATGACTAGCTTGAGTAAGGTTTGGTTATGTCACATTGTTTCCACTAAGCATCATTTGGGCATATCGCAGGTGATCTCCACAGGGAAGGGTTTGACGTTCCAGATTGACTCGCAGTACTCATGGATCGAGCGGTCTGAGGAGAAGAAGCCTGTTCGTGCAGTATTCAGTAGAGACATACGGTTCCATTGCTGTCGGTTGGTCCAAGCTCGGTTCACCTCGTTTTGAGCGCGAAGATAGTCGGCGAAATCGGCCATCACGAAAAATGGATCGAAGCCTGTGAGGTTGTCCAGCAATGGGCGGAATAGCTCACCATCGCCGTTGCTGAAGTGGCCCAGACCTATCAATCTCAAGGCTTCAGCTAGCTCCGGCAAGGTCTCAATAATTTCTCTAGGCCGATAGCCTTTGGTATGGAGCTCCATGATTTCTGTTTCGCTTTTGCCAAATAGAAAGAAGTTCTCAGGACCTACTCGCTCACGAATTTCCACGTTGGCACCATCAAGGGTGCCGATGGTGAGAGCTCCGTTCATGGCAAATTTCATGTTGCCTGTGCCTGAAGCTTCCTTTCCTGCGGTTGAGATTTGTTCTGAAAGGTCTGAGGCCGGGTAAATCTGTTCAGCCAGCTTCACGTTGTAATCCGGCAGGAAAATAACTCGCAGGCGCCCTTCCATATCAGGATCAGCGTTGATGGTTTCGGCAATCCCGTTAATGAAGCGGATGATCAGCTTGGCCATGTAGTAGCCCGGTGCGGCCTTGCCTCCAAAGATCACAGTGCGTGGAGCCATGCCCTGTGCCTGGCCGTTTTTGATGCGCAAGTAGTGGGTGATCACCTGCAGGGCATTGAGGTGCTGACGCTTGTATTCGTGGATTCGTTTTACTTGAACATCGAAGAGGCTCGATGGATCTACCAGAACACCGGTTTGGCGATGGATGTAACCGGCAAGCTTGCGCTTCACCGACAGCTTGGTAGCTCCCCATTGCTCTAGGAAGTTGGCATCGTGCTGCCGTTCTTCAAGTTTGGTGAGTAATTCCATATTGGTGATCCACTCGGGACCTACGTTTTCATCCAGTAGATGGGAGAGCTCTGGGTTTGCAAGGGCTACCCAGCGCCGTGGCGTGACTCCGTTAGTGACATTGGTGAATTTTTCTGGCCAGATCTCAGCAAATTCAGGCATCAGCTGTCGCTTCACTAGATCAGAGTGCAACGCTGCAACACCGTTGACATGGTGAGCTGCGATCGTGGCCAGGTTGGCCATTCGAATTGCCTTACCACCTTCTTCATCGATTATCGATAATTTGCGTTGGATTGCATCATTGCCTGGGTAACGCAGACGCACCTGTTGCAGGAAGCGGCGATTGATCTCATAGATCAGCTCTAGGTGGCGAGGCAGCAGACTGCCGAAGCGAGTGAGATTCCATTTCTCTAGAGCTTCTGGTAGCAATGTGTGGTTTGTGTATGCAACTGAGCGAGTGGTGATGTCCCAGGCGGTATCCCAGTCGAGGTGACGGTCATCGATCAGTAGTCTCATCAGCTCAGCCACCGCAATCGCCGGGTGGGTGTCGTTGAGTTGCACGGTCCAGTGGTTGGGGAATTCCTCTACGGGAATGCCTCGGTTTTCCAGACTGCGCAGCATGTCCTGGAGCGAGCAGCTCACAAAGAAGTGCTGTTGCTTAAGTCGCAGGCGGCGGCCTTCATCAGTGCCGTCATTGGGGTAAAGCACCTTGGAGAGGGTCTCAGAACCAACCTTTTCCTCTACAGCTCCGTAGTAATCACCGATATTGAAAGCGTAGAAGTCGAAACTTTCAGTGGCATCGGCGCGCCAGAGGCGCAGGCGATTGCATGTGTTTACCCGATAGCCAAGCACCGGTACATCGTGAGGTATGCCAATTGCATGCTCGGAGGGGATCCAACGGGAGCGGTAGTTGCCCTTGTCGTCGGTGTAGCTTTCGGTGCGACCACCAAAGCCCACAAAGCATGCTTCCTCTGGTTGGGGGAGTTCCCAGGGCCAACCTCCTTTGAGCCATTTATCCGTAACCTCGACTTGCCAGCCATCACGGATTAGTTGGTTGAAAATGCCAAATTCGTAGCGGATTCCATAGCCGACAGCTGGTACTTGCAGGCTGGCTAGTGATTCCATGTAGCAGGCAGCCAGGCGGCCCAATCCTCCATTACCGAGGCCAGGTTCTTCCTCTACCTCGAGGATCTGATCAAGAGATTTAATTCCGAAGCGGCCTAGTGCTTTCTCAGCAATGTCTTTAGAGATACCAAGATTGAGCAGATTGTTATTTAGTTGCGGACCGATTAGGAATTCAGCAGAGAGGTAGGCCACACTCTTGTGAGGACGAGCCCTGATTGCTTCAAGGCTTGCTAGGTAGCGGGTCATTAGACGATCCCGCACGGCATAACTCAGAGCCAAGTAGAGGTCATGGGGACTTGCTGTAGGTGCGAGTTTGCCTAGGGTGAAGAACAGATGCTCGGTCATACCGTCAAACACCGCATCTGCATCCAGCCCGGATCGTTCAGGGTCGGCGTAGCAGCCCGGGGTGGGCAGGCGTAGGTCTAGGGGCTGAGAGCTGCTCATTACGGCCGAGAGAGTTTGGTGGTTGGAGCGCTCGAAGCTCTCCATAAAAGTTTGTTACTGGGGCTGGTAATTAGGCGTTGCAGGAGTCGATGGTTGACTTGCCGCACCATTAGGCATCAAGGCGATGTTGTCCCCGATCGTCGGGAGCGTTCATACGTCCATTTCCGTCTGACTAGGGGTGGAGCTCATCGATCCCAGATGGGGTAATCCCTTGAAGTTAGCGGTGATGAGCGGCTCGTCTGCTCAGCGACTGCACATCAACACCTGTAGGGGCTCGCTTGCACTTGGTTATTAGCGTTACTAAGCAAGATTTGGCCTTCCTTTAGGGTCCCTGGGAAAGACTTAGATCGACGCCCCCATGTTTTCGTCTTCGCTGTTGTCTGTGCTTAGCAGCCACGACGTTGAGGTAGCTGAAACGTTAATCGGTGTGATTCGTTTCCTGCTGATTTTCTTGGCAGCGCGAACTCTCGCAGAGGTTTTGGTGCGTTTGCATCTTCCCACCATCGTGGGCGAATTGCTTGCGGGAGTTCTTATCGGAGCTTCGGGGCTGCATCTGCTGGTGCCCCCAGCTACTCATGGGTCACTCAACGAAGGTTTTGTAAGCCTGATTAGCTATTTGGCTTCGATTCCTCCAGAGGCAGTGCCAGATCTCTATTTCGAAACTTTTCCCTCTCTGCAAGCGGTTGCCACGCTTGGTTTGTATGCCTTGCTCTTCCTCACTGGGTTAGAAAGTGAGCTGGAAGAGTTGGTCGCTGTAGGTGGACAGGCTTTTACCGTCGCAATGGCCGGCGTGGTGCTGCCTTTCGCACTAGGCACCTTTGGGCTGATGGCTCTATTCCAAGTGGATTTGATTCCAGCGATTTTTGCTGGTGCCTCGATGACTGCCACCAGCATTGGTATCACGGCAAGTGTGTTTGGAGAACTCGGTTATCTAAAAACTCGGGAGGGCCAGATCGTGATTGGTGCGGCTGTGCTTGACGACATCCTTGGGATTGTGATCCTGGCTGTAGTTGTCGCCTTGGCCACAGGCGGTTCCTTACAGATCGCCCCGATTGTGAAACTTGTTTTTGCGGCCACAGTGTTTGTTGTCTTGGCGATCGCGCTCAGCCGAACTGCGGCGCCAGCTTTTGATTGGGTGATTGATCGTCTTAAGGCTCCTGGAGCTGTTGTCGTGGCGTCTTTTGTGATTCTGGTTTTGAGCTGCTTTATCGCTACTGCTATTGGTTTGGAAGCTGCTTTGGGTGCTTTTGCAGCTGGGTTGATTCTAAGTAGCTCGAAGAATAATCACGCCATTCAACAGTCGGTGCTCCCGATCGTGACTCTCTTCGCCACGATTTTCTTTGTCTTGGTTGGTGCTGGCATGGATCTTTCGGTGATCAATCCTCTTGATCCCGCTAGTCGCTCAGCACTTGTGGTTGCTGGATTCCTATTGGTTGTAGCGATCTTGGGCAAAGTTGCAGCTGGTTGGGCTTTCGTGATCGATAAGCCCACCAATCGCCTTGTGGTGGGTCTTGGCATGATGCCTCGCGGTGAGGTTGGTTTGATTTTCCTTGGTCTTGGTACAAGTGCTGGACTGCTTTCTCCTTCTTTAGAAGCAGCAGTTCTATTGATGGTGATTGGCACGACTTTTCTTGCTCCTTTGCTATTGCGTTTGGTGCTTCGCAACAAAACACCTGGAGGAGGGAATGCCATTCCTGATGAAGTTGCGGCCAACCCGGTTGGCTTGGTGTAATGCAGCTCCTCCTGTCTATCGACAGGTCTTGAAAGAATTGCTTACCATCAACTTCCGCCGCCACTGTCGACGTTGTGACGTCAGCTCCACCTGCTGCAACTATTACTCCCTGGAGCTATAGCGGCCACGACGTTCATTGCCTGCATCACAGACCTGCTAAGGATGACGAAGCTAAATGCAGCAAAGGCCCGGCTGTTTTGCTGGTGCATGGCTTTGGAGCGTCTACTGATCATTGGCGTCACAACATTCCTGAACTCTCTCTTACCCATGAGGTGCATGCCATAGATCTTCTTGGTTTTGGTCGTAGCGCTAAACCTGCTGGCCTGGAATATGGCGGTGAACTCTGGCGCGAACAGTTGGTTGCATATGTCAAGGAGCGAATCGGCAGGCCCACTGTGATTGTTGGCAATTCTCTTGGTGGTTATGCAGCCCTAGCTGCAGGTGCGGCGCTTGAATCTCAATCGGCTGGTGTGGTTTTGCTGAATGCGGCTGGTTATTTTAGTGATGAGAAATTTGATTCAAAACCAAAAGATTTGAGTTCGAGGTTACGCCAGATGATTGTATTGGGACTTTCAAGAGATCTTTTAGTGAAGTGGTTTGTTTATCCTTTAATGCAGAGATTGATCTTTGAGAATCTGCGTAGACCTGGTGTAATTCGCAGTACTCTTGAGCAGGTTTATGTCGACCCCACAAATGTTGATGATGATTTAATTGAGTCGATTCGTAGGCCTTCTTTGGATCCAGGAGCATTCCAAGTCTTCCGCAAAGTTTTCCAGGCTCGTGGACTTAGGGGTAGGCCTATAGATGAATTGTTTAATGATTTACAAGCTCCACTCCTATTGCTTTGGGGTGATAGTGATCCCTGGCTGAGGAATGCAAAAGTCAAACAAGATAAGTTTCGTGTTTTTGCTCGAAAAGCTTCTTTGGAAGTTGAAGAAGTGCTTTTGAAGGCAGGACATTGCCCTCATGATGAGGTGCCCGATCAGGTGAATGCTGTCTTGCTGGAGTGGCTCAATGGCCTTCCCATGAATAGTGCTGCATCGGTTGCTGGCTCATGAGCCTTAGTCAACAGAAGAGCCCTTATGTCCATTGGGAGTATGTGCATCCAGAAAGTGGTGATCGTCTGCGGATCGTGCCTGAGCGAGGTGGTTTAGTCACTGCGTGGTGCAGCAACGGCCGTGAGTTGCTTTATTTGGATCAAGAGCGCTTTGCTGATCCAGGCAAAAGCATTCGCGGAGGAATTCCCGTGTTGTTCCCCATCTGCGGGAATCTGCCAGGTGACCTGCTGCCCTTGCCTTGTGGTGAATTCACGCTGAAACAACATGGCTTTGCTAGGGACATGCCTTGGGAATTGCAGTTACTGGAAGATCACAGCGGTGTGAAGCTCAGCCTTAGCGATACGGATGCCACTCGCGCTGCATACCCATTTGAGTTTTTGATCGAGATGCTGGTGCGCCCGATTCGCAATGCTTTAGAGATCGACACCACGGTGCACAACCTTAGTCAGACTGCGATGCCCTTCAGTTTTGGCTTGCACCCTTATCTCAATGTGACTGACTTGAGTCAGGTCCGCTTGGAAGGTTTGCCTCATTCATGTTTCAATCATTTGCAGATGGCAGAAGCCGAAACCGCCATCCAATTGGCACATCTAACAGAAGGCGTTGACTTCTTGACTCGCCCTGCGGGTCCAGTCTCCCTTGTAGATGAGGCCTCTGGTAGATGCTTGAAGCTTCAGCATGACAAGCCCATGGACCTCACTGTGGTGTGGAGCGATCCGCCGCGGCAGATGGTATGCCTTGAGCCTTGGACTAGTCCAAGGCAGGCATTAATTACTGGTGATCGCAAGTTGGAGATTGAAGTTGGGAGCCAGCAGAAGTTGAGATGCTCCTTGGCCAATTGTTGATCATTTGCTGCAGGCTTTGCTGTTTCAGTGAGGCTTAATGTTTGTCTTGGATGACGACCAATCAGTTGTTGATATTTTCTGCGCGACTTAATAAATAGCTATGCGATCTAAATCATGTAAACTACCTTAAGTCTGGATGAGAGTTGGTGAGAAGTTGGTTAGAGTCTTGAAATCAATCAAGGCTATTACTTTGATCTCAGAGAATGTGATCTAGATCACTTATGTG
>JASLWC010000050.1 GCA_030741055.1 Prochlorococcaceae cyanobacterium ETNP18_MAG_14 | reverse complement strand
GCAACAGCTCCCCAGAAGCGTTAAGGCGAGTAGCAGAGCTAGCTGGACCAGAGGCTGAAGGTCGACTCAAGATTGTGGAAGGCGATGTTCGCTGCAGCGAGCATCTTGATCGCGCCTTCAGCTCTAGTGAGCACAAAATCGAGGCAGTAGTGCATTTCGCCGGGCTCAAAGCCGTGGGCGAATCGATACAGATTCCTCTTTGCTACTGGGATGTCAACGTAGGAGGCAGCAACTGCCTCCTACAAGCAATGCAGCGTCATGGCTGCCGCACAATCATTTTCAGCAGTAGCGCAACGCTCTATGGCTACCCCAAGCAAGTTCCAATTCCAGAATCAGCCAACTTGCAACCAATCAATCCCTACGGCCATAGCAAGGCTGCAGTCGAACAGCTACTGATGGATCTTGCTGAAAGTGAACCTGGCTGGCGGATCGCCAGGCTTCGCTACTTCAATCCGGTAGGAGCCCATCCCAGCGGCTATATCGGTGAAGACCCCAACGGTATCCCCAATAACCTTTTCCCTTTCATAAGCCAAGTTGCAGTAGGTAGGCGCCAACAACTGGAAGTATTTGGTAACGACTGGCCCACCCCAGATGGAAGCTGTGTCCGGGACTTTATCCATGTGATGGACCTTGCTGAAGGGCACCAAGCCGCCCTAGACGTGCTTCTTAAAGAAGAGCCCCAACTACTCACCCTCAACCTGGGTAGCGGCCAGGGACACTCTGTACTTGAAGTTGTACAGGCTTTCGAGGCGGCAACCGGCATGCCAGTGCCTTACAAAATCAGCCGTCGCCGTCAGGGAGATGCTGCTTGCACAGTCGCCGATCCAAGCCTGGCAGCCAAACGACTGGGTTGGCATACCCAACGGGATCTAATCGAAATCTGTCGCGATGGCTGGCGTTGGCAACAGAGCAACCCAAATGGCTACGACAAAAAACGCTCGTCATAAAGCCAGGCAAGGTTTAAGGTCGCCTAGTTGCTGCCGTGCCAGTGTCCTGGCGCAATCCCCGTCAAAAGCTGCTTCTTTGTGCTGGCCTTGATCTACTCGGCCTGGTACTGATTCTTGTTGGGATAGTAAATATCCGCTCTCAATCTTTAGAAGGGCAGCAGATCTGGATAGTGGCCACGATCACGGCCTATCTCCTTTTGGGCTGGCTGCTGGGTACTTACACGGTTTTGGGCTGGCGCCGTCTACCGCGCTGGGCACTATTACAGCGCCTTGGGTTATGCCTGCTAAGCACCTTGATGGTGATAGCAATCCTGCGCTGGTTAATTAATCCTCCACAAGATGTCTGGTTGGTGTACCGCAGCATCCAAGTGTCATGGCTGCTGCCAACAATGCTTTGGTCCCTATTGATGAGGATGAGTTTGCGCCGAGGCGCCCTACAAGCCGAAGCGCCCAAACTGCTGCTGATAGCCAGCGAAGCTGAAGTACAGAAAGTTCTAATGCCCTGGCAGCAAACACCCACACAACTCATGCCCCGCTGGCTACCTGCAGAAGAAGTAATCAAACAGCCCGGCCAGATAGTGATAGCCATCTCACCGAGTGTGCAACAACACCCCGATCACTCCCGCTGGCTATATGCATTGCAGCAGCGCGATCCGCGCGAATGCAGTTTCACAACACCACTTGCCGTTGCAGAGCAACAACTCGAGCGCCTGCCACCAACATTGTTGCCAGAACCCTGGCTGAGCTATTCCGAAATCCCCTGGAACACATTGTTCAGTCCCCAACGCCAACTGAAACGAGTGGCGGATGTGGTGGTAGCGCTGATGCTTTTAACAGTTACAGCACCTCTAATGCTGATTGCATGCCTACTGATCTGGCTAGAAGATCATGGCCCAGTTTTTTATATACAGGAACGCAGCGGCTGGTTGGGCCAAACCTTCACGGTGCTGAAACTACGCACGATGAAGGTTGCCCCCAAGCACGCTCCCGTTACCTGGACAACGCCGGGCGACCAACGAATAACCCAAATAGGCCGCTGGCTGCGGCGCACACGCCTAGATGAACTGCCCCAGTTGATCAACGTGCTCCGCGGTGACATGAGCCTCATCGGACCGCGGCCTGAACGCCCCGAACTAGAGCAAGAGCTTGAAGCACGCATCCCCCACTACCGCAAGCGGCACTGGATGCAGCCAGGATTGAGTGGCTGGGCTCAAGTCTGCGCCCCCTATGCCGCCAGCGTGGAAGATTCCGAACTCAAGCTCTCCTACGACCTCTACTACCTCAAACACTTCAGCACCTGGCTGGATCTGCTAATCCTGCTGCGCACTATCAAAACTGTGCTCAAGGTGGCCGGTCAGTGAAAAAAGAACTGCTTCAAGCCGCCTTGAAACCACATGAGAGCTGATCATCTCGTGCTGGCCGGCGGCGGCCATAGCCATGCCCTGCTACTGCGTCGTTGGGCCATGTACCCCAAACGTCGACCTGCCGGACTGATCACTCTGATCAATCGCCGCAGCACTGCCCTTTACTCCGGCATGGTACCTGGACTAATTGCCGGCGATTACAAGCGCGATGAAATCGCTATCGACTTACGCAGTCTTAGTGATCAAGCAGGGGTAGCCCTTGTGATCGCCGAAATCAAGGGAGTAGATGCCGCCAAGCATCATCTACTTCTCTGTGGACGTTCTCCCATACATTTCGAACGGCTCAGCATCAATGTGGGATCAGAAACCTGCCAAGAAACCAACAGCTTTGAGAGCAGCAAAGCTGCACCAATCATGTCGATCAAGCCTCTAGAACCTGCCCTGGCCTGGCTCAAACAACAGGACAGCCAGTCTCTGGTTTATGACCCGAAACCATTCACGGTGATCGGTGCAGGCCTCGCTGGTGTGGAGATAGCTCTCGCTCTTCGCCAACGCTGGCCCAATCGCCCCATCCAACTACACGCCCATCGAGGCCAACCAAGCCCAGCACTGCGAAGGGCCCTTACCGCAGCCGCTATCGAGCTGGTAACAGAAAAATCTCCCTTAACTGCCCCGGCACTGCGCTGTACTGGCAGTCGAGCACCCGCCTGGCTTGCCGCTAGTGGCCTGCCTGTGGATCCCTTAGGACGAGTGAGGACCACAGACACCCTGCAGGTGATCAATCACCCCCAACTGTTCGCCGTCGGCGACTGTGGCGTGATCGATACAGCTCCACGGCCACCCACTGGCGTATGGGCCGTACGCGCAGCCAAACCCCTGGCACAAAACCTAGAAAGATGCAGCCAAAACCTCCCTGCCCGTTCCTGGAAACCACAAGCTCGTGCCCTGCAATTGCTGGGAAGTAAAAACACTCCTGAGATGTCTACCGCCTGGGCCATTTGGGGGGACCTGATGATTGGCCCTCATCCCATGCTCTGGCGCTGGAAACAGATCATTGATCGTCGTTTCATGGCTCTGTTTAAAGAGCTCTCAACCATGAGCAGTGCTGTCAAAACAAGCGCAAACTCCATGGCTTGCCGTGGTTGCGCCGCCAAACTGGCAGCCAAGCCTTTAAACGAGGCTCTAAAACAGGCAGGCCTGGAAGCCCTTGGCAAGCAACCTCAAGATGCAGCCTTTATCGCTACCACCCCAACAGGCGAAAGCTTGCTGCAAAGCGTGGATGGCTTCCCAGCCCTAGTTAGCGATCCCTGGCTCAATGGCCGCTTAACCACACTGCATGCCTGCTCAGACCTCTGGGCCAGTGGTGCACAAGTGATATCTGCCCAAGCTGTAATCACTCTGCCGATGGTGCCATCAAAACTTCAACAGGAGTTATTGACTCAGACTCTGGTTGGTATCCAATCAGCCCTCAATCCCCAGGGTGCCCAACTAATTGGGGGACACAGCCTTGAAGCCCGCAGCCTTGCCCCCCAACCAAGCAGCCTTGGACTGCAGGTTTCCCTAAGCGTCAACGGCAAAACTCCTGCTGGCCATAAACCTTGGGACAAAGGCAACCTGCAATCGGGAGATGTACTACTACTCAGCCGCTCCCTAGGTAGCGGAGTTCTGTTTGCTGCTGCCATGACAGGGGAAGTCTCACCGCAAGACCTTGACGCAGCCCTTGCCCAAATGACAGTCAGCCAGCACAACCTCCTAGAACTGCTGCACACCGTTGAAGCAAAAGATGCAGGATCATCAACTATTCATGCCTGCAGCGACATAACCGGTTTCGGGCTCCTAGGCCATCTTGGCGAAATGCTTAATGCCAGCAATTTCAAGCGATATCAAGCAGACATAGGTCCCCTGCGCCTCATACTCGAAGCGCAAGCAATTCCCAGCCTGCAAGGCGCTTTAAAGCTATTGAAAGAAGGTTTTTCAAGCACACTTGCACCGGCTAATCGCCGCAACTGGCGCCTCCTAGAGCCGAGCACATACAGCGAAGCCGCGCCAATTGAAATCGTATGGGGCGATATAAACCCAGGCAGTGAAGAACATCAGGCACTGCTGGAACTGATGGTGGATCCACAAACCTGCGGTCCTTTACTAGTGGCCTGTTCAACTAAAATCGCTGAAGAGCTGTTAAGTGATGGCCCCTGGCAACGGATCGGCCAAGTGCAGCAAATTTAGAGATTGCCAATCCTTTTATTAAGGCCTACTGCTGACAATCAACCGCCGGGAGCCTTGATCAAAGTACATCTCATCACACCCGTGTAATCGAGCTTCGGTCCATCCTCTCGACATTCATACCCCCTCGTTTCCACTCTCTGCATCAGGGGATTGAGACGACGACGCATTGATTGCTCCGGACCACTACTCGCAAGCCAAATCAGTGATAGCAGAGGTGAACTCTCCAGTCGTTTCTCTAATAAATCACCATCACCCCAAAGAGATGGACTCTCAAGTATCCGACCAGCTTCTACTTCCATACGATCACTGAGATTAAGCAGCCGCGAGCGCGGCCCATAGCGCTCCTGCTTGCCAGCCATAAACTGACTAATCGCACGGAAATTGTCTTGCTCTCGATCACCAACACTGCTGACCCCAGGCTGAATCCCTAAGTAGCTCTGCTGCCACCAAAGAGCGATGAAAGCGGTTAAGACAACTAATGCCAGAGCACGGCCTATTGAGTTGAGCTGAAGCCCCCCTAACTGCACCGCCAGCAAAGGTATTACTGACGGCAACAGCACCACGAAATAACGACTAAACGCCAACGGCTTCAAAAACGACACCGCCACAACCGCTAGCAGCATCAGTGCCGACGGGATTAAACCGCTTAGATCCAATAAAGATCCAGCGACAAGAGCTGGCCGTGGAGCCTCCAAAAGATGTCCTTCATCATCATTGCCAGCCAGCCGTCCCCATCGACGCAACACCAACATCAACAAGACAAACAGCACAAGTTTCGGCAACGGCCACGGACCAAGGGCCCTCGCCAAAGTCTCCTCAAACAGAGCAAAGTCCGGCTGAGCCAACCACCCTCCAGTTGAGTCGCGAAAAAGATAAGCAGCTGCATAAGTAATCCAAGCAAGCGCAGGTACTAATGCCACTATTGCGATACCACCCAAACGCCAACGCTGCTGCCATATATCCCAAACCGCCGCTGCCGCAAACAAAAACAGACCGTAGAAATGGGTTAGTGCCGCAAGGCAAACCGTAAAGCCATAAAAAAGAAAATCTCTAACAAAAGCTGTTCTCGATGCTGCTGGCTGTAAAAGGCGCCGCCGCCACCACCAAGCCAATCCCACAAACAAGACTAAAAAGGCATAACTCTTGCCTTCGATCGCAAAACGCACCGGGAAAGGACTGCAAAAAACCAGCAATGCCGCCAGCGATAAAGTCCGGCCTCGCAATACCCCGAACGCCTGAGCCAAGGCTCCTGACTGGAGCACCATCACGACGCCACCAAGCCCATAGGCCAACCAAGAGAGTATGCGCAACGTCAAAGCGTTTTGGCCAACGCTCTGCCCCCAAAGCCAAACGATTGTGTAGTACACAGGGGGATGAGTGTCGTTTCTGAGCATTTCCAACAGGGCCCTGAAACTCGGCTGAAAACTCTTACCAACGCTGTAGAGCTCATCACTCCACAAGCTGGTGGCATCCACCAGCAGCAGAGCCTTAAGGGCAAATGCCGCACAGACCAGGATCACCACTGATCCCACCCCAAAGCGCCGCCAGAACAACTTCACCTCCCCAACACCTGCTTATTGAGCTGCTCCAGCCTGAGCCGCTGCAATTCAGCCCCCAAAGCCGGACCAGGTCGCCAACCCTGCGCAATTAGGGTCTTCGCGGATACAGGGGATTTAACTTGCCGCCAACGGCCCCACCAACGCAGCAAGGGTTGCCACATCGGCACACCTAAGCAAACAGAAAGAGCTACTGCATCGGGCCGCCAACCATGTGCTTCTAGGGCCTTGCACCATTGAGCGGGCGACCACGTGGACCAGCTTTCAGCAACCTCTTGCGAAGCCAACAGAATTTGCAATTCAGCGCTTTCTGCCAACAACTTCTGCTGCTGCTGCGGCAACTGCAAGCGTGCCGCAATAGCTAGCGGATCCGCCGCTCCTGCAATCAGTGCGCTAAGCAGTGGCAGTCCTAAACGCCAAGCCCAACGAAGTCGCCGACGCCAGTGTTGATCTGCTTGGAGGTGCTCATCAAGTAACACCATGGCTCCCCAATCATGCAGATGAGCTAACGCCATCTCCCAGGGCTCACGCTCGAATAATAATTCCAACTCCATCCGCAACCGTGTAGCGAGAGAAGGCGGTGCCAACTCCGGCGCATCACCCAAGCGCCAGACCCAAGGCCAAGCTGCAAGGGTGGTCCTTACCTGAGCTAAAGCCTCAGGCGCCAACACAAAGCCAAGCCGCGCCGCGTAGCGAGCCCCTCGCACGACCCGCGTTGGATCATCCGCCACGCTGCCGGGGTGCAGAAAAGCCAACTGTCTTAAGGCCAAAGCCTCCCAACCACCATGAGGATCCAACAAGGTTGCCTCCGGCAACTCCAAAGCCATGGCATTAACCGTGAAGTCCCTTCTAGCCAGGTCTTCTTCAAGATGGCCTGCAATCACGTGGGGGTTTTGTCCAGGAGCTGCATAGGTTTCCTGCCTGGCAGTGGCCAAATCAAACAAGACCCCATCAACAGCTATTTCCACCGTTCCATAAGCCCCATGCACAAGCAAATGCGGCAGACGATCTGAACCAAGATGCTCACGAAGAGCCTCAGCCAAAGCCACCGCTGAACCCTCAACAACTAAATCAAGATCAGGCAGACCCCGCACAGGATCCAAATGAGCCCGATGTAATAGGCCATCGCGAACAGCACCACCAACCAAGGCAATACGTGTAATCCCAACCTCTGATGCGACTTGCTGCAGCACCGCCAACAAATCCTTTGGCAAGTCTGATAAATCGAATCCAGACTCCAGCTTCAACGAACTCTCCATGGCGGCAAAATGCAGGAGAATGACCGCATCATCACGAACTTACAGTTTGTCTGCCCTCACCCGCTGCCTGCAGGAAGAGGCCTCCGCCATCGCTGCCGCTGCAGAACGCCTCAGCAGCAGCGAAGTAGAGAAGGCATTAGTCCTGCTTGATCGCTGCGGCGATCAACGCGCCAAGCTAGTGATCACAGGCGTAGGCAAGAGCGGCATCGTTGCTCGCAAAATCGCTGCCACCTTTTCCTCCATTGGCCTGATGGCGGTTTACCTGAACCCCCTCGATGCCATGCACGGCGATCTAGGAGTAGTGGCTCCAGAAGATATTTGCCTGCTGCTCTCCAACAGCGGTGAAACTGCAGAACTACTGGAAGTGCTGCCTCACCTCAAACGGCGTGGCACCGCACGCATTGCTCTAGTTGGCCGTGCCGACTCATCGCTGGCCAACGGTAGTGACGTAGTACTCGAGGCAAGCGTGGATCGGGAGGTATGTCCGTTGAATCTTGCCCCCACAGCAAGCACAGCAGTGGCTATGGCCATCGGCGATGCCTTAGCAGCCGTATGGATGGAACGCCGAGACATCTCACCAGCAGACTTTGCCTTAAATCACCCTGCCGGTTCTCTAGGCAAAAAGCTCACCCTCACGGCTTCCGAGCTGATGGTGCCAGTTAAAAAGCTCCACCCGTTAAAACCCAACACCAGCCTGCAGGAAGTGATCTGCAGACTGACCCAAGATGGTATCGGCACTGGCTGGGTAGAAGACCCCACCACTACCGGGCGGCTGCTAGGGCTAATTACCGATGGTGACCTACGCCGCGCCCTGCGTGATCACAAGGCCGACAATTGGGCCAACCTCAACGCCGCTGAAATAATGACAGCAGATCCGATCACCGTGGAGGCGGATCTACTGGTGGTGCAAGCCCTAGAGCGAATGGAAAGGAACCGCCGCAAACCTATTTCTGTATTACCGGTAGTAGCTCCAGTTAAATCCGGGGGACATTTGCTGGGCCTACTACGGCTCCATGATCTGGTACAAATCGGGCTGACATGAGCGGCTCAGGACTCCCAAAGATTCACCCCCTGCGCTGGACTCGGGAACTGCAATGGCAGCGACAGAGATATGCATTAACTACCATTGAGCTATTAGTCCTTGATGTAGATGGTGTACTCACCGATGGTGGGCTCTGGCTTGATGCCAACGGAGGACTACAAAAACGCTTTGATGTGCGCGATGGCCTCGGCTTACGGCTTCTAAAACAGGAAGGTCTAACACTTGCCTTCCTAAGTGGTGGCAAAGGAGGAGCTACGGAAATGCGAGCCGATCAACTAGGTATCGACCACTGCTTGGTGGGTATCAAAGACAAACCAGCTGCACTATCAGAACTACAACAGCAGCTCAAGCTCTCTCGTTCCCAAACCGCCTTTGTAGGCGACGACCTGAACGACCTCATCGTCCGCCCTCTAGTCAAACTGTTGCTAGCTCCCGCGGATGCCTGTGAACCACTACGAAAACAAGCCGATGCTGTACTCCAACGCGGTGGAGGCCATGGAGCTGTGCGAGAACTAGCCGAACGTCTACTAAAAGCTCGTGGTCAATGGGATCAACTACGCAGGCATGGCTGGAAAGATCGTAATGATTAAAGCCAAACCAACGGCAAAGGATGGGGTTTTTCTGCTCGGGGTTGGTGCACAAAAAGCCGGGACCTCCTGGCTACATCTACAGCTTCACAGCAGACCCGATGCCAATTTTGGCTTCTGCAAGGAGTACCACATCCATGATGCCTTAACCGTACCCAAGCTGATCCGCTATAGACAGCAACATGGTTCATGGCTGAAGCCACGCACCATGAGACGTCAACGCTTCTTTAGCGAACCCAATCGCTATTACGACTACTTCTGCGGGCTACTGCGCAGACGACATATTCGCCTAACAGGAGACATCACCCCCTCGTATTCCTGCCTTAGTGCTAACACCCTAACCACAATAAAAAGCGAATTCTCACAGCGCGGTATTCCGGTGAGGCCAGTCTTTCTGATGCGTGATCCAGTCGAACGCATAATTTCAAGCCAGCGAATGAAGCTGCGCAAGCGTGGCCAACGAAATCAAGAAGAGGAGATCCAGGCCCTTCGTTCACTAGTTAATAAACTGCCAAAACGCTTCTCTATTCGCAGCAATTACGCCCATACCTTGAATGCCCTGCAGGAAGCATTCGGTCATGAAAACTGCTTTATTGGCTTCTACGAAACATTATTCACCAAGGAAAGCTACTCCAAATTATGCAACTTTGTAGACATCAGCTACAAGGAGCCAAATTGGCAGCAAAAGGTTAATGTTAGTGCCACATCAAACCTGATACCAGATGATATTTTGCAAGAACTTGGAACCTGGCAAGCTCCTATGTTCAAAGCAGTTAAATGTCACTTCCCCGATCTCAAACTTGAGTCCATATGGCCAACAGCTAGCACTTGGTGCACGCGCTAAATAGACAATTTATACAAAGTCGCTATTGAAGTCTAAGCACGCATTCTCTGGCCTCCTCTAACTGCTCAACTGTATCTACCGAGAGCGAAGTCCCGTCCACCACAAATGTGGCGATAGTGTGTCCGGCTTCAATTAACCTCAACTGCTCTAGACGTTCTAGAGCTTCCAACGGCGACGCCGGCATTCCTGACCAACAAGCCAACACATCTGCGCGAAAGCCATACATTCCTACATGCCCCCAGTAAGTGGCATGACGATGCCATTC
>JASLWC010000004.1 GCA_030741055.1 Prochlorococcaceae cyanobacterium ETNP18_MAG_14 | reverse complement strand
CTTTCATTGGCCATCTCCTATATCGCGTCATCGCTGAAAAACTAGCCCTCCAAGTACAGGGCCAGAACGCATGGATTCACCGTGTTGCGAGCAATGACCAAGAACCCCTTCGCAAGGTTCTAGTGCTGTTCGCAGAACTAGAAGAACAGGATGTTGGCTGGCTCGCTAAAATTGGCAGATTGCAACGTCTCGCAGCCGGAGATGTTCTTCTTCAAGAAGGTGATGATGTCCCCAACCTATATCTACTACTCGCAGGGGAAGCCCGGATCAGTATCACCGAAGAAGGAAGCTGGCGATCAGTGGGCAGCTCTCGCCGGGGTGAACTACTCGGCGAGTTGACAATGCTCAACCCCAACGCCGGGGGTGCCACTGCCAATGTGGACACGCTCTCCGGTCTAGAGCTACTAGTGCTGGAGAAGCAAGAACTAATAATCACCCTTAATGCAGATCCAAATCTGGCCAAACGTTTCTACAAGGGCATAGCAAGCATGCTCTCCCAACGCAGTCGCGATCAACTTCTCAGCCGAGGACTAGCAAAATCAAGCTTGATGGCCGAGAAGATGATCGACGACGAACAGCTGGGGCTTGAGCAACTCTCAGCCATCAGTTCAGCCGGGTTGCGCTTTGACTGGCTGTGCAGACAGTTTCAGGATAAGGAGGGTTGATGCCTTGAGACTTCTACCTGGAGAAGAACGACCCTGGCCCTGCGATCCTTTCAAGATTGCTGAAGGGGAAGTAAGACTGATCCTCGAACAACTCTCTGGAGATGGATCGCTTAATTCAAGAGTTGGCCTTCTAAGCCTGACAGCAGGCACAATCCTACCTGGATTAGACGTCAATGACCTAAACGACTCCAGCCGTCTTCGACTCAAAGCCATCACCAAAAGTGAGCTCACGTTACTGAGCAAATCAGATCAAGAGCAACAACAAGGCCTGGAAATCCTGCAAGCTTTGCTATTAGAAAAACTTACCGATCGCCCTAAGCAAGAACCCCCCAGCAAAGCTGCTCTAATCATCCTGCTCGAGGCCCACCATCAAAAATCCTGGGAACAGCACCACTTACGACAACACAGTCATGAGCCACTAAGTCCGCAAAGCGAAGCACAACTATTTCTTGGTTTTGAAACAGCAGGCAAAGCCAGCCAAAGCAATCAAGCGCTACCCCTAGAAGCAGCTGTTCGTGAAGACCCACTTCTAGCTTGCGTCGCAACCCTTACCCAGCCAGGCTCCGCGCCACTGAAGGCACCGGTTCGAAATACTCCTGATCCCCGAGCACGGCTCAGGCTGATTCTGGAATCAGCAAACTTGATCGGACGGGATGTGCTGCTCAACGAAAGCCTGCTGGAGAAAGACTGTGGCGACCTCATCGGCTTTCTCGATCAGACGCCTATAAGCCCAGTTGTGCTTCGTTCCACTGCAAACGGCTATCAGATCTGGGCACCAGAACAGATGGCCAAGCCAATACCACTCTCTAAAGCCAGCCAATTGCTGGAAGAACTGAATCCAAGGGTTATAGCCATCAGCCCCACATTCCAAACCAAGGATCTAACAGCCTTAGGGCTTTTGCGTTTTGCCTATGGAGAACCAACAAATTTCACCAAGTTTGTGATGAGTGGTCTGCTCCTAGGAATCGCAATAGGTTTCCTACTTGCCATTGGCCGAGAGGTTGGTGCTGCTCGTTGGATCTTCGGGATGGGTATCACCGGATTAGCTTCTGGGGCATGCCTAGGAATACTCACCGAAGGCTTCCGTATAGGTGTGGGCGTGATGTTTTTAGCGACGCTTCTGGGCTTGCTTACCCCCACGTTCAACATCGTAATCACCAACTCAGCTTTGCCTGACAGAGACCTTGGCTTATTACTACAAATAGGTCTGATTCTGATCGCAGCTGGCATGACACGAGTGGCATTGGAATGGATCCAAAGCCGATCTATACAGATCACACAACAAAAAGGTGGGGCCAAGTCCCAGCTGGCCAGTATTAAACGCTTACTGACCCTGCCAACAGATTTCTTCCGTCAATACAACCTCGGCGACATCACACTCCGATTTGGTTCCATCGCCCAACTGCGCGATCAAATCCAAGAACTCTTGGAAGGGGGCTTAATCAAGGTAGTGCTCACCAGCATTTATGTGCTGTTCATGCTGAAGATAAGCGTCAAACTGACATTGCTGGCATTCGTGATCTCGCTGATGGTGCTTCTGCCAACAGCATTGATCGGGATGCAAACTCGCCCACTAATACGCCAACAAGAGGAGGGGCAAGGCCAAGCCCAAAGTCGCAATCTTGAGCTGATCAGCTCCGTACCGAAATTGCGTCTAGCAGGAGCAGAGGCTGCTGCATCTCGATGGTGGGGAGAACAGTTCCAACGCGTCATAGCTCTAGAAAATGCCGTGGATATCAAAGAGGCAACCGCAGAAATCTTGCAGAATGTAATGCCCAATCTTGGCCAATTGCTGCTCTTTATCGTGATCACAAAGCTGATCGCTGAGGCCGCGGACAGCCCGACATTGAATGCACCAAATGTTGGCCAATTACTTGGGTTTTTTTCTGCCTTTGCCACATTTATCGGAAGCATGGTCAGCTTCGCAGGACTTGCAGTGGAAGCATTCGATATGCCTGTGCTCTATGAACGAGCAAAGCCTTTGCTAACAGCCTCACCAGAAGTGATGGATGAAGCCATAGAACCAACAGATCTGTATGGAGAGATCAAATTCGACCGCGTTAGTTATCGCTATGCCCCCGACCTCCCTCTTGTTCTAGATGAAGTGAGCTTTCGGGCAAATCCAGGAGAGTTTCTAGCTCTAGTAGGCCCCTCAGGATCAGGTAAATCGACAATCGTGCGAATGCTGCTGGGATTTAGCAAGCCTGAAAACGGAGAGATCAGCTACGACGGTCAACCACTCAATGGCCTACGTATCGAAAGCTTGAGACGTCAAATTGGCACAGTGCTACAGAGCACCAGCCTGTTCAGCGGCAACCTAATGGAAGCCATAGCAGGAGGATGCTTAATAACTCAAGAGCAAGCATGGACCGCAGCGGAAATGGCAGGGCTAGCAGACGACATCCGAGAAATGCCAATGGGACTACAAACCATTATTTCTGAAGGGGGAGGGACCCTTTCAGGCGGACAACGCCAACGAATTGCTATCGCCAGAGCTTTAGTGCGACGGCCACGAATCCTGATTTTTGACGAAGCTACAAGCGCCCTGGATAACCACACACAAGCGATTGTGAGTCGCAGTCTTGAAGCACTAGACATCACACGCGTGGTGATTGCACATCGACTGAGCACAATTCGCCACGCCGATCGCATCATTGTGCTGGAAAAGGGCCAAATTCAACAACAAGACACATTTGAAAGTTTGATTAATCAACCTGGTTTATTTGCCCGCTTAATGGAGAGGCAGATTTAATGAGCCTATTCCGAAAGAATGCCCTGGATGCATTGGCAAGTCCTGAACAACTAGACCAACCTCTACAACTGCTAAGGCCTAGTTACTGGCTTTTACTGATATCACTGACGGGATTCAGCCTCAGCATTCTGCTGTGGTCGATCTTTGGCCGTTTACCCGTAAGAATCGAAGGACTTGGAGTGTTACTGCGAGCAGAAAGCCTGCAGTTAATTCAAAGTGAAACTAGTGGCCGTATCAAAGATTTAAAGGTCAAGGTAGGAGACTGTGTAAAGCAAGAAACATCCCTGGCACTAATTGAACCAGTGAAGCTAGAATTAGAAGAAGAGAAAGCCAAAGAACAGCTTAAGCTTTTAATTGCCAATGATGCGCGCTTAGACATTATGGCTGGTCGACGGAAGAAAGAAGATGAAAAGATAATCAAACGATGGGAGGCTATTAGATTTGCATTAACCCAGCAAGAATGGGACACAAAGAAAGAATCCAACAATAGACTTTTATATGATTTAGAGAGTAGTGATGGCGATCGCCAACGAGTGATTGATCAAAAACGCGGCGAAATTGACGCCATACAAAAAGAAGTGGCAAGAACGGCGACAGTGAAAGCCCCTAGAGCAGGCTGTATTACTGACCGCTACGTTCAATTAGGGCAAGTAGTGCAACCAGCCGCAACACTATTTGAACTGGAGCGAAGCAACGAGAATTATTCACTCGAAAGCTTGGGCTTCTTCCCCGCCAAAGATGGTAAACGTCTTCGCATTGGTCAGCGAGTACGCGTGACCCCAACAACAACCAAACCACAACGTCATGGTGGCATCGAAGCTGAAATCCTCAGCGTGCGTCGTATACCAGTCAGCAAAGCAGCAGTAATCAACCGACTCGGCAATAAGGAGTCGCTTTTCAAGGCTATCAATCCCAAAGAAGAAGGTCCGTTGATCGAAGTGATTACCTCCTTACGCAAAGACCCAACAACACCTAGTGGCTATGACTGGGGCGACAGCAAAGGACCTGAACTTCAATTAACAGGCGGCACCCCAACAACGCTGCGCGTGCTTGTTGAGGAAAGACGACCCATTAGTTATGTGATCCCCTTGTTGAGAGACCTCAGCGGGATCTACTGACGGAGAAAAGACATGGGCCTACTACATTTCTGCCGTCAACTCTGGATTCGCGTTCAAGCTCGTCTCAGCAAAAAGTGGGTACGTACTCCAACCGTGCTGCAACTGGAAAACACTGAATGCGGGGCAGCCTCCCTCAGCATCATGCTCCAGCACTACGGCCGTTATGTACCGCTTACCCAACTGCGCGAACTCTGCGGCGTCTCACGTGATGGTAGCGATGCGGCCAATCTTCTCCTAGCGGCCAAAAGCCTAGGACTCGAAGCCAAGGGATTCAAAAAAGGATTGCTGGCTCTAGAGCAAATCAAACTACCTGTAATCGTATTTTGGGAATTCAACCACTTTCTTATTATCGAGGGTTTCATCGGTGATCGGGTTGCTCTAAATGATCCAGCTCTAGGTCCTCGAACTGTGAGTCGCGAAGAGTTCGACAACAGTTACACCGGCATCGTGCTCACGATGGAGCCAACTCCAGACTTTCAAAAAGGTGGCAGAGCTCCCACTGTCTGGCCGGTTGTCTGGCAACGCTTAAAACTAGAACCCAGAGGAGCACTATTCATTCTTTTGGCAGGGCTGCTGTTGATCCTGCCTCAGCTGGTGATGCCGATCTTTCTCCAGATCTATATGGATGAGGTCATCGGCAACCAATTCCTAACTTGGTTAAAGCCATTGTTGTGGGGCATGGCAATCATCATAAGCCTGCAGGTGGTTCTACAACATCTTCAACTCGTAGGTAGGCGCACCCTGGAGAGACGACTAACCCGGCGCTTTGCCGCTCAGTTTGAACACCAAGTTCTGGCCTTACCGGAGCGGTATTACGCCCAACGCTACGCATCAGATATAGCCAGCAGGGTCGGTAGCAATGCCCGAATTGCCGAATTCATCGGCGGCGAATTAATTCCAATGTTCACCGGCATTGTTCTGCTGATTTTTTACCTGGTGCTGACTTTGCTATACAGCCCCATTTTAGGATTACTAGTAGGCGTCACGACAGGGATCAATGCCCTCGTGGTAGCAATTAGCCTTCGAGTGCAAAAAGACGCCAGTCAACAGCTGCAAAAAGATGGAGCAAAAGCCAATGCAGTTGTGGTAGGCGCCTTACAAGATATCGACTCTGTGAAGGCAGCAGCAATAGAAAACGACATTTTCAGGCGCTACGCGAGTTATCAAAGCTGACTAATCAATATCACACAAAAGCTTCAACTGCTCAACGCAAGGATCAAGGTGGTCCCCAGCGCGATGACCACCTTGAACGAGGTGGCAATTTTGTTAATTGGATTTTTCCTGGTGATTAAAGGCCAGCTAACTCTGGGCATGCTGCTGGCAGCCCAAGCAATTGCCGGCAACCTAAAAGCTGAAATCGAAAAAGTGATTACCTTCGTGCAAAGCCTGCCAGACTTTGAAGCCGAAGTGCTCCGCCTAGAAGATGTTCTTGAACAGCCTCGAGACCCATTACTTGTAAATGCACCAAAGATACAGAACTGGAATGATGGAAAAGCTGGAAGAGAGCGACTATCAGGCTCAATCGATATTCAAAACCTTTGCTTCGGCTATATGCCACTGAAGCCACCGCTAATCAATGACCTATCCCTATCGATCCAACACGGCCAAAGGATCGCTTTTGTGGGAGGTAGTGGCTCTGGCAAAAGCACAATGGCAAAGCTACTTGCAGGTCTATATATGCCTTCCGAAGGGAAAATCCTTTACGACCGTATAGCGCTGAGCGAAATCCCGCGAGCGATCAGCGTCAGCTCCCTAGCGATGGTTCAACAAGATGTACAGCTCTATGGATGTAGCGTTCGCGAAAACCTCAATCTCTGGAATAACAACATTCCAGATCAAGACCTTCGGCAAGCCTGAGCAGATGCCCAAATTCTCGACACTGTTATCGGCCTGCCTGATGGCTTTGAAACGGTGCTAAGCGAAGGAGGTCGCAGCCTTTCAGGTGGTCAACGACAACGACTCGACATTTCTCGTGCCTTGGTGCAGAACCCCAGCATCCTGATACTCGATGAAGCCACCTCAGCGCTCGATGCCGAAACAGAGCGCCTGGTAGACGAAGCCTTTCGACGCCGTGGCTGCACCCAAATCATCGTGGCCCATCGCCTAAGCACAATCCGTGATGCAGACCTGATCCTGGTTCTTGAGAGTGGCAGAGTTGTTCAACAAGGCCGCCATGAAGAAATGGCCGCTATCAACGATTCTCCATACCAACTTCTCTTGGCAGAAGTGGCCTAATCAAACCTTAGGGGGCACCGAAGTACACCCCAAGGGAAAAGGACTCAGCCCTCTACACGCCATTGCTGATCAGAGGGGGTCCATGAGTTGAGCTCTTCTGAGGAGAACCAAAGATTGATCTCAAACTGAGCAGTATCTGGACCGTCCGAACCGTGGATCACATTGCGACCGATGTTCACAGCTAAATCGCCGCGGATGGTGCCAGGCTCAGCCTCCAGGGGCTTGGTGGCGCCGATCAACTTGCGAGCGCTAGCAATCACACCCTCACCTTCCCAGACCATTGCAACCACCGGACCGGAGGTAATGAAATCAACAAGTCCGGCAAAGAAAGGGCGCTCACTATGCACGCCGTAATGCTTTCCGGCCAGTTCACGGCTAGGGGTGAGCTGCTTTAAGCCAACCAGCTTGAAACCCTTGCGTTCAAAGCGAGCCAAAATTTTTCCCACTAGACCACGCTGGACGCCATCAGGCTTGATGGCAACAAAGGTGCGTTCGACGGTCATGTTGATCAGTAGTTATTAGGGCCATCGTCCGTGCTGGAGTTGCCGCTTGGCAAGCAAATTTGTTGATATACGCCTAACCACTAGAACGACGCCTTACATTTGGTCCTGCCAAAACAGCCTTCTATCCAGATTTCCAACCAAAGAGATGCCGCAAACTCAGAGCGCGCGGCCAATCTGAAAACGGAGCACTGTGCTGCTGATTTTGCGCCGTAGCCTGATGCAAAGAAATCACCTGGGCAATCCAACTTCGAACAACAAGCGCCTCTGGCTGCTTAGAGAAGCTCTCTTAAAATGAGCCCCAAAACTAGTGAACAAAGGAAGTTCTGATACCTAAGTGATCCAAAAGCAAAAGCACTCCTAGATTTCCAGAACATTCCCCGCAGTGATCCGCCTGCGTGCTCCATGTCGGTAGACGACCCTACCCAAGGCAACAATTCATGGACCGTTGCCAACAGCGCAGCTCTCTATGGCCTCGATCGCTGGGGTGAACCCTACTTCTCAACCAATGCCCGCGGCCACGTACTAGTGCAGCCTCGCGGCGATCGAGGTGGTTCCCTCGATCTGGTGGAACTAGTGCAGGAACTGCAGAGCCGCAGCCTTAACTTGCCACTTCTCATCCGCTTCGATGACATCCTCGAAGACCGGCTAGAGAGGCTGCACGGCGCTTTTGAACACGCCATTGCCCAGTACGGCTACTCCGGTCGATATCAGGGCGTGTTCCCAGTGAAATGCAACCAACAGCGTCACGTAGTAGAGCAACTTGTGGAGAGTGGACGCCGCTGGCACTTTGGGCTTGAAGCGGGTAGCAAAGCCGAGCTTCTAATTGCGCTTTCATTAGTCAACGACCCTGAGGCATTGCTAATCTGTAACGGCTATAAAGATCAACGCTATATAGAGACCGCAATCTTGGCACGCAGGCTTGGTCGTCAACCTGTAGTAGTCATTGAGCAACCCGATGAAGTAGAGCGAATTATTCGTTCCAGCCGTGAGATCGGGGCTGCACCAATAATCGGTGTACGAGCAAAGCTAACGACTCGCAGCACCGGGCGATGGGGCAGCTCAGTGGGGGAGCACGCCAAGTTTGGCCTCTCAGTGCCGGATCTGCTGTCAACAGTTGAAGCACTGCGAGAAGCCGATCTACTCGGCGATCTGCGCCTCATGCACTTCCACATTGGCAGTCAAATCAACGACATCGCCGTACTCAAAGACGCACTGCAAGAGGCAGGACAACTTTACGTAGAACTCACCAAGCTAGGAGCCCCAATGGGCTACCTAGACGTAGGTGGTGGGTTAGGAGTCGACTACGACGGCAGCCGCACCGCTAGCGCAGCATCCACCAACTACACACTGCAGAACTATGCCAATGACGTAGTTGCAACGGTGCGTGAATGCTGTGAACCGCACGGTATCGACATGCCAATCCTTGTCAGTGAAAGTGGGCGCGCGATCGCCAGCCACTTCTCCATTCTCGTTTTCGATGTATTGGGTGCTGGAGCTGTTCCAGGCATTGTCCCCAAACAAACAGAAGATGAACCTCTCACCGTTCGCAACCTTAGGGAGACACTTGCAGTAATTATGGCAACTGCAAATGGACCCGATGCTGACGGATCGTATCTGCAGGAAGCATGGAACGATGCTGTCAAATTCAAAGACGATGCACTAGCCGCCTTCCGCCTGGGTTATATGAGTCTGCCTGAGCGAGTAATGGCGGAACAGCTCACATGGGCTTGCGCCGAAGCAATTATGAGCCGATTGGTTTGCAGCACAACGATTCCAGATGACCTGCGGGATCTCAAAGCCGTGCTGGCCAGCACCTACTACGCAAACCTCTCGATATTTCGTTCAGCGCCAGACACCTGGGCGATCGAACAACTATTTCCAATCATGCCGATTCACCGTCTGAATGAAGAGCCCACTCGACTAGGTCACTTCGCTGACCTCACATGCGACTCCGACGGCAAACTGGCTCGCTTTATCGGAGACGGGCAGAGCAAACCTCTTCTGGAACTTCATAACCTCCATAAAGGAGAGGCTTACATGATTGGCATGTTTCTCGGAGGTGCTTACCAAGAGGTCATGGGAAATCTGCACAACCTGTTCGGCAGCACAAATGCGGTGCACATCAGACTGGCACCTGGTGGTGGCTACCAGGTGGACCACGTCGTTCGAGGTAACACAAATTCCGACGTACTCAAAGCTATGGAGCACAACCCAGAGCTGCTATTAGAGCGATTGCGTATAGCAAGCGAAGTTGCTATTCAGCAAGGCGAACTAAAAATCAATGATGCATGCCGACTTATGGATCACCTAGAAGCCAGCCTGCGGCAGACTACATATCTACAATGATAAAAGCTCATGACTACTCGCATATAGATAGGTTAAGTGACGGCAGTGAAAACATATTTATCGATCAAAAGAAGAATCTAATGCGAGCAACTAAGCAGCCTATTGGCACCAAAAGAATTCAATGAGCAGCTATAGCTGAAAGCATTTTTAGCTGAATAAATTCAGTTCGCTACCGGTATCAAACGCTAAGACCCAGGTGGCAACAATCCCCGTTTGATAAGTGGCTGCAAGTCAAGCAAGCGTAAACACCCATCCACCTCTTCCAACACTCCGCGACTCCGCAGCTTGCTCAATATTCGAGAGGCCGTCTCTCTGGATAAACCTGCCATAAGACCAAGCTCCTTTTGGGCCAGCGAAGGAATCTCTCCTTTAGAGTCATCAGCAACAGAGCTCTTGCGGGCCAAATAGGCCAATGCATTGAGTAAGCGAGTGGTTGCATCACTAGTCTGAATTGCAAAACGCTGATTTAGATCCCGCAAGCGAGACGCCTCAAGCTGCGCGAGGGCAAGTGCAAAACCCACTTCCTTACCAAGCAACGCCACGAAAGGTGCCGCTCTCAACTTCAGCAGTCTCACTGGCGTTAGGGCTACAACATCGGCAGATCGCGGTGCTGCATCAAGAACAGCCATCTCACCAAACACATCTCCAGCTCCCAACACGGACATCACCACTTCATCACCATCAGCTGTATAAGTACGAACTTTCGCCATGCCTGAACACAGCAAGAACACCGTTTCACCCCAATCCTGCTCCATCACGAAAACCTGTTCTGCCCCATAACTCGCTTCAAGATGGCGATCCAGTAGTTGCACACAGTAATCAAGCTTTATGGCTGAGAACAATTGCAACGCCTGCAACTGCTCAGCACTGAAAACAGTCATTCCAATTATTTTTTTAATTATTGAATGCTAATACAGATATGCCATTCAGATAGCTTGAAGTGACAGCAAGGAGTCAAGACTAATCCTTCAAAAAGCTTGCATTTGAGGATGCTAAAGCAACTTTTCTCAAGTAAACACCAGATCTCTTAGTGGACCAAAGGCTCCTCTACAAGCAACATGAGAACAAACAACCAAAGTACCAATGTGGGAGCAAGAACCTCAACTTCAGCGAGTCCTCGAGCGACTGAAGTTGCTGCTGGCGTCCCACGCCAAGGAACTCCAACCCACAAGCGTGTATGCCAAGCAAGGAGAGCTGCTCCTCAAACAAGATGCACCAGCTGAACACCTGCTTCTACTCACTCGGGGAAAAGTGGCGATTCAGATCCAACACCAAAGTCAATCACCGCACACACTGACTGTCGTTGAAGCCGAAGCAGTTTTCGGGGAAATGGGCCTATTCGGTGATGGCACCAACTCCACTGACGTACGCGTTGTCGATGGGCCAGCCGAACTGCTCCAAATCAACGGTGACGATCTACTCAAGGCACTGATCTATGACTCCGAGCTACTGATCGAACTTCTTTCTTTAGTAAGTGAGCGTGTCCACAATGTCAACAAAGGAATCACATTGCTACTTGATGGTATTAATGCAGCATGCAAAGGAGAAGATATGTTATTGGACAAAGTGCTCGAAGACTTAAAAAGTCTGAACCACCACTACATTTCAAACACTGCGCAGCAACTCAAACAGCTCTACAAAAAGAATAAATAGCTAACGCCATCAGTTATTTATAAACAAGAATTAGGCCGTGCTGGACTTTAAGCGTCAAAGCAATACCTCCACAGATCCACTCAAAACTCATCACGCTCTATCTCGATAGATAGTAATTCGCCTACCAAGAGACATAATTTCAAGCGGGTTAATTTATCTCAAGACAATTTTCTCACTGGTTCTAAGTTGACAGAGAAAATTGCCAATCTATAGTACATAGCATACGTGCAGGCCATCAACTATATCCTTCAAAAATCCAGCTCTCCATACCCCATCGCATATCTTTTATTGCCTCAATATGGAAACTAGTTCCAATTCAAATTTGAACTAGAGCCGTCAATAATCAAGAACTTAGAAAAGCTCTCATTCATAACTTATAAAAGCTCAGGTCAAAGCTTGCTTTAGCTCAAGCTTTGCCGCCGCCAATGCACCATCGAGGGCTACTCCATCTCGCCCCCCGGCCTGGGCCAGGTTTGGGCGCCCACCACCGCCGCCGCCACAACGCTTGGCGATAGCACCGATGAACTGACCAGCCTTCAGACCTGTCGCAATGACGTCATCACTAAAAGCCGCCACCAAAATCACCTTGCCAAGATCTGAGGGGTTAGGCAAACCTCCAACCACCACAGCAGCCCCATCCCCCAATTGATCCAATAAACCCTGAGCCGCATTCTGTAAGCCCGCACCATCTACACCGTCAAGACGAGAAACCAACAGCTGCCTACTGCCAACGGCTTCGGCCTGACCAGCAAGGGCAACTGCTTTAGCAAGCGCTAACTCTGCCCTCGCTGATCCAAGAGCTTTATTGACATCCTTTAGTTCATCCTGGAGAGCCATCACCCGCTCAACGATCTCACCGGGCTGAACCTTGAAGCGCTCTGCAAGCCGCTTCACCACAGCATCACGCTCATTGAGATAAGCCAGCACCGCCGGACCAGCCACCGCCTCAATCCGCCTAATTCCGGCAGCCACACTGCTCTCAGCAACAATCTTGAATAAACCAATCTCAGCTGTGTTGGCCACATGGGTTCCACCGCAGAGTTCCATCGACACACCTGGCACATCCACAACTCGCACCACATCGGCATACTTCTCACCAAACATCGCCACGGCGCCAGCAGCCTTGGCCTTGTCGATAGACATCTCCTCAACATTCAGATCATGAGCTTCCGTGATCCATCCGTTGATCAAAATTTCGATCTGCTCTAGCTCAGCGGTGGTAACGGCTCGCGAACAATGGAAGTCGAAACGCAAGCGATCGAAGTCCACCAGGGAACCTGCCTGAGCGATACCCGAGTCAACTACCTGCTTTAGTGCCGCCTGCAATAGATGAGTTGCGGTGTGATGCGCCTGAACACTGCGACGGCAAGCCCGATCCACCTGAGCATTGACCAGTTCACCGACGGCCAATGTGCCGCGCTCAATGCGACCAAAATGAACAAACACACTGCGATTACGACTCACATCGTCAACAGTCACAATCACTCCATCGCCACCAGATCCTTCACCAAAGAGCACACCACGATCACCCACCTGACCGCCGCTTTCACCGTAGAAAGGGGTTGTATCCAACACGATCTGCACACTGTCACCAGCGCTGGCTTGCTCGGCCGACTCCCCATTCACTACTAAGGCCAAGACACAGCTGGGATGATCCAAAACCAAATAACCTTTGAAGCTGGTGGCCTCTAAATCAGCTGCCATCTGCTCGATAGCTCCTTGCAATGTGAGGTCAATGCTCACAGCAGCGGCTTTGGCCCGTCGACGTTGTTCGTCCATCGCCAGCTCAAAGCCTTGAACGTCAACACTCAGACCATTTTCCTCAGCAATTTCCTCGGTGAGCTCCAAAGGAAAGCCATAGGTGTCGTACAGCTCAAAGGCCTGGGCACCAGAAATCATCTTGGGCTTAGCGAGCAAAACATCGGCCAATAGCTTTTCGCCACGTTCCAAAGTTTCCAGGAAACGGGCCTCCTCCCGATCCAGTTCCGCAAGAATGACCTCCCTACGTGCCTCCAGCTGGGGATAAGCCTCCGCCATCAAGGCAATCGCCGCTTCCCCCATTACCGGCAGAAAAGGCTTCTCAATCCCGAGCAGACGCCCATGACGCACTACCCGGCGCAGCAAACGCCTCATGATGTAGCCGCGGCCAAGATTGCTCGCGGTCACGCCATCACAAATCAAGTGCGTAATCGCGCGGCTGTGATCGCCGATCACTTTGAGACTTGTCTTCTCCTTTTCGCCAAGCTTTTGATAATCGAGCCCCGCTAAACCAGCAGCTGTCTCAATCAGCGGATAAATAATATCGGTTTCATAGTTATTAGGAACTTCCTGAAGAATCTGAGCCATACGCTCTAGACCCATGCCGGTATCAATGTTGCGATTCGCGAGCGGAGTTAGTTTGCCCTCAGCATCGCGGTTGTATTGCATGAACACCAGGTTGTAGAACTCGATGAAACGGCTGTCGTCCTCGAGATCGATCTCTTTATCACCCAGCGTTGGCTTGAAGTCGTAATAAATCTCTGAACATGGTCCACAGGGACCTGTCGGCCCTGAAGCCCAGAAATTATCAGCCTCATCCATGCGAATGATTCGCTTGGGGTTCACCCCAACCACATCGCGCCAAATGGTCTCAGCCTCATCGTCCTCACGGAAAACACTCACCACCAAATTCTTTGCATTCAGTCCGAAAATCTCCGTACTCAGCTCCCAAGCCCACTCAATCGCCTGCTGCTTGAAATAATCACCAAAAGAGAAATTACCAAGCATCTCAAAAAACGTGTGATGCCTTGCTGTGCGGCCCACGTTCTCAATGTCATTAGTACGAATACACTTCTGGCTACTGGTAGCGCGCGGGGCAGGGCGTTCCGCTTTACCCATGAACACGGGCTTAAACGGCAGCATGCCGGCAATTGTCAGTAGCACCGTGGGGTCTTCTGGTACCAGCGAGGCACTAGGGATTATCTGATGATCTCGCTCAGCAAAAAACGCTAAAAAAGCACTCCGAATCTCTGCCCCAGTGCGAGGTCGCGACTGATCAGCACGCAACGATCTTGCAACGGCCATGAAGAAATCGGGCTTAGGACAAAGATCCACCAGCCATGATCGCCTTTGATCCTCAACATGACATTGGCTGCCAACTCAAACCACCGGTTAGATCAAGCCCAGAGGCGCTTGCCTCCGCTGGGATGCTCCCCACTGGTAAACCTTTAATGAAGGCCTGTTAAGCAGGCTCTTATTGCTGGATTTGGCCATCTATTTCTAAGGCTGCAGCTTGCTCCATGACTTGGGGACCGATGCCCTGGCATCATTAGAGGTGGAACTACTTCAGGGGTGGTTGCCGTTGATCGGCAGTGCACTCCTTCTCCAAGAAACCCAACGCATCCTTTTTGCGTCGCGGCCATGAGCCTGCTGCACGCCACCTGGCTACCAGCCATCCGTACTCCGACCAGCTCTGGTCGTCCTGCCCTCCTGGTGTGGGCAGACACCTGGCGAGTTGCTACACCGGCAGGACCCGGTGCAACTCCTGCACTCCATCCCTTCACCCTCAACCCAGACGATCTGCGTGCCTGGCTAAGCGAACACGATCTACTGCCCGATGGAATCATCGATGCCACGGCGTGCCTCACCCTGCCCAGTCGAACAGTCAAACCTCGAAGCAAAACCAAGACCACATCAGCAAAGTCCGACAACGACGAAGTCCATGCATCAGGTTGGACAGGACTGCCCTTGCAGGCGGGTGAACCCATTCCCAAACAAACGGAATGGTGGCCCTGGCAGGTAGAAGGCCTAGCCGTGGAACCTGCTGCTGCAACAGCCTGGCTTTCGAAACTACCCCTTTCAGGAAATCATCCCGATCTAGCCGATGAACTGCGCTGGTGGAGCCATTTGCAGCGCTGGGCACTGAGCATGATTGCTCGCGGACGCTGGCTACCACAGGTAGAACTCAGTAGGGGAGAGGGCTATCCCCACCGAGCTCGATGGGTGCCGCTACTAAACCGAGAAGATGATCGTCGTCGCCTTGAAGACCTAGCAGCTCGGCTTCCGCTAGTGGCAACCTGCGCCCTGCCCTGGCGAGAACCCACCGGAAGGCGGAGCAACCGCATGACCCGCTTACGGCCGGAAGCAATGCGCGCGGCCAACCCTGTGGCTTCATGCCGTCCCCGCAGCGGCCGACTTCGCGTAGCCAGCCTGCTGGAAGACCTTATAGATGCCCAACTCCGCATCGGTTTTGAAGCAAATACACAAGAGCTAGACCCATTGCTCACTGCCTGGCAAGAGGCACTTGCTTCCGATACCGGCGTAATCAACCTCAGCGATGAAGAGGCTGAACGCCTGGCTACAGCCAGTAACCACTGGCGTGAAGGAGTCGCTGGCAACGTTGCCCCAGCCAGGGCCTGTATGGAACTGTTCACCCCCGCCGAGGGAGAAGATCTTTGGGAGCTGCGCTTCGCCTTGCAAGCGGAAGCCGATCCCACTCTCAAAGTGCCAGCAGCCACGGCCTGGGCAGCGGGGCCCCAGGTGCTGCAACTAGGTGAAATCCGTGTGGAACATCCAGGTGAAGTGCTGCTAGAAGGAATGGGACGAGCCCTAACGGTGTTTGCGCCGATCGAACGAGGCCTCGACAGCGCCACACCAGAAACAATGCAGCTCACACCTGCAGAAGCCTTTGTATTGGTGCGCACCGCAGCAACCCAACTGCGTGATGTTGGCGTTGGCGTGGAATTGCCAGCCAGCCTCTCGGGTGGACTAGCCAGTCGACTAGGCCTAGCAATCAAAGCTGAGCTATCGGAGAGATCGAGAGGATTCACCCTGGGCGAAACCCTTGACTGGAGCTGGGAACTAATGATCGGTGGCGTCACCCTGACGCTGCGTGAACTGGAACGACTAGCAAGCAAACGCAGCCCACTGGTTAACCACAAGGGTGCCTGGATTGAATTACGTCCCAATGATCTAAAACATGCGGAAGTCTTTTGCAGCGCCAATCCAGGCCTAAGCCTCGACGATGCCTTGCGCCTAACCGCGACAGAAGGCGACACGTTGATGCGACTGCCCGTGCATCGCTTTGAGGCCGGTCCACGGCTACAAAGCGTGTTGGAGCAATACCACCAGCAAAAAGCTCCAGATCCACTACCTGCTCCCGAAGGCTTCTGTGGTCAGCTACGGCCTTACCAAGAAAGAGGACTGGGCTGGCTGGCCTTCCTGCATCGCTTCGATCAAGGGGCTTGCTTGGCCGACGACATGGGCCTGGGCAAAACCATCCAGCTGCTGGCATTCCTTCAACACCTCAAAACCGAACAAGAACTAAAACGGCCGGTATTGCTTATAGCTCCCACGTCCGTACTGACCAACTGGAAGCGAGAGGCACTGGCCTTCACTCCAGAGTTAAACGTGAAGGAACATTATGGGCCGCGTCGCCCCTCCAACCCAGCTGCTTTACAGAAAGCTCTCAAAGGCTTCAACCTAGTACTCACCAGCTACGGGCTACTGCAACGAGATAGTGAACTTCTAGAAACGGTGGACTGGCAGGGTGTAGTAATCGATGAAGCCCAGGCAATCAAGAACCCCAACGCCAAGCAAAGTCAAGCAGCACGCGATATAGCCCGCCCAGACAAAACCAACCGTTTCCGGATCGCTCTCACCGGCACACCAGTAGAGAACCGCGTCAGTGAGCTCTGGGCAATGATGGATTTTCTCAACCCCAGGGTGCTTGGAGAAGAAGACTTCTTCCGACAGCGCTATCGCCTACCGATAGAGCGCTACGGCGACATGGCTTCGCTTCGAGATCTCAAGGGTCGGGTGGGTCCTTTCATCCTGCGACGACTCAAAACCGACAAGGCAATTATCTCCGACTTACCCGAAAAGGTAGAGCTCAGTGAATGGGTAGGCCTGAGCAAAGAACAGTCAGTCCTCTATCGAAAAACAGTGGATGAAACACTAGAGGCAATTGCCCGAGCACCCAGAGGTCAGCGCCATGGCAAGGTGCTGGGATTACTCACCCGGCTAAAACAGATATGCAACCATCCCGCCCTAGCACTCAAAGAACAGACAGTTGAAAAGGGCTTCATGGAACGCTCCGCCAAGCTGCTGCGGATGGAGGAAATACTCGAAGAAGTAATCGAGGCTGGAGATCGAGCCCTGTTATTCACCCAGTTCGCGGAATGGGGCCATCTGCTTCAGGCCTACTTGCAACAACGCTGGCGCTTTGAAGTTCCCTTCTTGCATGGCAGCACAAGTAAAACGGAACGGCAGGCCATGGTGGATCGCTTCCAGGAGGATCCACGTGGACCTCAACTTTTCCTGCTATCACTCAAAGCTGGTGGAGTGGGTCTTAACCTGACTCGTGCCAGCCATGTGTTTCATGTCGATCGCTGGTGGAATCCCGCCGTTGAAAACCAGGCAACTGATCGCGCCTACAGAATCGGACAAGCCAATCGAGTGATGGTGCACAAATTCATTACCAGCGGCTCAGTCGAAGAGAAGATTGATCGCATGATTCGTGAAAAATCTCGACTTGCAGAAGACATCATCGGCTCTGGAGAAGACTGGCTAGGTGGCTTAGGCGTAAGTCAATTGCGCGAACTTGTAGCCCTAGAAGACAACTGATCTAGCGATGATGTCATGACTAATAGCAACAACAACACCGGCATCACCACTGCCCTCGGCGAAGAAGGGCTGGGACAGCAACCCTGGTGGGTAGAGCAATGGATGGAACTGATTAATTCATACAAGTACAAAAAGCGACTAGAGCGTGCCTGGACCTACGCAAGAGAAGGCAATGTCACCTCAATTCGCTTCGAGGGGCGCCGTGTTCACGCCCGTGTGCAGGGCACTGGTGAAGACCCCTACAAGGTAAAACTTTGGCTCGATGTGCTCAACGACGAAGACTGGGGCTATGTACTCGAGGCCCTCACCCAGAAAGCACGCTGGTCTGCCCAATTGTTGGCTGGAATCATGCCGGCGGATATCGAGCGAGCATTTGCAGCCAGTGGCCGCCGCCTTTTTCCTTTCAAACTGCAGGAAGTACGTAGTGAGTGCAGCTGCCCAGATAAAGCCAATCCCTGCAAACACATCAGTGCTATCTATTTCCTGATGGGGGATCGCTTCAGTGAAGATCCTTTTGTGCTGTTTCAGCTGCGCGGTCGCACCCGCAACAAATTGCTTGCAGATCTTGCCGAACAACGCCGTGAGGTACTTACAAAACTTGCAGAAGCAGCTGCCGAAAAAAAGGAGGCCGCTTCAGAGCCAAGCAAAAGCGACGATCTACCCTTACCACCGCATCCGGCCGTAGTAGACCCGAGCTTGTGGTGGCGCTATGAATCCAGCCTCGACGCCGATCTGGTGGTGATTGCACCAGCAATGGAAGGCGACACAGGGCTTGATGCAGCAGGAGATCTACCGCTTGCCGAAGAACCACGCTTCCCAAAAGCTCGCCAAGCTTTTCTGAATCATCTCAAGGAACAGGGACAAACCCTTTCCCAAAAGGCCATGCTCCAAGCAATGGCAACCGGTGCCTGAAACTCCCTGGCTGTCATCAGAGAAGCAGAGGCTAGTAAACCTGCTTTTGACATCTCACCAAACAGCATTTGGGCGCCCACTCCTAGCCTGTGAGCGACAACAGTCTTCACAACGTCTAATCAGCCAGGAGCTATTCGCCGCAGAACAGCCCGTGCTGGCCCATGACGGCGGCGATGATCCCAAGCTCAGCTACGCCAATGCAACAGCACTTCAGCTATGGCGACGATGCTGGGGAGAGATGGTCGGCATGCCTTCACGTTTAACCGCACCAGCCAACGAACAAAATGAACGAGCCACTGCCCTTGGCAGGGCACTTCAAGAGGATGCCATCACGAATTACCAAGGCATCCGCATCGACAGCAAAGGGCAAAGGTTCCTAATCAATAATGCCCGCATCTGGACCCTCTGGGATGAACAAGGCCTCCGCTGCGGGCAAGCTGCTGCTATCGGCAGCTGGTGGTGGATCTAAACAAAAACCTACACCAATAATCAAAACTTACGGCCCTCACAACATGCTTGGTGAGGCAAGCGAACACGATAGGGCTTAGCGAATATCAAAGGGGGGATTCCTCGTTGAATAAGTTGATCAGGAAAATACAAATTGGCTTTGCGGACAATAAATAAAGCCCCGAATATTTACTTTCTTGAGGATCTCAAAATGCTGACCCTACGCCAATCACCCTTTGATCTATTTGCACGACTTGAACAGCAACTCGCCACAGCCGAATGCATCCCTACTGCTGAAATCGTGTAAACCGAAATGTCTTACACGATTCGGCTTGAGTTGCCTGGTGTAGATAAAAACAACATCGATGTAACAGCTGCAGACCGCACGCTGGTTGTAAATGCCGAGCGACGCAATAAAAACGAGTCAACTACGCGAGCAGACCTTGGCAAAGAGTCCGCTCCAGCGATCAAAACTCCAGACCATGAACTGCTAAGCGAATTCCGCTTGGCACCTGAAGCCGTCAGTTCCGCTTCCCCCAAAGCCCTAGACCACAAACAGGTAAAAGCGACCTACCACGACGAAATCCTCGAGATCACAGCCAGCAAAACCAAAAACCACACCGCAATCACAGTTGAGGTAGAGAGCTAAATGGGCTTAAACCCAAGCCAAAGCACAAACCTCAAAGTTAATAAGGCTTGTGTTTTGGTTCAGGCGTAGAGGTGAAACACCATTCCAAAGTGATTCTTCTGCTGGCATGAGTTCACTTAACTTGCTTCTGCGCCGTAAAATCGCGCCGAGCCAGGGAAGCAAATGCAACGTAGAAAACTACTGGGCTCTGGTGCTACGGCTCTCTCAGCTGCCGTCGGCGCGGGCCTACTAAGTGCCTGCACAATCCGCAAAGAGCAAGACAGCATTAGCAGTAGCAATCAACCGCAGGTGCGCTGGCGCATGGCCACCAGCTGGCCCCACTCACTTGACACGATTTACGGCGGTGCAGAAACAATCAGCCGCCGCGTAAATGAACTGAGCGGCGGCAACTTTCAAATCAAGCCCTATGCCGGCGGCGAACTCGTTCCTGGCCTTGAAGTGCTGGATGCGGTTCAAGCTGGCTCCGTTGAGTGTGGTCATACCGCCAGTTACTACTACATCGGCAAAAATCCAGGATTTGCCTTCGGCACCTCCGTTCCATTTGGTCTTACCGCTCAACAACAAAACGCCTGGCTCTATGAAGCAGGCGGAAACGAACTAATCAACCGCATCTATGCCGATTTTGGGGTGATCAGCTTTCCAGCAGGCAACACAGGAGCGCAAATGGGCGGCTGGTTTAAAAACAAACTAAATGGCCTGGCCTCGCTGCAAGGGCTGAAAATGCGTATTCCTGGCCTAGGCGGCAAGGTATTAGCCCAGCTCGGCGTGAATGTACAAGTGTTACCAGGCGGCGAAATCTTCTTAGCTCTCGACCGTGGTGCCATCGACGCAGCCGAATGGACAGGCCCCTATGACGATGAAAAGCTAGGCCTTGCAAAAGCTGCCCGCTTTTATTACTACCCCGGCTGGTGGGAACCGGGTCCAACCCTGGCTGCACTGGTGAACCAAAAAGCCTGGAGCAAACTCCCCAGCGAGTACCAAGCGATGTTCAACACCGCCTGTTACGAAGCCAACCTCACCATGCTTAGCCGTTACGACACCCTCAACGGATCTGCTTTGCAGCGGCTTTTAAAAGGCGGCACCGAACTAGTTGCCTATGACAACAGCATCCTGAATGCCGCTCAGGATGCAGCGTTCCAGCTCTATAGCGACACCGCAGCGAAAGATGCCAGCTTCCAAAAACTTTTTAGCCAATGGCAGGATTTCCGTAAGCAGGTTTACGCCTGGAACAACGTCAATGAGTTCTCATTCGCTCGCTTTAGCTACAACCAACTGAGAGATAAATCTTGAGTCGCTGGCTGTTCCTCGCCGACCGGCTTGACGCTGTCAACCGAGCTGTTGCCATCGTGGCTCGCTGGGCGGTGCTGCTGATGCTGGGATTAGGCCTTTGGAATGTCGTGGGGCGCTATTTAGGCGTATCCATCGGCCACAACCTCAGCTCCAACGCTCTGATTGAGGGGCAGTGGTATCTCTTTGATCTGGTTTTTCTGCTTGGGTTGGGCTGGACCCTCCAACGTCAGGGGCATGTGCGCGTTGATGTGCTTCAAAGCCGCTGGGGGCCAAGGCGCCAGGCCCGACTGGAACTGCTAGGCACTCTGATCTTCCTGTTGCCATTTGCACTGGGGGTGATGGCGATCTCAATCGAACCCGCTCTGCAGTCATGGAGCATCGGCGAAGCCTCACCCGACCCGAATGGCCTACCGCGCTACTGGGTAAAAGCTCTAATCCCGCTGGGTTTTCTACTCTTGGCCCTACAAGGATTAGCCGAAGCCATTCGAGCTTGGGCACAGCTAAAGGCTCCATTAACTAGACATTCAGATCAAAAGGGAAGCGCGCCGGAGTCAGCACTTGATTGAGATTGAACTGCTCGGCCATGTAATCAGTTTTGATCCCTCCGCCATGCTTGGGCCTGGGATGTTTTTAGCCCTCGTGGTGGCACTGTTGAGCGGCTATCCGGTGGCTTTCTGCCTGGGAGGTATTGCCGTGATCTTCGCGCTGCTGGGCATCGCCCTCGGCGAGTTCGATCCTCTATTTATCACCGCCCTGCCCCAGCGAATCCTGGGGATTATGGCCAACTTCACCTTGCTGGCCATCCCCGCTTTTGTGTTCATGGGTGCCATGCTCGAGACATCAGGCATTGCCGAGCGACTACTCGAAAGCATGGGCCGTCTACTCGGCCGACTGCGTGGCGGCCTGGCGCTTGCCGTGGTGCTGGTGGGCTCACTTCTCGCGGCCACCACTGGGGTCGTTGCCGCCACCGTGACCACGATGGGATTGATCTCTTTGCCAGCCATGCTGCGAGCCGGCTACAACCGCTCGCTGGCCACTGGAGTGATCGCAGCATCTGGCACCTTGGGCCAAATCATCCCGCCGAGCATTGTCTTGGTGGTGCTAGGCGACCAACTGGGTATCTCAGTGGGGGATCTATTCCTCGGCTCGTTAATTCCAGGCGTGCTGATGGCTAGCGCCTTTGCCATCTATGTGCTGGTGATCAGCATGCTGAAGCCTGAACTCGCACCCCAACTGGATCCCGCCGAGCTCCGCAAAGTGCAACCAATGCAGTTATTGCGAGTAATCATCCCCCCGCTGGGCCTAATCCTTTTAGTGCTAGGCAGCATCTTTTTTGGCATTGCAACACCAACAGAAGCAGGAGTTATTGGTGCCACAGGCGCCATGGGCTTAGCCGCACTGAATGGCGGCTTCAGCCGCAGCAGCCTCGCCAAGGTATGCGACCAAACCTTAAGAACAACTTCGATGGTAATGGCGATTTTGTTGGGATCAACAGCCTTCAGCCTCGTTTTCAGAGGAGTTGGCGGTGATCAACTGATTGCTGATCTATTGCTCAATTTGCCCGGTGGCAAGGTTGGGTTTATGGCCGTAAGCATGCTCACGATCTTCGCACTGGGCTTTTTTATCGACTTCTTTGAAATCGCCTTTATTGCGATTCCACTCCTACTACCAGCAGCTCGCCAATTGCTAGGACCAGATGCCCTGTTATGGCTGGGGGTCGTGATTGGTGCAAACCTACAAACATCTTTCCTGACTCCTCCTTTCGGCTTCGCGCTCTTTTATCTGCGCGGTGTGGCACCAAAAGAGATCACAACCCGAGAGATTTACCAAGGAGCACTGCCCTTCGTAGGCCTACAAATTGCAGTATTAGTGCTGATAATCGCAGCGCCACCGCTGGTGAACTGGCTTCCCAGGCTGGCCGCGGCCTGATCAATTAATCATTTCTGCTTAAGGCCTCCGTAGAGTTTCAAGATCGGCAAAAAGGATCCATGGCAGTTGCCAGCGAGAGCGCCACGGTTGCACCGCTCAACTCGGATCAGAGGTTGTCGCTTCAATGCGAAGAAATCTCCACAGACACCTCTACCATCCGCTGCCTCGACTGGGACCGGAGCCGCTTTGATATCGAATTTGGTCTGCGCAACGGCACTACCTACAACAGCTACCTCATACGTGGTGCCAAAACCGCATTAGTCGACACCAGCCACCTCAAATTCAAAGACACCTGGCTGCAACTACTAAAGCAACAAATCGAACCAACAGCGATCGACTATCTGATCGTCAGCCACACCGAGCCCGACCACTCTGGGCTGGTGGGGCAGATCATCGATTTAAACCCCGAAATCGAAATCCTGGCCTCAAAAGTGGCGCTTCAGTTCCTGCAAGATCAGGTGCATCGCCCCTTTCGCTCTCGAGCAGTCAAAACTGGCGACGAGTTGGATCTAGGCACAAACCCAACAAGCGGTAATGCACATCGTTTTGAGTTCCTAAGTGCACCAAACCTGCACTGGCCAGACACAATCTTTTCCTTCGATCACGGCACGGGAATCCTCTATACCTGTGATGCCTTTGGGATGCACTATTGCTCGGATGATGTCTACGACAAAAATCCGAGTGCTCTTGCTCCCGACTTTCGTTTCTATTACGACTGTCTGATGGGACCCAATGCACGCAGCTTGGTGCAGGCACTCAAACGCGTGGATACGCTGCCAGAGATCAACACGATTGCCGTTGGTCATGGACCACTACTTCGTGATCATCTCAAGCTCTGGGTCGACGACTATCGCGAATGGAGCAGTCAACGCAGCGAAAGCGAAAGCTATGCAGCTGTCTGTTATCTAAGCCAATACGGTTTTTGTGATCGCCTCAGCCAAGCAATTGCGCATGGCATCGGCAAAGCCGATGCCCAAGTGCAACTCGTTGATCTACGAGCGTGCGAAGCTCAAGAACTAAGCGGGCTAATCGGAGGCGCCAAAGCCGTAGTTGTGCCAACTTGGCCTTCGCAACCCGATGCAGAGCTGCAAAGTTCAATCGGCACCTTGCTTGCAGCGCTAAACACCAAGCAATGGGTTGCTGTATACGATGCCTACGGCGGCAATGATGCACCGATTGATGAGGTGGCATCACAATTGCGCAGCCTTGAGCAAAAGGAGGCCTTCTTACCACTACGAATTCGCAAAGTACCCGATAGCAACGACTACCAGCGCTTCGAAGAAGCAGGCACCGATCTAGGCCAACTGCTCAGCCGCGCAAAAACTATGGCTGCAATGAAAAGTTTAGATAGCAATCTCGACAAAGCCCTCGGTCGCCTCAGTGGCGGGTTGTATGTGGTTACAGCTAGTCAGGGCGAAGGCAGCAACAGGCGACGCAGTGCCATGGTGGCGAGCTGGGTTAGCCAAGCTAGCTTCACACCACCAGGGCTCACAGTGGCAGTAGCCAAAGACCGCGCCATCGAAACCTTGATGCAAGTGGGTGATCGCTTCGTAATCAACGTGCTCCGAGAGGACAACTACCAACCATTAATGCGTCATTTCCTCAAGCGGTTCCCTCCAGGTGCTGATCGCTTTGAAGGCATCAACGTGCTTGACGATGCCGCTGAAGGTGGTCCGGTGCTGCTTGACGCTCTGGCATTTCTCGGTTGTCGAGTTGAACAGCGCCTAGAAAGCCCCGATCACTGGATTATTTATGCCGTCGTTGAACAGGGCAACGTGGCCGATGCTGAAGCCAGTACCGCTGTACATCACCGAAAAGTAGGAAATCACTACTGATGAAAACATCCTCTAGCCATCAAGCAACAGACACAGCCATCAGCCAACGCCAAACAATCAGCATCCCAATAGAAGCAGGTCTAGTCAGCCTGCGAGGCCTGAGTCCCCAACGACTGCGTTTTGAATCGGAATATGCCCTTGAACGAGGCAGCACAGCCAATAGCTTCCTGTTTGCCGCTGGTCAAAACAGTGAGGGGGATCATCACTCAGCGGTATTGGTTCACCCACCCGGAGCTGCCTATGCCGAGGTGTTCATGCCCGCCCTCGCCAATGCTCTAGAGAGCAACACCACAGCCCTTCAAGTTGTCGTTGGACACATCAACCCCAACCGCATCGCCTTACTACAGAAGCTGGCTGATGTTTATCCCCAGCTGGAATTAATCAGCTCCAATCCCGGCGCCAAACTAATCAAAGAGCTCTGGAATCAACGCAAACCAACAGCACCGGGTGAGCAAGACGAGGTAACCCCAGCGATAGCTCCCTTACCAGATATCCAGATTATTCGGCAAGAACAAGTTCTTCAACTGAGCAACAATCATCAGTTGAGGCTGATTCCTGCTCCGACAGCGCGTTGGCCAGGCGGCCTGTTGGCCTTTGAAGAAAGCCTTGGCCTATTGATGAGCGACAAGCTGTTCGCTGCTCACCTCTGCACAAGCAACTGGGCAGAAGCCAACCGCAACAGCACGGAAGAAGAGCGGCGCCATTTCTACGACTGCCTAATGGCGTCGATAAGCAACCAGGTAAATAGCCTCGTCGACAGGCTCGAAGAGCTAGACATCCGCACCATCGCACCAGGCCATGGTCCAGCCATAGAAGCGAGCTGGCGCAGCCTACTCAGCGACTACCGGCGCTGGAGTGAAGGACATCAAGATGCCGCAATCAACGTCTTGCTGCTTTTCGCTAGTGCCTACGGCAACACAGCCGCGATCGCTGATGCCCTGGCCCAAGGCGTGAGTAGAACCGGAGTGCGTGTGAAAAGTATCAACTGCGAGTTCACCCCCGCTGATGAGCTACTACAAGCGATTCAAGAAGCAGATGCCTATCTGATCGGCTCACCAACCCTGGGAGGCCATGCACCAACGCCAATCATCTCGACCCTAGGCACGCTGCTTGCAGAGGGCGACCGCAGCAAACCAGTCGGCGTATTCGGCAGCTACGGCTGGAGCGGCGAAGCACTCGACCTTCTCGAAAGCAAACTGCGAGACGGCGGTTTTCAATTCGGATTTGATCCGATCAAAGTGAAATTCAGTCCAGATGCTGCGATGATCAAAACTCTCGAGGAAACAGGCACGCACTTTGGTCGAAGCCTGCTGAAAGGACAAAGCCGTCAGCAGCGACGCACTGCCGGTGGGATGAGTGCAAGTCGCAGCGATCCAGCAGTGTTAGCTCTAGGTCGAGTGGTGGGTGCCCTATGCGTGCTCACAGTCCGCAAAGGTGAAGGAGATAAAAGCCTCAGCGGCGCCATGGTGGCCAGTTGGGTTAGCCAAGCAAGCTTTTCACCTCCAGGCCTCACCGTTTCGATCGCTAAAGACCGAGCAGTGGAAACTCTGCTGCAGCGTGATGACTGCTTCGCCATCAATGTGCTGGCCGAAGGCCGACAAAACCAATTGATGAAGCAATTCCTGCAACCATTTCCACCCGGCGCAGACCGCTTTGCAGGACTAGAACTCGACAGCAGTCCAGCCGGCCAACCGATCCTGCCCGAGGCACTGGCTTGGCTCGAGGCCACGGTGAGACTGCGCATGGAATGTGGTGATCACTGGCTCATCTATGCAGAATTAAGCCACGGGGGCGTGCTCGACGCAGAAGGCACAACAGCCGTTCATCATCGCCGCACAGGAGCCAACTATTAGGCGAGCAGAAATGTAATCGAAATCAGCACGTTCTCTCGATTACATGCCACAACAACCACTAAATAATCAGCAAACGCAACTAGATAGAGCATGAATAAGAGCTGGGAAGATTCTGACCAGAAGCTGCTGCTGCTGAAACACCCTCTCAATCTTTGATCGATGCGCCGAAAGCTGCATTTATCGCAAAGGCCGCGATCAAGGTGGTCTCGCTAACGATCTGGAGCTTCGACTTCAACTATACCGAGCTTTACCTCCACTAGATATGGAGTAAGCAAGGGAGGTTGTCAGTCAAATCGAACACCCTTAAATGTAGTTTCACTAACTTGGAATTCATCCAGACTCCTTTGAGCAAAAGGCCTTATGGAAGCTCGCGAGGACGGCAACAAGAGCCCTTCGTAATTATAAAGACTTTCTGAAAGGGGTTGGCACACCACATGTTGTGTACTGAAATGTGCCAATCATTGCAATTACTTCTCGGCCCAATGGGATCTAAGCCTGGCCACGAATTTGCAGTGCGTTATCGCGGCTTCCTACTCTTGCCACAGGCAAACCAAACCTGGTTGGTTAGGCCTGAACGCAGCCCGATGTTGATACTGCCCTTCCGTACCAAAAGCTGCTCCCTAGAGGAAGTCAAGTCTCTGCTGGATTGGCGTCTCTCTCAGGGGAAAAACCTATGTGACGCAGCCTGATTAATCAGGCTGCATGAGGAGGAGGTGTTGGATGCCCACCATGAGAATTAAATGGCAACACCACCGTGGCCCATCGCTCCGGACGCTCAGGTCGTTGCCGCCTGGACTGACGAACACCAAAAGGAACGCGCACCACATTGGTTCCATCCATCGCCAAGGTATGTCCTTGAAGACGAGCTGTTTCCAATCCATCTGGAAGGGTGGGAAGGCTTAGGCCACCGCTTCCCATGCGTTTTTGTAGTTGATTGAGTGAAGTGTCGCTATCCATGCTGTCCCCCCAGCAATGGTGCAGATGCCGGTCAGTATGATCAAAAAACTGCGGCATGCAATGTATTGAAAGCCAAAAATTCGGTTTTCAATGACAAATTACTGCCTTCAACTGGTTTGCACCAGGGGAGGCTGGCGAACATCTTTATCAGTGAGCTCATCAACCGTTGGGCAACTACACACCAAATTGCGATCGCCATAGGCATTATCAATACGAGAAACTGCAGGCCAAAACTTGCTTTGACGCTGATCAGCTAATGGGAACGCCGCCTCAGTGCGCGAATAAGGCCGATCCCAAACCTCTGCGGTAACAGCAGCCAAAGTATGAGGTGCCCGCCGCAGCAGATTGTTGTGGGGATCCATCTGCCCCGACTCAATCGCCGCCGTTTCTTCCCGTATGGCGATCATGGCATCGCAGAAGCGATTCAATTCCTCAAGACTCTCGCTTTCGGTGGGTTCCACCATCACTGTCCCAGCCACAGGCCAGCTCACAGTTGGAGCATGAAAGCCGTAGTCCATTAGCCGCTTGGCAATATCGTCTACTTCCAAACCGGCACTGCGCTTGAGAGGACGCAGATCCAGGATGCATTCATGGGCAACCAGCCCTGATTGACCCCTGAAAAGCACCGGGTAATAAGGGTGAAGCCGATGGGCCAGGTAATTAGCAGACAACAGCGCAACAGCACTGGCCTGCCGCAAACCTTCAGCACCCATCATGCGCAGATACATCCAAGTGATCGGCAGGATGCCTGCACTGCCCCATGGCGCAGCAGAAACTGGACCGATCGCCTGCTCACCACCGCAGCTAGCAAGGGGATGGCCTGGCAAAAAGGGCATCAAATGAGCAGCCACCGCTATAGGGCCTACGCCTGGTCCGCCTCCACCATGGGGAATACAAAACGTCTTGTGCAGATTGATATGACAGACGTCAGCGCCATAAGTACCAGGGCTACAAAACCCGATCTGAGCATTGAGATTGGCGCCATCCAGATACACCTGACCACCATGGCGATGGACGAGCTCACAGATCTCGCGGATCTTCGGCTCAAAAACGCCATGAGTTGAGGGATAAGTGATCATTAGCGCCGCCAACTCAGAGGCATGAGCAGATGCCTTGCATGCCAGATCGTCGAGGTCAACATTGCCCTCCTGATCACAAGCCACAGGCACCACTCGCAAACCAGCCATCACAGAGCTGGCTGGATTGGTGCCGTGAGCACTAGTAGGAATCAGGCAAACATCTCTTTGCTGCTCACCACGAAAATGATGCCAAGCCCGAATCACTAGTAAACCGGCAAATTCCCCTTGAGAACCGGCATTCGGCTGCAAAGACACTCCAGCAAAGCCAGTGATAGATGCAAACCAACCTTCTAGGTCCTGAATTAATCGCCGATAACCATTGCATTGATCTGAAGGGGCAAACGGATGGGGCGCCGCAAACTCCCTCCAGCTCACTGGCATCAGCTCAGCTGCAGCATTGAGCTTCATGGTGCAACTACCCAGAGGGATCATCCCGTGCACCAATGAGAAATCGCGACTAACGAGACGCTGGATGTAACGCAGCAGCTCAGTTTCGCTGCGATATAGATGAAACACTGACTGTTGCAGCCAGGGTCGCTGGCGCAAAGGCAGCTCCAAAAGCTCCTCTACAGGAAGGTCTTCAATTACTGGCAAGGACTGACCCACAGCCTCCGCCAAAATCTGAAGGATCTTGCCTAGCTCCTGATCGGTGCTGAGCTCATCAAAACTGATCCCAAATCCATTGGCTTCCTCTGGCGCAACACCGATAGGAAGCAACCGCAGGTTGAAGCCTGCCAAAGCTGCTGCCTGATGAACAGCCGGAGCCTCAGGGCAAATCACTTCAACAGTGTCAAAACGTGCTAGCGGCTGCACTGGATAGCCCATCTGGACCAATCCCCGCTCGAGTTGAGCCCGTAAGCGCAGCACCCGACGAGCAATTGCCGTAAGGCCATCAGGACCATGGTGAATTGCATAGAACGTCGCCATCACGGCCAGCAATACCTGAGCCGTGCAGATGTTGCTGGTGGCTTTGTCTCGACGAATGTGTTGCTCCCTGGTCTGCAAAGCCAACCGCAAGGCCGGTTGACCCTCCGCATCCACAGACTGACCAACTAGACGACCGGGAACTTGTCGCTTAAAAGCCTCACGAACAGCAAAAAAGGCAGCGTGAGGTCCGCCAAAACCAACGGGCACCCCAAAACGTTGAACACTGCCAACAGCAATATCTGCACCTAAGTCACCCACAGGAGCAATCAACACCTGAGCCAGAGGATCAATCGCAACTGTCACCAGTGCCCCCACCTGATGAGCTGCCCTTATCGAGGCAGTGGGATCCCAAAGCCTTCCACTGCGGCCAGGCAACTGAAGCAAAACACCAAAGACCTCAGCGTCGAATCGAAAGCTGATCGGCTCGGCTACCTCAAGATGGATACCAAGGGGTTCCGCACGGGTTTTCAGCACTGCAAGAGTCTGGGGAAGCACCTCCGCATCCACAAGAAAGCGATGGGCCTCAGGCCGTTTGCAAGCAGCAAAGCTGAGGCTCATCGCCTCAGCGGCTGCAGTTCCCTCATCAAGCAACGAAGCATTGGCTATCGCCAACCCCGTTAGCTCACTAATTAGTGTTTGAAAATTGAACAGAGTCTCCAATCTGCCCTGAGAGATCTCAGCTTGATAAGGCGTATAAGCGGTATACCAAGCAGGATTTTCCAATACCTGGCGCTGAATCAGCGCAGGTGTTGCTGTGCCGTAATAGCCAAGCCCGATCAACGAGCGCTTCAACTGATTGGTAGCTGCGATTACACGCAGTTCCTCTATCGCTTGCTCTTCCCCACAGCCCTCAGGAAGGACACCCCTGGGCGGAGTTGTATCAAGAATATCGGGGGGAACTACAGCCTCAATAAAAGTCTGCCAATCACGATGCCCAAGCTCCAGCAGCATTTGCTGCTGATCCTCAGAACTCGGCCCAATGTGCCTAGCCCAAAAAGGGGACGACTGACTGCTTGAAGTCTCAACTGGACGCTGTTCAAGCAATGTCAAGGGAGATTCATAAAGACGGAGCAAGCAACTTTAGAAAATCTGTCGCCAAACCTGGCCCTTTATAAGATTCCCACGGGATTTATTCAGTAGCCAACTTGCTTGCGTAGGTGGCTGCATCCATCAACTCCTGCAACTGAGTTGGTTCTGACGGACGAACTAAAAGCAGCCAACCCTCACCATGAGGATCATTTTGAAGTTCATCCGGACTGGAAAGCACCGACTCATTACGCCGCACCAGCTCACCACTGATCGGAGCATGCAGCTCCTCAACAGCTTTAACCGACTCAACAGAGCCAAAACTGGAACCCCGCTCTAACGCAGCACCTACCTCCGGCAGATCTACAAAGACGATGTCTCCCAGCTGATCAACAGCAAAGGCACTGATACCTACACGCACCAAATCACCATCCAACCTGGCGTATTCATGGGTTTCGGCGAAGCGAAAGTGATCAGGAAAATTGAAAGCCATCGAGCCAGCGAGGCAAAGCTCAACCAGTCTGGGGCAAATCAAGCAAACCGGCGCGCACCAATGCCACCAAAGCCCGAATGAGGGCCAATTCCACATGAGTGCGATGGGTACCTCCCTGCACATAGAGGTTGTAAGGGGGACGCAGGGGGGCATCGGCAGAGAATTCACTGGTACTGCCATCGATAAATGTGCCCCCTGCCATCACTAAATCACTGGCATAGCCGGGCATAGCAGCTGGTACAGGATCGAGATAAGCCCCTACCGGGGAACATGCCTGAAAAGCCCTGCAAACAACTTTCAAAGCCTCAGGATCTCCAAGCTGCACCGCCTGAATTAAATCCCCACGATGGGCTCCAAGCGCAGGCTTCACGGCAAAGCCCAGCCCGTCGAACACACCAGCCACTAGATCAGCTCCAATCAAAGCCTCTGCCACCATTTGCGGAGCCAGGAACAAACCCTGCAATACCAAGCGATAGAGATCAAAACCAATGCCACCCTCACTACCAATCCCCGGTGCAGTGAGCCGGCAACAGGCCTGCTCCACCAAATCAGCCCGGCCTGCGACATAACCACCTGTGGGAACGATTGTGCCACCCAGGTTTTTAATCAAGGAGCCTGCAATCAGGTCGGCACCAACCTCGAGGGGCTCTCTCTCCTCAACCAGCTCTCCATAGCAATTGTCGACAAAACAAACACACTCCGGCTGAGATGCATGAATGCGAGCACAGAGCTCGTCAATAGCTGCGATCGACAGAGATGGCCGCCAGCTATAGCCACAGCTGCGCTGAATAAACACCATCCGCCTTGGCACCTCCAGAGCTCTTTCCAATGCTGGGATGTCTACGCAGCCCTCAGCAGTGAGGGGTAGCTGTTGATAAGAAATCCCGAATTCAGCAATAGAACCCTGACCGGATCCCCGCAGACCAATCACCTCTTCCAATGTGTCGTAAGGCTGCCCGGTTACTGACAACAACTGATCACCAGGCCGAAGTACGCCAAACAAAGCCGCGGCAATCGCATGGGTACCACTAACGAATTGGAGCCGTACAGCTGCCTTCTCAGCACCGAGCACCCGAGCAAACACCCGATCAACGACTTCCCTGGCCTGATCGCCATGGCCATAACCAGTGAGGGAAGCGAAGTGTTGTGTCGCAACACGTTCGCTACTAAATGCCTCCAACACCTTTTCAAGGCGAGGCGCTACAGCAGCAGTACGTTGGTTTGCAAGCCCCTGAAGGCGCCTGCAAACAGCATTGACATGCCGCCTGGCCCACTGCTGCACAAGCTCTTCATCAAAGCCAACTACGGAAAATCTCTGCACAAAAGTTGGGATCAAGATCAGTCATCCCCATGCTGAACCTTCGTAGAACGTCAGCCAAAATCCGCTATTAAGAGCTAAGTAGCAGCATTTACGAGCAGGCAACAGTTTGCCTAGTAAGGCCTTTGCGAATGATTTGCCCAGCTGCCAGAGCTAAGCAAAGGTGAAGAATGCACAAACCTGCACAAGAGCAAAGGAGTCGATTTCATGGTTCCTTTAGATTTGAGAATGATCTGCTCACGTCGCCAGCACTGAAAGCCAAGCAGCCGTCCCAAACACAAGGAGTTCCTCTTGGTTTCAAACCTTCCGGTCTATGAGTCCACCAGCCGTCAACAAAACGAATGGGCTGCTGTAATCGCACCCCGAGAGCCTCTGCCGGCCCATCAACGTCGATTCAAGTGGGGCACTACCAGTTTCATGGTGGCTATGCATGTAGCTGCCACCTTTGCACTGCTACCTGCAAACTGGAGCTGGCAAGGGTTAGTAGCTTTTGGCGTTCTTTATTGGATGACGGTGCTTGGGGTGACCTTGGGGCTCCATCGACTGGTAGCTCATCGCAGCTTTGTCGCACCCTCTTGGTTGGAGAAACTTCTGGTAATCATGGGCACTCTGGCCTGTCAGAGCGGCCCCATTGAATGGGTCGCTCTGCACCGTCATCACCACCGCTACTCCGACCAACCCAATGACCACCACGATGCCGGCCGAGGTCTCTGGTGGGCACATAGCGAGTGGATGCTGCATGAAATTCCCGCCCTGCGTCATAGGAACCGCTTTGCGGCGGATGTGCAGGCAGACCCTTTCTTTCGATGGCTTGATCGTTGGTTCCTTTTGCTGCAAATCCCCATTGGCCTAAGTCTCTACTGGTACGGAGAACTGGCTCAGGTGCACGGCGGCGGACTTGGCCTTGTGCTCTGGGCCATCCCGCTACGACTGGTTGTTGTTTATCACGTGACTTGGCTGGTGAACTCCGCGACCCATGCATTTGGCTACCGCAACTTCGAGAGCCCCGACCTTTCTCGTAACTGCTGGTGGGTGGCACTGCTCACCTTCGGCGAAGGCTGGCACAACAACCACCATGCTTATCCCGCAAGTGCCCGTCACGGTATGCGCTGGTTTGAATTAGATATCACCTGGCAACACATAAAGGTATTGCGCCGTCTTGGCCTAGCCCGTCGAGTACAGATTTCCCGCTAATCTCACGGCGCTTCCTGATCAGCCAACAACACCGCTCGAGCGCGAAGATCATCCAAAAAACCCTCAGCCCCCTTGCGATCAAACCCACCCAAGGCAACCTGAGTGGAGTGCAGATCTAGCAATTCCCCATCGAGCTCCTCGGCGTTGTAGTCCCTCAGGCCAGCCATCACAGCCGCAAAGCGCTCCCTGCGCTGTGCCTTACTGACTGGATAAGCCGCCATCACCTTGTCACGACAGTGACGCCAAGATTTCCCATCGCAGAGACGATCTGCCAAAGCAGCACTTAGGGCGGCAGCCTCATCCTCCTCAATCCGCCAATCAAAACCTGAGGGCAAAGACGCCAGGCCAACAAAAATCTCAAATAGGACGCCAGCCCCAAGGGGCTGGCCATCTTCTCCTTCCAAAGGAAGGGCACTCTCAGATAAAACCTTGAGTAAGTCGGGATGGCCCTCCTTCAGGCGATCGCGAATCGGCTCCAAACCAGCATGAAGTATGGCGTTGGCCTGACCCAAGGCAAGAAACACTTCAGGGCCTGGAGAAGCAAGTTTGCCGTTGCGAAGATTGGAGATCTGCGAATTATGAACTCGACCAAGATCCAGACATTCCGCAAGAGCGGGCAAAACCTTATGCGACCAACCATTGCGCTCATGCCACACATGAATGAGATGAGCCATGGCCCGCCGCCCATCCTCCAAGCGCTCGCGATAGCCCCTGGCTTCAGAATCACATTCAACATCAGGGCCAGTCACTAGATACGGATCCGTATCGTGTATAATTTGCGAACATTCGACGGATCGCTCATGGCTTCAAGAGTGATAAGAACGCGTTCTTCGGTGAGTAGACCCGTAGCTTCGCACAAGGCCTTAACCCTGTCATCAAACCTTCAGCGCCCCTTCCGCCGCCCGGCTATTTGCCCAGCGAAAGAATCAAGGCGTTGGGGAACGATCGGATTCATGATCGCCATTCATGTTCTAGCTATATACGCTTTGCAGCCCAGTTTCTGGAGCTGGCAAGCGATCACAACCCTACTCGTCCTCTACTGGGTTACCGCCTGCCTAGGAGTGACGATCGGCTACCACCGCCTGCTCTCGCACCGCTCCTTCCGAGTTCCTCGTTGGCTGGAACGCTTTTTTGCTACCTGTGGTGCCTTGAGCTGTCAGCACGGGCCGATCGACTGGGTCGGGCTCCATCGCCACCACCACAAGTTTTCCGATACCGACGCCGACCACCACAACAGTCATAAAGGCTTCTGGTGGAGCCACATGGGCTGGATGTTCGAACCGATTCCAGCCATGCGGACAGTGCCTCGCCTATCAGTTGATCTGGCCCGTGATCCCTATCACCGTTGGCTGAATAAATACTTCCTGTTGTTGCAACTACCCCTGGCTGGTCTGCTGTTCTGGATCGGTAGCGTCAGCGGAGCTGCCGGCGGCGGCTGGGCACTAGTGCTCTGGGGGATCCCCCTTCGCCTAGTGATCGTTTATCACATCACCTGGCTGGTGAATTCTGCCACTCACTGCTGGGGCAGCGTGGTCTTCGAGACCGGTGAGAACTCCCGCAACAATCCCTGGGTAGCAGCACTAACCTTCGGTGAGGGTTGGCACAACAACCATCACGCCTTCCCGCACTCAGCTATTCACGGCATGCAGCGCGGTCAGATCGACCTCACCTGGCAACACATCAGGCTGCTGCGAGCTCTTGGTTTGGCTCGCAAGATTCAGCTACCGATCACGTCGTAAGGTGATCGATCGCTAATCAGTCGTCGTCCGTCCTTTCATTAACCATGGCCAAGCGTGTAAAAGTCGTCCTCAACGAGGAAGTTCTCAGCCTCGGTAAAGACGGCGACTTGGTGGAAGTTGCTCCTGGTTACGCACGCAACTTCCTACTTCCCTACGGCAAGGCCGTCCCTGTGACACCAGCCGTAATGAAACAGGTCGCTCACCGTCAAGCCAAGCAGGCTGAACATCAAGCGGCACTAAAACAGGAAGCCCTCGACTTCCAAACCGCCATGGTCACCATTGGACGGTTCACTGTTAAGAAGCAAACCGGTGAAGACGACGTCTTATTTGGCACTGTCACCAATGGTGATGTAGCCGAAGCAATCGAAGCGGCCACTAAGAAAGAGATCGACCGCCGCAACATCATCGTCCCCGAAATCCACCGCACCGGTAGCTACAAGGTGCAAGTGAAGCTTCACAATGAAGTGAATGCCGAAATCAACCTCGAAGTAGTTAGCTACTGATCCCTGGCAAGGCTTGCTTAACAAGGCAGAGTGGGTCTCCCTATAACGTCTGCTCTTCTTCATGGTGAGCGCCCCCCTACCAAGCAACGGCGACACCGCCGCGGAGGGGTCTAGGCCCTTCAGAAAAGCATCTAACACTTCACGAGAACCAAGATTTGAAGCCCTACCGGATTCCGTGCCTCCTCAAAATCTGGAGGCAGAGGAAGCTGTACTAGGCGGCATCCTGCTTGATCCTGATGCCATCGGCCGAGTGGTCGATGTACTACAGCCTGAGGCTTTTTATCTCAACGCCCATCGAGAAATCTTCCGTACAGCCCTGATGCTTCACAGCCAGGGCAAGCCCACAGACCTCACAGCGATGAGCGCCTGGCTGGCAGATACCGGATCTCTAGAAAAGGTCGGTGGTAGCAACCGTCTAATTGAGCTAGTAGAACGCGTCGCCTCCACGGCATCGATCGAGCAAGTAGCCCGATTGGTAATGGATAAGTTTCTGAGGCGTCAATTAATTCGCTCAGGGAACGAAGTCATTCAGCTCGGCTTTGACCAAGCCCTGCCGATGGAACAAGTTCTCGATAAAGCAGAACAAACGATTTTTGCGATTAGCCAAGAAAAGCCATCCAAAGGACTTACACCGACCGCAGAAATCCTCACCAGCACCTTTAACGAGATAGAAAGTCGCTCGCTTGGCACCTCAGTGGCCGGCATCCCGGTGAACTTCTACGACCTCGATGCAATGACCCAAGGCCTGCAACGCAGTGACCTGATCATCGTTGCTGGACGCCCCGCCATGGGAAAAACCTCCATGGTGCTCAACCTGACCAAGAACGTGGCCCAACTCCACAACCTGCCTGTATGCGTTTTCAGCCTGGAAATGAGCAAAGAGCAGCTCACCTATCGCCTTCTTTCAATGGAAGTTGGTATTGAGAGCAGCAGGCTCAGAACAGGCCGTTTGCGACAAGAGGAATGGCCTCTACTAGGCCAAGGCATCAACACCCTTGGACAACTACCCATCTATATAGATGACAAACCCAACTCAGGCGTTCTGGAGATGCGCTCCCTATGCAGGCGACTGATGGCCGAACAGGGCAAAGAACTAGGTCTTGTAGTAATCGACTACCTACAGCTAATGGAAGGCTCAACCCCTGACAACCGAGTACAGGAACTCTCGCGGATTACCCGCGGCCTCAAGGGCATGGCACGGGAACTGAACGTACCGGTTATTGCCTTATCACAGCTCAGCCGTGGAGTTGAGTCACGCACCAACAAACGCCCAATGCTCAGTGACCTGCGCGAATCAGGCTCAATCGAGCAAGACGCTGACTTGGTTCTGATGATCTACCGCGACGAGTACTACAACCCAGAAACCGCCGACCGCGGAATCACCGAAGTAATCGTGACCAAGCACCGCAACGGCCCAGTCGGCACCGTAAAGCTACTTTTCGAACCCCAATTCACACGTTTCCGCAATCTGGCCGCCTAAAGCAGCCATAGATTGATTGCACCTGCTCTAAAACTCCACGGGCCCTATGCCCTTAAGTGCTCCAGTTAACGAACAATTCGATGTAATAGTCGTCGGTGGTGGTCACGCCGGCTGCGAAGCAGCGATTACAACAGCGCGGCTGGGCCTATCCACAGCACTGTTCACCCTCAACCTCGACCGCATCGCCTGGCAGCCCTGCAATCCTGCAGTAGGTGGTCCAGCCAAGAGCCAACTGGTTCATGAGGTGGATGCCCTCGGCGGAGTTATCGGACGCCTAGCCGACGCAACGGCACTGCAAAAACGCATGCTCAATGCAAGCCGTGGTCCAGCAGTCTGGGCCTTGCGCGCCCAAACTGATAAGCGTCTCTATTGCCGACAGATGCTGCAAATACTGCAGCAGACAGCCAACCTCACCCTTCGCGAAGCAATGGTGACTGGTCTTGAAGTGAATGGTGATTACTCAGGCGCTGACGAGAACTGGGAGCCAGCGCATGGCCATGCAGCTCAAATTACTGGTGTGAGCACCTATTTCGGCAGCGTCTACAGCGCCAAAGCTGTAATCCTCACAGCAGGCACCTTCCTTGGCGGGCAGATCTGGATAGGCAATAAGTCAATGCCAGCAGGCCGAGCCGGTGAACAAGCAGTAGAGGGACTCACCGAGGCCCTACAGAAACTAGGCCTGCACACCGATCGACTTAAAACAGGTACACCAGCCAGAGTCGATCGGCGCAGCATCGCATTCGACCAACTGGAGGAACAGCCCAGTGATGCAGCAGATCGCTTCTTCTCTTTCGACCCAAAAGCCTGGGTAAGCGGAGAACAAATGAGCTGCCATATCACCCGGACCACAGCGATCACTCATCAGCTGATCAAAGACAACCTCCACCTGACACCTATCTACGGCGGCTTTATTGACAGCAAAGGACCCCGCTACTGCCCTTCTATTGAAGACAAAATCGTGCGCTTCGCTGATAAGAGCTCACATCAAATCTTCCTGGAACCCGAAGGTCGCGACACACCAGAAATCTATGTGCAGGGCTTCTCTACCGGACTTCCAGAACGGCTTCAACTTGAACTGCTGCGTACCTTACCGGGCCTGGAGCAATGCCTGATGCTTCGTCCAGCCTACGCAGTCGATTACGACTACCTTCCTGCTACTCAACTCAAGCCTTCACTGGAAACCAAGCGAGTGGCCGGACTGTTTAGCGCCGGCCAGCTAAATGGCACCACCGGCTATGAAGAAGCAGCTGCTCAAGGGCTGGTGGCCGGCCTCAATGCCGCCCGTTTAGTTCAGGGCAAGGAAGCCGTGCGATTTCCACGCGAGGACAGCTATATCGGCACAATGATTGATGATCTTGTCAGCAATGACCTGCACGAGCCCTACAGAGTGCTCACCAGCCGTAGCGAATACCGCCTGGTGCTGCGTGGAGATAACGCAGACCGTCGTCTAACCCCCATCGGCCATCAGCTAGGACTTATCGACGCAAGCCGCTGGCAACTATTCAAGAGCAAACAAACAGCTCTAGAAACCGAAAAGCAGCGACTTGAAAAACAACGCCTCAAAGCAAGCGATCCCAGAGCAGCTGCCGTAGAAACAGAAACCGGCGCCAAAATCAAGGGATCGATCACCTTGGCGAATCTTCTACGCCGACCAGGAATGCACACTGGCGAACTGGTAAGACATGGCCTGGCTGATCCAAACCTACCCCTAGCGGTGCGAGAAGGAGCCGAAATCGATATTAAATACAGCGGTTACCTACAACGACAGCAACAACAAATCGATCAAGTAAAGCGACAGGGGCAAAGACGCCTACCTACAGATATCGATTACACCAAAATCCTTACCCTCTCTCAAGAAGCACGCGAAAAACTCGCAAATATACGGCCACTCAGTGTGGCTGAGGCCAGCCATGTTCCCGGAGTAAGCAAGGCTGATCTCAACGCCCTACTGATCTGGCTGGAGCTAGAAAAACGCCGCACCCTCGCCGCCTCTGGTCAAGATCGATAACTTTGGGTGTGATTGAGACTGCCGGTGAACTCTCGCCTCACCACCTCTAAGGCCTACTGGAACCTAAAGGCTGAACAGGTAATGGATCGTGTTTTCAGTGATCCAGAGGTACCTATGAACGCTGCCAAGGTGCATATCCACGACCACGTGATCAGCAAACGCCCATCCTGGCCAATGCTCAGTCTTGCTGGCTTGGCAACTACTGGTCTGATCAGCAGTTTATGGCTTGCTCATCACTGGCAAGCCTCACAAGCCCAACTAGATCGAGAACGAAATCTGCTGCTAATCGAGCGTATTAGCAAGCTACCCAACGCATCTCAAACAACTGCCCAGGGAGCGGGCTACAGCTTGGAGATCAGTAAGCAAAGCCCTAGCGGTGAGCTGGCAGAACTTCCACCACCTCCGCCTGATCCTGCTTGGCTGAAGGGCTTGGAAGCTGTGACCATTCCCATCGGTAAAGAAAGGTTCTCCTCTAATTCAAGTCAAATTCAGCAAGATGCAGACGAAACAGTGCCCGTACTAGTAGGTGTAGTGCATGGCCCCCGTGGCAATAGCTCGGCAATCTTTCAGATGGGACAAACCTCTACCTCCGCGACACCAGGTGAGAACATCGGCAGCAGCAACTGGCGAGTAGCCACAGTGAGCGCAAACGGGGCCGTCATTGAACGCCAAGGCAAGCAGCGTCGCCTCAACATTGGAGGCGCCTTCTGAGCCAGTCCCCATCAGTGCTGATCTCCCCAACACGAATCTGGGACGCTCCCACCAAGGCAGTGCTCTCTGGTGAAGGCCCCTGGCAATTGCCCGGTCCTTGGCGACTGCTGCTGCTTGGAGACGGCAGCCCAACCCGCCACCTGCGGTTACTGACCGGCCATGAAGTACAGGTGACGCTAATTACCATGCAACCGGAACCCACTGCCGATAAATCAGCACCCAAGGAGGTGAGCGAACTTAAACCACCGCTGCTGAGGCGCCAGGTGTGGTTGACCTGCGGTTCCCATACCCTGGCCTGGGCCGAAAGCTGGTGGAATCACGATGAAGCCGAAAAACACCTACACAATCGCAATCAACCAATCTGGGACAGCCTTACAAAAGGTCGCTCAGAACTCTTTCGTGAAGTGGATGGACTTGCCCTTGTGACCGCCGACTGGCTGGAGTCGAAATTCTGCCGAGCGGGACCATTTTGGAGCCGGCATTACCGCTTCTTTCGCCAAGAGCGCGAACTAACAGTGATCAGAGAAGTGTTCAGCCCAGAGCTAGAAATGTGGCTAGGACCAGCTCCCAGAAAAGGAATTCGAATCTGCTGATCAACAGATTTGCTGGTTAATTTGGTTTACAACTTGACAACTTGCCAACCGTTATGCGTTCGAGAAGATAGCCGCAGCGGTTCCCCTCTCCATGGCACCCTCACAGACCTGGCTCAGCCTCACTGATCTCGGACGCATCTACGGCATCTCGGCAATCAATTGCGGCCGAGCCCTACAGCAACAGGGCTGGCGCGATCGACATGGAAGACCTACTCCAGGAGCCCTTGAAGCTGGTGCCGCACACAAACATGGACCCCAAACCCCACCACGCACAGCTTTATGGAATGCCTCAATCTGCAGAGCTTTGCTAGAGAAATGCGGCTACCAACAAATCAGCCGAACAATTCAGGTGGATCAATGGGTCCAGCTAATTGAAGCCCTTGAAGAGGGATCCCCCTCCATCAATGCCACTGCCGAACAAATGTCTGAAGATCTTCCTGAAGAGCTTGTTGGTGATGTCAATAATCAACTAGCTCAACGTGGCTGCCATTTTCGAGTCTCACAAAGAACACACCACTCAAGCTGCAGCGCTGCAGCTTGAGTGAGTGGCCTAATTAAGGCTAATAATCTCACAAATTCTCATTCACGTCGCCGACTAGAGCGCGGCAGAGGTCGTCGACCCAGGGGGCGTTCGGATGGGTCTGGGACTGATGGATAGCTATTCGAAACTCCTTCAACAGCAATCCGCTCTGGTGGACGACGTTGCCAATGATCAACCTGAAAAGATGACTCATCGGGCCATTCATCCGCGCAAGAGACATCATCACTATCAGTAGAAGCTGGAGATATCACTGGAGGAGCACGGCGAGAGATGGCCTCCAGGGGTCGCTTAGTTGCAGACGCAGTGGGCTGAGTCTCAGCCTGCCAGGGCTCCAGCCAGTCTTCATCCTCTTCCAGGAACCAATCAATTTTGTCTCCCACCCAGCGTCCAACCGTTCCCAGGCTCGGAGTAGAGCGGCGATCTGTGCGACCCGAGCCACGCTGACCTGGGCGGGTGCCAGCTACACCATCTACCAACTGACGCCCCGTCTCGATCCACTGATCAAAACGACGGTCCAACGGATCCCTGGACCTTTGACGAGGTTGGCGTGGTGTATCCATGCTTCGACGTTACCGCCGCCGCCGCCGCTGCAACCACTGTTCCCGTTGCCAACCGATCAAGGCAATTGAAACCCCACTGACCTGAAGCACGCCAAGAAATATTTCCACTCAAGCCTCCTGATACGCAGGTTCATAGACGAGCACACAGCTGCCATGCCAGCTACCCCCATAGTGACGGTCACAACATTGCCGGCAGGCTGCCCGATCAACACGCCGCTGGTAAGGAGAACGCAGACCACAACGAGGACAAACCGCCCACCACCTCGGCGGTGTTTTTGGCACCGGAAATTGATGGCGCACACTCACCTGAAACTGTCTCTGAGCAGCATTAATGGCCGACATCCGGGAGCGAAAGTGGGGGCCATGACCTTCGTTTACCTGCAATACCAGATCAATCCAAGCGTGGATCATCTCGTGGCAAAGGGTGCTTTCTGTTGCAGTCTGAGGCAGTAGCTCCAACACAGGGCGAGATAGCACGATCTCGCAACCCTGACTAGCTTCAACCCTTAAACCACGGCGATAGAAACCTGCTGTCTTGCGCAAACGCCCATCACTCCAGCGCACGGACAAAAGGGGCTGAGATCCAACCACCAAAGCCCCATTGAAATGTTCCCGATTGAAGCGATGAAAAAGCGGCAACAGGGGCACTAGGGGCATTTAAGTCGTCTGGGGCAGGCCCCTGAGTCAAGCTCTGACAGTCTGCCTGCTTCACACAGACCCTCAAGAGAGATATTTGAGAAGCCAGTCAGTCAGACTCAATTGTTAATTGCAGAAACAAGACGATGGATCTGGCCCTAGCACGGGATATTGGCACCAAGGCCCTGCTGGCCGGAGCTGGTGCCCTTCTGCTCTACTGGACCATCACCGCTGTAAGGCTGGTATTCAGTGCCAGGGGAATCAACCCCCTGATTAAGCAGTTCTTCACTCAGGTGGCCGCAGGTCGAATTGATGCTGCCTACTTGCTGACCACCAAGACCTATCGGCAGCACGTGAATAGACAGCAGTTCATCAACTTCCTGGCCGGTCTAAAACTCAACCGCTACAGAAATCTCAAATCCGGTCGGCCCAGGCTCCAAGAAGGTCAAGTCATCCTCACAATCAAGCTGAAATCTGATGGTAAGGATGAATTAAAAATGGATTTCACATTCTCCAAGGTTGACGATTCATGGCGCATCGATCGCATTGTGCCCATCGATTCGTAATCGATCGTTTTTTCAGAAGCGGTGACCCCGACGTCGAAGACAGCCTTAGATCGAGCAGCCGAGCTACGCCATCTACTAAATAAGGCCGCACACGCCTACTACGTGCTTGACAAGCCACAGATTGAGGACGCTGTCTACGACCGCCTCTATCGCGAGCTACTGGAGCTAGAAGCTGCAGATTCTTCACTAATCACCATCGACAGCCCCACGCAAAGAATTGGTGGGGCTCCATCTAAAGGCTTTGCAAGTGTTCAGCACCGCATCCCACTTCTAAGCCTCGACAATGCCTTCAACCTTGACGAACTAACTAGCTGGTACACCCGACTACTCAAGCTAATTAGCAATGAAACAAAGCTTGGATCAGCTCAAACTGATCTGCCAATGGTGGGCGAGCTAAAGATAGACGGCAATGCTCTAGCCCTTAGCTACGAAGACGGCCTACTCATGCGCGCCGCTACTCGCGGTGATGGCTCCGATGGAGAAGAGATCACAGCCAACGTCCGCACCATCAGCTCAATTCCACTGCGCCTGCAACTAAATAACCCACCAGCGTGGCTAGAGGTAAGAGGAGAGGCCTTCATTCCAAACAGCACCTTTAAGGCGATAAACATTGATCGAGAGATAAATGGTGAGATGAACTTTGCCAATCCCCGCAATGCCTGTGCCGGCACGTTGCGTCAACTAAATCCACAGGTAGTGGCCTCGCGGGGCCTGGACTTCTTTGCCTACACACTTCATCTACCAGGCGATTGGCAAGCCGAAACTAATGATCCGCCTAGGCCGATAGACCATTGGCAAACACTGCAATGGCTCGAGAGCATCGGATTCAAAGTAAATCCAAACGCTGCATTGCTAGCTGATCTACCAGCGGTGAAAAGCTTCTTCGAGCTCTGGGACGAGGGTAGACGACAACTGCCTTATGCAACAGATGGAGTGGTGGTCAAACTCAATGACTTGCAACTACAAGAAGCCGCAGGCTTCACTCAAAAAGCCCCACGCTGGGCCATTGCGCTCAAATATGCCGCTGAAGAAGCGCCGAGCAAACTACTAAGACTGACTTGCCAAGTGGGCCGCACAGGAGCCATAACACCTGTTGCCGAATTCGAAGCGATATCACTTGCTGGCACCAGTGTGAGCCGTGCGACAGTGCATAACGCTGATCGAGTAGCCGAACTCGATCTACATAGCGGCGACACGATCGTGGTACGCAAGGCCGGCGAAATCATCCCGGAAGTAGTACGTGTGTTGAGGGAGCTGCGACCTGCAGCAACACAAAAACTAGAACTTCCCAACACCTGCCCAGAATGCAGCTCAGAGCTGGTACGAGAAGAAGGTGAAGCAGTAACTCGCTGCGTAAACAACAGCTGCCCAGCGATCCTACGAGGAACTCTTCGCCACTGGGTGAGTAAAGGAGCCCTGGATATAGATGGGCTTGGCAGCAAGCTGATCGAACAACTGGTAGATCGCGGCCTATTGAAGTCAGTAGCTGACCTCTATGGGCTAGAGGCAAACCTACTGGCCAGCATGGATCGTATGGGCAAAAAATCAGCGGAGAATCTGGTGACCGCACTTAGCGAATCCAAAAGCAAGCCTTGGCATAAACAGCTCTACGGTCTGGGCATTCACCACGTAGGAGAAGTGAGCGCGAAAGCGCTGGCCAAAGCATTCCCAAGCGCCGCAACACTGGCCCAGATCGCCTGCGAAAGCCCCGCACAAATCACGACGGTATTCGGAATCGGTGATGAAATTGCGCAATCACTTCAGCAATGGTTCAGCACCCAGGCCAATCAACAACTGCTGGCCCAATTAAAACAGCTAGGCATCTCCCTTAGCGCAAGCGAAAACGAGCTGATTAACGCCTCAAGTGAAGATGAAAAAACGAATAGGTTAAAAGGCCAAACCTTTGTATTAACCGGCGCTCTGCCGACTCTGAGCCGCAGCGAAGCCCAGGCTCTGATCGAAGCAGCCGGCGGCAGAGTAAGTAGTTCAGTGAGCAAAAAAACCACCTATGTAGTCGCTGGAGCTGAAGCGGGCAGCAAACTGAACAAGGCCGAAAACCTTGGAGTCAAGGTGCTGAACGAAGAGGAGCTAAGGGGACTTTTCGCCAACTGAAGTTCAGCATTCCTAGGCTAGGAGCACCAACCAAGAACATGACTCACTCAAACATCAATACCTGGATCAAAACGCCCTGTGGGCGCGCCAAATATGCTGAGCTTGCTCAAAACCCAGGTCTGCTTGCAAGACTGCGACTTAGCTGGTTCGTAATAATTGCCGCACTACGGGATTGGTCACTAGATAACCCAGATGAAGTGGAAGGATCAGCAGAACGCTAATACCTTCCCTATCAACTAGAAGTATTTGCTTGGCGGTAATGTTTTTGCCATAGACGCTTTCTGAGGGGTTCATCCGCAATCCATTTTTTCATCGCCTGAGCTTGTTTGGTTTGCTGATTTTCATCACCTGTATTGAAAGCCCAATTCATACACTGCAAATGTTAGGTGTAAAGCTATTGATCTAATAACTAAGTTTGTACGGGAAACTCAGTGTTGCAATCCTTACTGACAGCTATCATGGCTTTGAAATAGCAAGTGTTTAAGTTGTGTCAAAAACTAGCCATGGCAGTAGGATGAAATTCACACCCCCTACCTAAAGGCAGAGGGTGTCGGTGAATCTAAAGATCTAGACTTAATAATTGGTCTGCACAAATTTGGCTTCTTGGTGCACGATGCCATATTTATCTCTCCAAACTTTTACTGTATTCTTATTGTGGGGTTTCCTACCCTTACCGCCAGTAATAGTAACTAGCTCTTGAGTAGAAAGCTCTTGATCGAGCAGTTCGTTGAGCTTGAGCTTGTTCAATAGCGGCATCCCTCGCTTAAGTACTACCTTAAGCAACATGGTCGCGATAATTAGAACCCCCGTGATCGTTGCGAAAGTTAGAGTGATACCTATCCCCCGTTAG
>JASLWC010000049.1 GCA_030741055.1 Prochlorococcaceae cyanobacterium ETNP18_MAG_14 | reverse complement strand
ATGGCCCCCTACTCCAGCGTCAGCCGCCTATTCCGTCGACACCAGAGAATCCGCTGGAGCCGTCCCTATCACTCAATGATTGACGACAGCGTGCGAGAGATACTCAACGACGAACCCGATTGGCGCATTGTTGATTACGTTGAACCAGCTTTACTCCACGAGGGCTACCGACCGGATCTACTCCAACGCAGCAATAAATCTCAGCGACTAAGAATAGCGATGGAGGCCTGGCTAGCTGAGCATCCGTGTGATCCCTATGCCTGCGCCAAACTCGGCGCCCTCGAAATAGCCGAAGGGCAAAAAGAGCGCGGTATAAAACTACTCAAACAAGGCCTAGAGCAAAACAAGGAGACAACTGCTAATCCGATAGAACGCTACGAACTTCTTCTCCACATAGGCATTGCCCTTGACCATGACGATCCACAAGTAGCCATCAGTGCATACCGCGAGGCCTTGGATCTACCGATGGACATCAGGGTGAGCTTGGGAGCTCGCCTAAACCTGGCAGCGCTCCTCCTGCAACATGAACAACTAGATGAAGCCATCGCGCTCACTACCATCGCTACTCAGCAAGCACCGGAAGTGGCGCTCGCCTGGTACAACCTGGGCCTGATGCAGCGACGCCGAGGCGATCTAGTAGAGGCCTTAAAAGCCTATGCGCAGGCCAAACAACTAAATCCCCAGCATGCAGAAACCCACCAAAACCAAGCTGTCGCCATGCTGGTAACTGGAGACATCAATGGTGCCCGCAATAACTTCAATAAAGCTATTGAGCTACTGCAGCAGCAAGGGCGAAGCAAGGAAAGCGAAAGGCTGCGCAATCAAGTAGCAGGGATAGTAAAGCTGAATGAGGAAAGCAGATGAGCAGCGATCCCATAGCTCCACTAAAAGGTCGCACAATCATCATGACCCGGGCCCAAGAACAACAGGGTGAAGGTCATCGTCTGCTTAATGCCCTGGGAGCGAAAGTGCTTGATCTTCCTGCCCTGGTAATTGGACCACCCGACGACTGGAAACCCCTTGATGATGCCCTGGCTGACCTGGAGAGCTTGCATTGGTTGGTGTTCTCCAGCGCCAATGGAGTAATAGCCGTTGAAGAACGGCTTCAGCTGTTAGGCCAATCTCTTGCCCATCGCCCCAAAGATCTAAAACTTGCTGCAGTAGGACGCAAAACAGCCCAACATTTAGAAAAACTTGGTGCTACTGCTGACTTTGTTCCGCCCAACTTTGTAGCCGACAGCCTGATTGAACATTTCCCAATCTCTGAGTGCGGACTGAAAATGCTGCTGCCAAGAGTCCAAAGTGGCGGCCGCACCGTTCTGGCAGATGCATTCAGAAAAGCTGCTTTTGACGTAATCGAAGTAGCGGCCTATGAATCGCGCTGCCCAAAAGCAATACCAGATAACACTGCCCAAGCCATTGCAAATAATGATGTGAATGCAATCGCATTCAGCAGCGGCAAAACAGCAGCCCATACAGCAGCATTACTCAGCCATCGCTTTGGCAACGATTGGCAGCAATACCTTCAAGGGGCAAAGCTGATCTCTATCGGACCTCAGACCAGCCTTAGCTGTGAGAAACATTTTGGACGGGTCGACCAGGAAGCCGATCCCCATGACCTGGAGGGACTTGTAAGCGCTTGTGTTCAAGCATGCAGGTGGGATCCTGAGCTTTACCCCCCTGGCTCAAAGTGATACACCCTCGCTGAATATCGATCGATAGCAGCGACCAACTTGGAGGCAACAGCTGATCGCTCTCGGCCTGACCAGGACAAAGACCTCCAGGACCCACGCATAACGACCCTGATCGATCAAACATCTGCACCAACGCACGTTGCTGACCGCCAACATTCAAGATTCCGTTAAGCATGAAACTGGCCCTTGACCCTAAATCAAGCGGCTGGAAGGGATCCACGCGACCTTCTGGAACACGATCCTGAACGTCTGCAACCGAAGGAAGTTGTTTTAGGCGATGAGATAAAACAGGCGGTGCCACAAGCTCCTCTGGAATCTCAGGGGTCGACGGGGGTGTTATCGCCAACATCTCCGTGCTGGAGTTCTCTGCATTGCATCCCATTAGTGCCACCATGAGCAGGATCAGCCCACTCCTCAACCGCCAGGCTGCTGCTGCGGACGACTCAGGAGGAAACGCAGTAACCGCTTTCCACAAGATCCCTAAATCTATCAAGATTGGCCTGGAGCTCACGAGTAACAATCCCTCCCAGGATGCTCGGTTCCATCAAGGGTGCCAAGGCCCTCGGCAACTCATAGGTAACACTCAATTTCACAGCTGTGCGGTTCTCGCTCTCCGGATAGAAGCGCACAGCTCCTTTCGTAGGCAACCCTCCTACGGATTCCCATTGCAACTGCTGGCCTTCAACCTGCTTGGTGATCCTTGCCTTCCAATGGAAACGAAAGCCCTGAGCAGCCAATGTCCAATTGGTGAGGTTTGGATCATCAAGGGTTTTTACTGATTCAATCCAATTCATCCAGCGAGGCATGGCCTCGAGATCCATCCATACAGCCCATACCTGCTCAACGGGAGCATTGATATCGCTTGTAACTGTGTGTTCAAGCCAGCGTCCCATCGTTAAGCAACCGCCTTATTGGTGGCCAACATGGCCGGTTGATGCAGGATCGCCGCCGCCGCCAAATGGCCACTCATCGTGGCTCCCTCCATCGAATCAATGTAGTCCTGCCGCGTATAACTACCCGCCAAGAAAAAATTACTAATCGGCGTGCACTGATCTGGTCGGTAAGGCTCCATCCCTGGTGCTTCTCGATAGAGAGACTGAGCAAGTTTGACGACGTTGCTCCACACCAGCTTGAGCGAACGGGACGAAGGAAACAATTCACGCACTTGAGCATCAGTATGCGAAACGATCGTCTCAACGGATTTAGAAATCCATGGATCACCAGGCGTAAGCACACACTGAAGCAAAGAACCCAAGCCTTCCCGGCGATAATCTTCAGGACTGGCCAGAGCTAAATCAGCAAAACAGCTGAAGTCCGCATCAGCGGTATAAAGCAAGTTATTCAGACCAACCGGACACTGAAGATCCCTACGTGCAGCCTCATTGATGGAGTTATCGCCCAGCTCAGTCACCCAGCCGTCGTAGCGCAGCTGCACAGTGGCAACAGGCACGGCTTCGAGTTTGTAGATGTCATCGAACTGAGGAAACCTGCGCCAGGCATCAGGAAGCAACCGCTGAATACCTGGAACATCACAAGCGGCCAAATAGCAATCTGCTTCAACCATTACATCCCCTTCAGGAGTGCCAAGGCTTAGTCCTGTCACCTGCGGAGCTTCATCATCACGAAAATGCACCTCGCGAACACGATGTCGAAGATGAAGACGAGCTCCCCTTGCCTGGATGTACTCAAGCATCGGTGCAGTTAGCCAACGATGAGGGGATCCTTTGAGCAGATTTAACTTGGATGCTTCCGTACGGGCCGCAAACATCATGAAGATAGTGAGCATGCAACGAGCCGAAATCGCCTCACAGTCGATAAAACCCAACGCATAAGCGACCGGGTTCCACATGCGTTGAATGCTCTGCAGGCTGCCGCCATGACTGACAAACCACTGCTGAAAACTCACTTCATCAAGAGCACGGATAGTGCTCATTGCACCCTCGTAATCCACTAAACCCCTCACGATCGGACTGGTGCCTAGAGCAAGGGCGTTGCGTAATTTATCGATCCAGCTCAGCTGAGGAGTCGTAAAAAAAGCTTTCAGTCCGTTAAAAGGAGCCCCTAGAGCAAAACGAAAATCCAGAGATCGAAGATCACCGCCTCGATTGACAAACAAATGAGTGTGGTCCTTTGGCAACAAGTGATCAATTGCACCGACCTTTCGCATCAGTGCGAAGAGATTGGCGTAATTAAAAAAGAAAACATGTAACCCCATCTCTATATGGTTGCCATCTGGATCTTCCCAGCTGCCAACCTTGCCGCCAATGAACGGTCTGGCTTCGTAGAGATCTACGGCATGACCAGCATCAACTAGATCAACAGCTGCTGCCAGTCCAGCAAGCCCAGCGCCCACAATGGCGACCCGCACACGCGCTTCCAACAAAAATCTCTTCAACTCTATAAATATGCCGGCTGTTGTGCTGCATTAGATAGACCAATACGAGACATGCCTCCATAAAATAAAAACAGGCCTTGGCCAGCACTAATGAACAGCACCCCTAGCCCTGCAACCAACCACACCGCCAATGACGGCAAAGGCATCCTGATCACAGGGCCAGCCATGCTGCAATTGGCCAAGCTCTGCCTTGAGAAAGGAAATGACCAGGTGCTGCGAGTAGGCGTCCGCTCCGGTGGCTGCAGTGGCATGAGCTACACCATGGACTTTGTGCCCTCAACCGAAGTCGAAGAGGCTGATCAAATCTATGAATACACTGCAGCCGATGGCGCAAGTTTCCGTGTGATCTGCGATCCCAAGAGCTTGCTTTACATCTATGGGATGCAATTGGATTTCAGTACTGAACTGATTGGCGGCGGCTTCAACTTCAACAATCCGAACGCCAACCAAACTTGTGGTTGCGGCAGTTCATTCGCTGTTTGAATTCAACCGGCCCTGCTACGTGGGAATCTGAAGAGACTTAAGCAGTCCCACTGCAGCCGATGGAGTCCACCAACGAAAGCCTGTTCCAAAAGGCCATGAGCCGCTATCAGGCCGGAACTGAAGCCAGTGAACTAATCGAAGATTTTGAAACCATCACAGCAGCAGCCCCCAATCAAGCCGCTGGTTGGACCTGCCTAGCCTGGCTGCAGCTTCTCAATGATCAACCTGATGAAGCCCTGCGCGCCGCTCGCACTGCAGTAAAGCTCAATGCCCAAGACCCCCAGGCACGAATCAACCTCAGCCTGGCCCTGCTGGAAACAAACTCCAAAGGTGTACGTGATCAAATCGATGTAGTGCAAAAGGTTCTAGCTGTGGCACCTGAATTTGCAAAAGAGCTCAAAGGCTCAATCGCTGATGGGTTAGAACGCAAGCCAAATTGGCAAGCTTTGCAGAAAGTGAAGGCCTGGCTGGAGCTCTGAGGTGGCGAGGCTGCTGCTATTAAGCAATGGGCATGGAGAAGACCTTTCCGGAGCTCTGCTAGGCAAAGCACTCAGAGAAACTGGTCATCAAGTAGAAGCACTGCCATTGGTGGGTCATGGACATGCTTACAGCGACGCAGCAATCGAGATACTTGGACAGGCAAGAGAATTCAGCACAGGTGGGCTTGGATACACCAGTCTGCGAGGCAGGCTGACGGAACTGCTGCAAGGCCAGGTTTTGTACCTGCTACAGCGACTAGGACGTTTGTTGAAGGTGGCCCATCGTTACGACCTGCTGGTAGTCATTGGCGATGTGATCCCCGTCATAGCCGCTTGGCTTAGCTTCCGCCCCGTAGCCATTTACCTAGTGGCCTACTCCAGTCACTATGAAGGGCGCCTGCGATTGCCTTGGCCCTGTGGCAGCTGTCTAACCAGTAAACGGATTTTGGGTGTCTATAGCCGCGACGAGCTAACAGCAACAGACCTTACAAGCCAACTTCAACGCCGAGTGAGCTTCCTAGGAAACCCCTTTATAGATCCTGTGCTCACACCTCAAGCACGCTTACCTAACTGCCGTTACCGCCTGGGACTTCTGCCCGGCAGCCGCCGTCCAGAACTAGAACACAACCTGCTATTGCTGTTGGCGCTAGTGGAATATCTACCAGAACAACTACTAGCTGACGGTGAACTTAGCCTTGATCTCGCACTGGTCCCAGCCCTAGATGACAACAGTCTTGCTGCAGTAGTCGCTCAGAAAGGATGGCGAGCGCAAGCAGATCCAAATAACAAAGGCCTCACCATGCTTGTTCTTGGCCAGAGATATGTCACCTTGCGACGAGACTCTTTTATTGCGGTACTTCAGAGCAGCGATCTATTAATCAGCATGGCCGGTACGGCTACTGAGCAGGCAGTAGGACTAGCAAAACCAGTGCTGCAGCTACCAGGGATGGGACCCCAGTTCACGGCCAAATTTGCAGAAGCTCAACGCCGACTTCTTGGACCGACAGTGTTTTGTGCTGATGGTGAGCCTGGCAAAGCTCTCAACCTGCAGAACACTGCAAAACTGACCATGGAGCTACTGAAACGCAGCCTGGAAGACCGTGAACTGCAAGATCAATGCCAAAAACAGGCTGAGCAACGACTCGGCGGAGCTGGAGGCGGGCAACGACTAGCCGAAGCAATCACAAAACTACTAACGGTGATACATCAATGACCACTCCTACTACCGAGCAACTTTGGAAACAGTGGCTGGACCGACTGCTGATGTTAGATGCGTTTCTAGTGATCGCAGGAGCACTTTGGTTTGTCGCAGCAATACTGGCTGGAAGCCAAGGGGTGCAGACGCCGATGCGACTGTTAGAGCAACTCTGGGAGCCCCTATTCACACCTGCGATCGGCCTATTAATCGCCGCCGCCCTATTCAATGGGGTGTGGGCGTGGTGGCAGCGAATAAGGCCTGTTCGAGATCAGGATACTGAAAGCTAAATCCTAATTCTGACAATCGTTCTGAGGCCACATGTTGCCCCTCAAGTACCACACGAGCGCCGTCACCAAGCAACAACTTAAGAATTGATCCTGGCACCGGCAATAGACTTGGGCGACCAAGAACCTTGCCAAGAGTCGCCGCAAATAAGGCCATGGACACCGATTTGGGAGCAACCCCATTAACGACTCCTGACCAGGAGCGATCTTCAAGAGCCTTACTAATTAGCTGGCAGAGATCAGTGCGATGAATCCAGCTCATCCACTGACGACCGCTACCTACGGGACCGCCAAAGCCAAGCCTAAATACTGGCAGCATCTTGCCGAGAGCACCTCCATCGGGCCCAAGCACGATGCCGATACGCACTACCACCAATCGTGTAGCCGCGGGCTTAGCAGCAGCAGCAGCCTCCCACCGCTCACAAAGATGAGCCAGAAAATCATCGCCGCAAGGACTCTTTTCTGTGAAGTAACCATCAGGGCTGGTGCCGTAATAACCCACCGCAGAGGCATTCAGCAGCACACGAGGCGGCACCTTTAACTGCCCCATGGCTTGCACCAATGCCCTAGTGGTGTCCAAACGACTCGACTCCAGTTTCTGGCAATGATCAGGCGTCCAACGCTGCTCAGCGATTGGCTCTCCAGCCAAGTTGACCACACCCTCAGCTTCCGCCAAGGCACTTAAAAGTGGGTCATTAAGCCAGCTTTCTTGATCCGCTGGGTTGATCTGCAAACATCTCAACTGCCCTGTCTGACGTGCCTGATCAAAACCAAAAGCAGACTTGCGACTCACCAAAATCAACTGATGACCAGCCGCTAGCAAATGGAGTACTAACTCACGGCCCACAAAACCGCTACAACCAACAAGCAGAAGGCGCATGGAACTAATGCTTCATTGACGGGAAGACTAAGAAGCTGAAGGGGGGGCTTCTACAGAGTTTGTTAGCCCAAGACGGTTGGCAATAGGCACCAAGGTAAACCCCTGAAATAACAACCCGAACAAAACCACCGCCAATGCCAGTGGAGGCATTTTGCTCCCCCAACTCACAGGCGAAGCCCAAACATCAATCGCCAAAGCAATCGGCACTGCACCGCGCAGGCCAGCACAACAAACAAACGTACGCTCACTTAGCGAAAATGAACTGCGGAACAGCAGAGAATGAACAATCAACCACCGCACCAACTGCATTAAAAGAAAGAGCAGGAATGCCACACCCGCAGCTTTGACGACTCCCTCCGGCGCCACCACCAGCCCCATGCAAAGGAACAAAAGCAGTTCTGCCATTTTTGCAAAACTTGCATGGGCTTCTGCAAGCACCAATCGATCAGTGCTCGAGCCATTACCAAGCACCAACCCCGCCACATAAGCAGCTAACAATGGGCTACCTCCCATCAGGGTGGTTCCACCAGCAAGCACCATCAACAAAGCCAGGCTCACCACGGGCAGCATGGAATTGGTATTCAAAGACCTGCTACTGCCAAGTACCTGAGTGGTGAGACTTCCACCGAGAAACCCCAAAATGATGCCCAAGAGAAACTGACGTAACACCTGGGTCACCAAAGCCTCCGGAGCCACTCCCTCCCCACCGGCCAAGGCAATGGCTACACCTGCCAACACCACTGCCACGGGGTCATTGAATCCCGACTCTGTCTCAATTAAATCCAATAACGCCTTAGGCAATCTTCCTACCAGTGGTCGTACCAGGGCAAACGTGGCGGAAGCATCCGTGCTGCACAACATCGCGCCTACGAACAAGGCCTGTGGAAACAGAACCAGCCATACCGAATTGCCTTCACCCATGCCAATTCCCAGCATCGCCAAGGTGAGCAATAGGGCCGTAAACAAAGCACCAAAAGTTGCCAGCCTTAGTGCTGGATTGATCACGAACCTCATCTCTGCCCAATTGGTAGTAAGCCCCCCAAAAAACAGCACCAAAACAAGTGCTGCCTGGGTTATCTGCTGTGCTTGGTCAAGAGAAAGCAAGCTAGAAGCCGTGCCCGAAGCCGTTTGCAAATGGTTATCAACCATCAGGCCAAGAATCAGCACCATCAAGATCCCCGGCACCCTTACGCGAGCAGCTAGGTCATCAAGCAACACAGCTACAAGCAACAAACCTCCAAAGGCCAACAAGTAGAGGGCAAGTGAATGACCCAAATCAGGACTTCATCGATGCTGAGAACGTTCTAGCCTGATATGAAGCAAGTGCCCTGCAATGGCCGAAACTTCTGAACCCGTCAAGGCCCCGGCAGCCCTTAAGAAAGGAGCCCTTGTTCGAGTAAACCGAGAGGCCTATAGCCAGAGCATTGAAGCGGCTGCTAGTGATTCTTCTCCGCCGGACTACATCTTCCAAGGTCCGGGCGAAATCCTGACGATAAAAGGAGAGTATGGGCAAGTGCGCTGGCGCATGCCAGTGCCAGACGTGTGGTTGAGGCTCGATCAACTGGAATCCTGCTGATGAGCAGACGGCTCTAGCGCTTCCTCCACCTGCTGCACAGCCTTTGGGATCGATCCCGAAGCTGCAGGTAAACGCCATAAAGCACCTCCCAATACACCACTGAGATCAGCCAACCCGGCCAATAGATCATTGGGATGCCTTCGCTGAGCTCGATCAGCCACAGCTGATGCCTGCCAAGGATTCCAACCCGCAAGCATCACCACACTGTGATAAGCACTGGGCCAGGGACTCTCCGGGAGCAATCGCTCCAAGGCAGCGAATTGGCTGGCTGCTTCACCAGGACGATTCTTCAACACTGCTAAAAGCGCCAAAGTCCAACGAGCATCTGTGTCAACAGGATTGTCAGCCAATTTCTGCAATGCCGCCTTACGCACCTGATTGCGATAGCTGAAATGGCCATCCAACATGTGTTCAACAGCAACATCGGCAAAGATGGGCTCAAGACCTTTTGGCCCTTCTGCCATCCCTCGAGCTAAAGAAGGGAAGCGTTCCGCAAAACTCTCTGACTTAGGAAGCTCAGGGCGGCGAAGCCAGAGGGAATAGCTACCGCCAGATTTGCGGGGGAAACGGCGCAGCTGATCAAACACACCACTACTACGCACAACCTGATCAACACTCGCTGCCGAATCCCGAACCGAACCCTGATCTCCCTCTGCAAGCACAACCCACTCGGCATGCTGCAGCACCGGCTCCACATCAAATTCACTGCTACCAAGCTGGCGACCTACCAATCGACCGCCACGTCTACGACCGAAATAACTAACATTGTGCTGATTGAGATCCGAAGTACTTGGCACCACGATGACCGTGGTGGGCAAACTATTTAGATCAGCCCCACCAGCCGCTCGAACAATGGCCTCGATAGGCCCCTCGTGGCGCTTTGATAAAAGAGCCATCTGAGCTTGCCAAGCTGATGGCAAGATCGCCAGCAAGCCAGCAGCAAGGGCCGTAGGCAAAAACAGCCAAGAACTCTTAAGCCAGCGGCGATTTGCCCACAACCCCCATTGCCACCAACCCCTGGAGAGCAACAAAAGCAGAGGTGGCAGCAATGGGGTGATGTATCGGTCACCCTTATTCGGACTGATGCTGGTGAACAACCAACCAGCCAATAGGGTTAAAAGCAGCCAGCGCCATGCCAAAGAATCATCAGAAGACTCTTCACTATCTCTTGATGGTCTAAGACTGCGGCAGTAGTTAAATAACCAAAGCACACATCCACTGAGGCCCACGATCAGCAAAACAGGGCCCAACTGCTCCGGCAACAAACGTGGATACCAAAGCCAGTTTTCAAGGGTCCAAAGGGAAGGATCTCCTTCGCGAGCCGCCGATTCGATCACGGCCCTGTTAGTGCCTCCAAGAGTTGTGATCCAGTTGTGACGCAACCAAGGGCCTACCCCGAATAAGAAGACCCCCACACCTGCT
>JASLWC010000048.1 GCA_030741055.1 Prochlorococcaceae cyanobacterium ETNP18_MAG_14 | reverse complement strand
CCTTTGAGGTCGGTGTCTTAGTAGAGCTGCATGCGTACAGCTTGGCTAATACCTGGTAGGTCTGGTTCACGACCTCTAAGGCATTCGATTAAGGCGAAGATCACAATCGCGAAAACCGCTACCAACACAGTGGTGGCAAGAGTGTTGAAGATGAGTGTTCCTTCCAGCGGTTTTTGAAGGATTTCGAAGAAGACCAAGCCCAACAGGCTCAAGATGATGCTTAATAGCAACGCTTGCAGTGTGTTGAAGCGCAGAAAGTAGGGAACATTTGGATTGCGGACTACGGCAAGGAACAGCACAAGGAACAGCACCAGGCTGCCTAGTTTTAGTGGGATAGCATTTTGCACAATCCAGATTGGCATTGCTGGCAGTAAGAGTGCCCTTAATACGACTACCGGAACTTGAGCTAAAAGATTTTTTCCAAAGGGAATGGCGTCGCTCCAAGGGAGCATGTAAACCAGTACTCCCAACAATCGTTGCCAGATGGGTATGAGCATGAAGGTCAGATCTTTGCGTAGAAGCTAAGTCGCGAGATGTCTCAGAGCAGCTTTTCTCATTTCTTCGATTGGCACATCGTTTTTGCCACTCCACAGCCTTAGAGATGCGGCACCCTGTTGAACAAGCATCTCGAGTCCATCTATGCAGCGGCAGCCATGTTGTGCTCCCCAGCTCAGCCAGTTGGTTGGTCTTGGTGTGTAAATCAGGTCATAGAGGGTTGTGCTTGGTTTGAGGTTTTGCCATATCTCTTGTCCAAGGGGAATTAGCTCTATTGGCTCTGAGTTTTTCGAATTGATTGCAGCCATGCCCACAGGAGTTGTATTTATCACCAGATCGGCCTTCGTTAACTGTTCAACGAGAGCGGGGTCTTGTTGAAGAATTCCTTGCAGCAGCCCTTGGTCGTGAGCGCTGGAGCTTGAAGGGGTGGGCTTTAAATCATCGAGAAATCTCTTTAGCGCATCAGGTTTGCGGCCCACCACGATGATTTGAGCAAGTTTTAGATCTTGTAGACCTGCCACTACGGCTCGGGCGCTGCCACCACAGCCGAGCACAACAGCAGAAAGCCCATGCCATTCAAGATTGCATTCTTGAAGGGGTGCTAGAAAACCAGCCACATCGGTATTGGTGCCTGTCCAGCCGCCGTCGGCATGAGGTGTCAGAGTGTTTACAGCCCCAAGTCGCTTTGCCAGGGGGCTGAGTTCTTTACAGACCTTGGCCACATCTTGTTTGTGGGGAATGGTGATATTGAGTCCAAGGCAGTTAATAGAACGCAGAGCACTCAGCACAGTTTCGAGTTCGTCGGTCTTGCAGGGCAGTGCCATGTAGCACCAATCGAGATCCATAGCAGCGAGGGCTGCGTTTTGCATCACTGGTGAGAGGGAATGGTGCACTGGTTGGCCTAGTAGGCCAACCAGGGAGGTTTTGCCGCTAATAATTCCCATTGCTTTATCAGTTCTGCGCCCAGCCTGCCGGGTGAGCTGTTCGGGAACCACACCTCGCCTCTAAGTGGTCTCACTGCCGAGGATGCAACTGTTTAAGACTGAGATCTTTAGGAGGTCGGCACGAATGGGAAAGGTTGTTGGCATTGACCTTGGAACCACGAACAGTTGTGTCGCCGTGATGGAGGGTGGCAAGCCTGTTGTGATTGCTAACGCCGAAGGGTTTAGAACAACTCCCTCTGTGGTCGCATATACCAAAAATCAGGATCAGTTGGTTGGTCAGATCGCCAAGCGTCAAGCGGTGATGAATACTGACAACACCTTTTATTCAGCTAAGCGCTTCGTTGGTCGTCGGGTTGATGAGGTGAATGAAGAGTCGAAGGAAGTTAGTTATGAGGTTGAGAAGTCTGGATCCAATGTGAGGTTGAAATGTCCAGTTCTCGACAAGCAGTTTTCTCCTGAGGAAGTAAGTGCTCAGGTGTTGCGCAAGTTGGCTGAGGATGCTGGTAAGTATCTGGGCGAGAACGTAACTCAGGCCGTGATCACGGTTCCGGCCTATTTCAATGACTCACAGCGACAGGCCACCAAGGACGCCGGCAAGATTGCTGGCCTAGAGGTGCTGCGCATCATTAACGAGCCCACTGCGGCAGCGTTGGCTTATGGCCTCGATAAGAAGAGCAACGAGCGCATTCTGGTATTTGACCTGGGTGGTGGAACCTTTGATGTTTCTGTGCTCGAGGTAGGAGATGGTGTTTTTGAGGTTCTCTCTACCTCTGGTGATACTCATCTGGGCGGAGATGATTTCGACAAAGTGATTGTGGATCACTTGGCTGAAACTTTTAAGGCCAATGAAGGCATTGATCTGCGCCAGGACAAGCAGGCTCTTCAACGTCTAACTGAATCAGCAGAGAAGGCCAAAATCGAGCTTTCCAGTGCTACGCAAAGTGAGATTAATCTGCCATTTATTACGGCTACTCCTGAAGGACCTAAGCACCTCGATCTCACTCTTACTCGCGCCAAATTTGAGGAATTGGCCTCGAACTTGATTGATCGCTGTCGTATACCGGTGGAGCAGGCTCTTAAGGACGCCAAGCTCTCTTCTGGTGAATTAGACGAAATCGTGATGGTGGGTGGTTCCACCCGTATGCCTGCAGTGCAGGAACTTGTGAAGAGGGTCACTGGTAAAGATCCCAATCAGACAGTGAACCCAGATGAGGTTGTTGCTGTAGGTGCTGCCATTCAGGGCGGGGTGTTGGCCGGTGAGGTTAAAGACATCTTGCTGCTTGATGTCACTCCCCTTTCTTTAGGTGTGGAGACTCTTGGTGGCGTGATGACAAAGATGATTCCACGTAACACCACTGTTCCAACGAAGAAGTCGGAGACGTATTCCACGGCCGTAGATGGTCAGACCAATGTAGAGATTCACGTGCTGCAGGGTGAGCGTGAGATGGCCTCTGATAACAAGAGCTTGGGAACGTTCCGTCTTGATGGTATTCCTCCTGCTCCTCGTGGTGTTCCTCAGATTGAGGTGACTTTTGATATCGATGCCAACGGTATCCTTAGTGTTAATGCCAAGGATAAGGGCAGCGGCAAGGAGCAAAGTATTTCGATTACTGGTGCTTCAACCCTCTCCGAAAATGAGGTGGAGAAGATGGTGAAAGATGCTGAGAGCAATGCCACAGCTGATAAAGAAAAGCGTGAGCGGATTGATATTAAGAACCAGGCCGAGACGCTTGTTTATCAGGCTGAGAAACAGCTTGGTGAGTTGGGTGACAAGGTGGATGCTGATTCAAAGGCGAAGGTAGAAGAAAAGCGTGTCAAGCTTAAGGAAGCCGTTGATAAAGATGACTTTGTTGCGATGAAGTCTATTTTGGAAGAACTGCAGCAAGAGCTTTACACCTTGGGAGCTTCTGTTTATCAGCAGGCGGGTGCCGCTGGCGCTGCACCAGGTGCTGATCCTGGGGCGGATGGAACTGATGCGGCAGGGAGCTCAAGTAACGGTGATGACGTAATCGATGCCGAATTCACTGAATCGAAGTGAGCAATGTAATTAGCAATTTTCGTTGCAGCATCATCAGTTCGAAATTTTCAAAGATAAATTTTCCCGACTTGTTGGCGCTTAATTGCTGTACAAGCCCAAAGGTGTGTTAAGACTTTAAGCTTGCCACCTTGAATTTTTTATGGGAACTTTTTTTGCGCTGTTTCTTACTATTGTTCCAGTTGGCCTGTTATTACACTTTTATGCCAGACATAGGGGCGAAGATATAACGCTGAATTGATTGTTGCTTTGCCTGTTTGGCAGCATCAAGTTTTAGCTTCTGCTTATGCAGGATTCTTAATCACTGAGTTTATTGTAAAAATTCAGTAAGTGTTCTGCGTATGTTGATGGGGACTGGTGTTTTAAGAGTTCGCGGTTAATCAGTGATTATTAGCAGGTATAACGTATCTATTTTGATCTAATCAGAACGTGGAGTTCCAGAGCGTTCCTTTAGATCATTGGCAGGTTGTTGAAACGAATCAATGGTGAATTCAGCTGGTGGTTACGCAATTCAGTTGCTGTTTTACCCATTCAGCGCTGGCTGGGGCTAGCAGCACTCCATTTCGATAATGGCCAGTTGCCAGGATTAGCCCTGGCTCTAACTGTTCTAAAAGAGGTGCTGGACGTTCGATTGGTCGTCCACGTAATCCATGCCATTGTTTTATTACCTTTGCTTTGAGCAACCAATCTGGTGCATCTCCCTCGAGATTTTGCATGGCCTTTAGGCAGCACTGACTTGGTTGATCTCCTGGTTCAAGAGTTGCGCCTATCCAGAGTTTATTAGTGCCGTGAGGGATCATGTTGATGCCATGGCTTACGAGCACTGCTGGCCAGCCGGACCAATTGTTTTGATCTGAGAGCAGCTCTAGATCTACTACTTGTCCAAGCACAGGGGCCATCGGACGACTATGGCCTAGAGGTTCAATCAGGGCTTCGCTGCCAAGTGCTGCACAGATCACTACGGCATCGTTATTCAGATTCATGCCTCCAGCAAGTTGAATACGCCATCGTGTTCCAGCTGTTGAGGAACTACGTTCTATTGAGACCACTGGTTCTTTGATCTGTTGCACTTCCTGTTTTTGTAGGGCGGTGCGTAGGCATTTCTGCAGGGAGATTGGTTCTACATAACCGTCTTGGTGAGAAAGCAGCCCTCCATATTGCGTATGCGGCCATGAACGCCCCAAGCAGGGATTGGAGTTTTGTGTGATTAATTCAAGGCCCAGATGTTGTCGTTGTTTTGCGAGCTGCTCCATTTGGGTGGCTTCTGCTGCGCAGCTTGCTAATTGAATTAGAGGAGTATTTAGCTGGAGCGGATGTTCTGGGTTGCTTAGTTCTTTGATCCAGTTTGGCCAGAGGGCCATGCTGCGTTGCCGGAGTCGCCAGGCGCGCCCACTAGTGCGTCTGAAAACATGTCCCATCAGCACGCCAAGTGATGCTGTTGTCCCGGGTAGGGTTCCTGATCGCTTAATTGGTTCGCGTAGCTTTGGATCGATCAGGATTACTTGGTGGCCGTGCTTGGCTAAATGCCAGGCGGTGCTAGCACCAACTGCACCGGCACCAATGACAGCAATGGTGTGAGAATTCATTCTGGCAACTGCTGAGCTATGGATTTCACTTTGCGGTTTTCTTCGTGTTGATGTTCGTCTGGACAGAATGAGTTTTTTTTATTCAGGTTTCGTGAGTTCTCCCACGGTGATCTTGCAGCTCATATGTCCAGATCGGCCTGCTTTGGTAAGTGAGCTAGCTGGCTGGGTGGCTGCTAATGGCGGCAATATTCGCCATGCCGATCACCATACGGATTTTGGGGCTGGGCTGTTTTTGAGCAGAATCGAATGGGGACTTGAAGGCTTCGGATTGCCTCGAGAGGCGATTGCTCTTGCTGTTACTGCTTTGGCTGAGAGTTTTGGTGGTCAGGTGCACTTGCATTTCTCGGATCAGATACCTCGGGTGGCGATTTTTGCCAGCAAGCAGAGTCACTGCTTGCTGGATCTACTTTGGCGTGCTCGTAGTGGTGAGTTGCCGATGCAGGTGCCTTTAGTGATTGCAAACCATGCTGATTTAGCTCCCTTATGCAGGGAGTTTGATGTGTGTTTTGAGTGTGTACCTATGACGTCAGCCAGTAAAACAGAGGCGGAACAAACCATGCTGGAGTTATTGGCCGAGCATCGTATTGAGTTGGGTGTTTTGGCTAAGTACATGCAGGTGCTAAGCGGTGCCTTCCTGCAGCGTTTTCCTACTTTGATCAATATCCACCATTCCTTCTTGCCGGCTTTTAAGGGGGCACAGCCATATCACAGGGCTTGGGATCGTGGGGTGAAGTTGATTGGGGCCACTGCCCATTACGTCACTGAACAACTTGATGATGGCCCGATCATTGAGCAGACCATTGCTCATGTGAGTCATCGTGATGAGGTGGATGATCTGATTCGCAAAGGGCGAGATACTGAACGCCTTGCTTTGGCACGTGCCCTGAGATTGCATCTTTGTCGACAGGTGATGGTTTATCGCGGTCGCACAGCCGTTTTCGCTTGATGGCTGTGGCTTGGATTGCTCGACATCGCCCTGTTGCGGCGAGCCCCCTTGGCTGGGTTGTGTTCCAGTTCGGGCTTTTTTTGTTGCCATCAAGTGCGTTGTTGGCAGGTTTGTTGTTGCTTACGGCGCTCGTGCTTGGTAGTTGTCAGCGAGCGCAACCTTTTTGGCGTGATCCTTGGAATTGGCCCTTACTGATTGCAGCTCTGTTGATGCTGTTTGGCTGCGTGCAGGCGTATTCGGGAGCACGTCCTTGGGTTGGCCTGGGTAATTGGTTGCCTTTCTTTTGGGCATTCTGGGGCTTTCAGCCTTATTTGGTCAGTGATCAAGCCCGCAGACGTTGTGCCCTTTGGCTCGTTGCTGGCACTGTGCCGGTGGTAATTACTGGCCTCGGCCAGCTCTGGTGGGGATGGCAGGGACCATGGCAAGTTTTAGGTGGATTAATCGTTTGGTTTGTGGCGCCTGGAGGTGAGCCCCAAGGCCGTTTATCTGGTCTATTTGATTACGCAAATATTGCTGGAGCCTGGTTGGCGTTGGTTTGGCCATTTTGTTTGGCTGCTCTGCTTCAGCCAGCTCTTAATCGCTTGCGACGCAGTATGGCCTTAGCTGTAGCCATTGCTGTTGTGGCTGCATTAGTGCTTACAGATTCGCGCAATGCCTGGGGAGGACTGATACTGGCGATTCCCTTTGTTTTAGGGCCTGCCAGGTGGCCTTGGCTGTTGCCATTGATGGCGATGGCGCTAATGCCAGTGATACTTGCAGTGGTGCCTGGTACTCCCTCAGGTTTGCAGCAGTGGGCCCGCACGTTGGTGCCTGAGGGTATTTGGGCTCGTCTTAATGACATGCGCTATATCCAGGAGCGGGAGTTGATGTCAACTCGATTGAGTCAGTGGGGGGTAGCGCTACAGCTAATTGATTTACGTCCCTGGTTGGGATGGGGTGCGGCCGCCTTTTCGGTGCTTTATCCCCTGCGCACTGGTCGCTGGCATGGCCACGCTCATAATCTTCCTCTAGAGCTGGCGGTGAGCCATGGCTTGCCCGTAGCTTTGCTGGTGGTGGGCACTGTTTTGGCTCTTTTGATCACAGCCTTACGCCGTGGTGTTTTCAACGCTGGAGATCTGACAAACAGGGGTTTGAGCAGCACGGTTTTTGATCGTGCTTGGTGGGCGGCAAGTCTCATCTTGGTGATGATGCACGCTACTGATATGCCCTTTTTTGACAGTCGGCTCAACATTGCCGGTTGGATTTTGTTGGCCGGATTGCGTTGCATCATCTTTTCGCAGCAGCCACGCCAACGCTCTGGTTCAGAGCTTGATGATGATGTTGGATCAGCTGTTCCTGGCTGAGGGGTCCTTTTAGATGAGTCCAGGGAAGCACTCGTGATGCTTGCCATGATTCATGCACTACTTCCTGCCAAGCGGGTGGGGGTGGCAGGGGCAAGGCTTGTTCGTTTGTTGTTGATAGGTCTCCTTCTCTTGCTGATCTGTATGCCTTTTTCCAACCGCCCAGCTTGTTCTGGGATCCCCGCACTGATGCAATGACTGGGGCTAGGCGTCGGTCACTGCGTGATAGCAAGGCTTGGATCACGCTCCAGCCGAAGCTTTCTGGGCGTAGCTCAATGCCTTTTGGCTTCAGTTGCTTGGCTAGCTGTTTGAGCCGTTTTTCTGCTTTTGGGTTTACCCCTTGCCATTGGAAGGGAGTATGAGCCTTGGGCACAAAGGTGCTGACTCCTAGGGTGAGGCGGAGGCCTGGATTTGTTTTTTTGAGCTCCAGTAGCAGTTCGGCCGTCGCATCAATGTCAATGTCTTCTTCTGTTGGTAGTCCAACCATGCCGTAGAGCTTTAGGCCGCTTAGGCCGCCTTCCCGTGCATATCTTGCAGCTGCAAAAATCTCTTCTTGGATTAGTTTCTTATTCACCATTGCGCGTAAGCGCTCACTGCCACTTTCGATAGCGATCGTGAGTGATTTACTACCGCGACGGCTGAGAATATTAGTGAGCTCTGGGTTCACCGTTGCTGTACGCACAGAGCTAACGCTGAGGCGAATGTCATCGAAGCAATCTTGATTGAGCCAGTGCAGTAACTCTGAGAATTGGGGATGTTGAGTAACTGATGCGCCCAGTAGCCCCAGCCGCCGAGTGACGGATAGGCCTTTTTCCACTGCAGGGATCAGTCCATCTTCAAGGGATGAACTGCGAAACGGCAGGGTGAGGTAACTCGCCATGCAGAATCGGCAAAGTTCTGGGCAGCTACGCACTACTTCAACCATATGGATATCTGGCCACGCTGCATCTGGCGTGATCACTGTTGAATGACTCAGGCTGGTGCCGCGCCAGGTTTGTTTGGTTACTGCGTTGGGAATACCGGCTTCGATCGGCTCTACTGCTAGAAGGGTGCCATCTTTGTCGTAGCGGGGTGCAAAAAACCTGGGCACATAGATGCCTGGAATTTTTGCTAGAGCGCGTAGGCGATCAACTCGTGCAAGTTGACGCACTTGTTGGAGCTTATTGATGAAGGTGGGTAATAAATCTTCGCCATCGCCCAGCAGAACGACATCGAAGAAAGGAGCTAGGGGTTCTGGGTTGGCGGTGAGTACTGGGCCACCACCAAACACGATCGGGTCATCTTCTCCTCGTTGATGGCTCCATAGCGCTATACGTTGCTGTTCAAGCAGATCCAGCAATACCGGTCCATCTAGTTCCCAGCTCAGGGAGAGTCCGAATAAGTCGCATTTGCGATGAGGGGGGTCTCCTTGATCGGTAAATAAGCGTCTTACATCGACATCTTGACGTGTGGCCAGTGTGCTCCAGACCACCTGATACCCCAGGCTGGTAATCCCTACGCTGTAGGTGCTCGGGAAGGCCAGCATCGCCCGCAGAGCGCCGGGTTCGGCAATGGCGGGGGTGAAAAGGAGGGTTTCCTTTTTCAGGAGTGGAACCTTGACAACATCAGTTCATTTTGCAGGGGCGATTGGTAGAAGTTGTTTAGTCACTCAATAGATTTCAGTAATTAAATAATTTATTCGAAATTCATTATAATTGTTTAGATGATCTCACGCTTATTTGTTTTCTTGTTCCTATGCATTGCTTGGCTTTTGGCGTAGCTTTTGCAGTCATTTAAGGTTGTTGCTAATTTTAGCAAGATAAAGGTTGTAAGTAGATAGGCTTTTCCTTTTTTGGTAATATCAATCAGCAGATAATATTGCTTGAGCTTAGCTTGCTTGGTTTTCGTTTTATGTTGTGAGTTAGGCTAATGTGGGCAATTGTAAGTTATTATCTTTTAGATTAGATTGATCATTGCTTTTTGCCTTCTTCTTGGATTTCAAGATTCATTTGGCGCTCGTAAATTGAGCGTTGATTCATTAGACGTGCGATCAGAAAGCTGGCGAGGCTTGCTATTAGAATTGGCTTGAGGATTAGTAAGTCTTTGGTTAGCGCGAAGGCCAGAAACATTGCTGTTATCGGCGTGCGCGAGCAGCTGGCGACGAAGGCACCCATGCCGGCAAATACATAGGTGCTTGGAACGTGGCCGGTTAGTACTTCCACCCAGTCACCACAAGCCAGGCCGATTGCTCCTCCTAGGATGAGCATTGGAACAAAGAGTCCGCCAGGTGCTCCTGACGCTGCTGCAAGCCCTGTACTGAAGAAGAGTACGACGAAGATAGCCAGGGCTTTGCTTATGCCTACTTCCCCCCCCCCGATCAGATGCTGCAGCTCAGCAGTATTACTAAATCCGTCAGGAAGGCACGCGTATACCCCTCCTAGTACTGCACCACTGATAACCATTCGTAGGACGAGCCGGTCGCCGAACCAGGCGTTGCCTTTGCGTTGCATAGCCAGTACGTAGCGGCAGTAGAACTCGGCCAATACACCAGCAACCAAGCCAAGTGCTATTAGGTAGCCAATGTCTATGGATAGAAAGAGCACATCGGGGTCGAATTTCTTCGCTAATTGGAAGCCCACGCTTCTGTCTAGGCCGCCCGCAGTGGGGCTTAGTCCCATAAACCCAAATACATCGGCCCAAGCATCAGCCCAGAAGGTGGTTACAACTACCAGCAGCAGCACTACGGGTCGAGCGGAATGCAGTAGTTCCTCGATGACGTAAATGAATCCGCCGATTGGTGCACTGAAAACAGCAGCAAGGCCTGCACCACCACCAGCAGCGACAATGACTCGGCGAAAGGCCACAGGAGCCTTTAGCCAGCGAGCGAATTGCCAAGCCACAGAGCCTCCCATCTGCACCGACGGTCCTTCTGGTCCAAGTGGAAAGCCACTGCCAATGGCCACGATCCCGGCGATCAGCTTTACCAGACCAACCTGTAGGCCCATGGGTACGGCCCGATGTTGCAAAAACGCCATGATGTGGCTGACGCCTGAGCCGCTAGCTGCGGGAGCCAGCTTTGAAATAAGCAGCCCAGAGATCAGACCTCCTGTGGCTCCAAGTGCAGGTAGAACCCCCCAGGCAGGTAGTTCTGAAAGTAGTTGTAATCGCCAACTACCTAGAGCGTTAACGCCTGCTTTGAATAGAACTCCTGTCAGGGCAGCGCCTAGCCCTGTCAGCATCAGAGCCAGCACGACTACAAACCA
>JASLWC010000047.1 GCA_030741055.1 Prochlorococcaceae cyanobacterium ETNP18_MAG_14 | reverse complement strand
TACTAACTTTAGAGGCGACATAAGTTTTGGAAATGGTGGAGATATTTTTGCAACAAATATTACCAAAAATAGTTTTGATTTAAATATTCATGATAAAAAAACCTCGGCGCAATTAACCAAAGTGGTCCAAAAGTGCTGACAATATGATCTGGATCGTTTTTAGGATCATTCACATGAGAGTGATGCTGAAGGTGCACTCTTGTGAATACTGGGAAGCTAAAGCCCAACAAGATTGCCGCACCATGGCCCATGGCCTGATTAATCCAAGGATGCGGATGGGCTGCCTTATGGCAAGCATCGTGAATAACTGTGCCCTCCATATGCAGGGCAAGGAAGGCCAAAGCCACCAGAACTTGTAAGGGCCAATCTCCAAAACACCATTGCCAAATCGTGAGAGCGGCCAAGCCATAGCCCCCCAGGAACAATCCCAGCGTGGGATTCCAAGCTGAAGGAGGATCAAGGTACTCCTTCGGCACCGAAATCCCTTGAGGAGCCGACTCCACGCAGGCTTCAGCCTTGACAGGATCCGAAATGGAGAGTGCCTGATTCATCTAATAAAGCTACGAGGCGCAACATAACCCCCGATCAAACCAAGCATTTTGCGGAGGATGCCCACCGGGGGACTTGAACCCCCACGACCTAAGCCACTGGTACCTAAAACCAGCGCGTCTACCAATTCCGCCAGATGGGCACTGCATGAACTCTAAACATCACCCCACAATGGGCCTACACCGTTGTGCCAATCATGCTGGCCACCCTCATCGGGGAGCTCTCTCTAATATTCGGCCTAGCAGTGCTACTTCTACCGCTGCTTACCACTGAGCTAAGTCATCCCCGTGACGGAGTTTGGGGTGCTGTAGTGCTGATGCTGGGGCTAGCGCTGATAACCAGCAGCGACCGTTTACAGGGATCTCCAATGCTGGCAGTGCTCTTTGGAGCACTGCTCGTGAGCAGGCTCGGCATAGAAGTAGCCCAAAGCCGCTGGCAGAAACTCAGCCCTGAAGAGCAACTCAAGCTGAGCTCATCTGAACACTGGACTACCAGCCTCAAGCAACTAGGAGCTTCTCTGACAAGCCTCAGCGAAAAACTCAACGGATTAATCGAACAAGTGCGGCCAAAGCCGAAAGCAAACGCAAGCAAAAAGAAATGGGTGCGACCTGAAGCGACAACTGAAACGATCAGCGACCCTCAACCTGCTGTACCCAAGGAGGTCAGATCAGCAGAAGAATCAAGAACCAGCTCTGAATCTGCTGAAATCACTGAGTTACAAGGCAATGCCGGCCTCCAGCGAATAGGAGCTTCTCTGACAAACCTTGGCGGCAAGCTCAAAGGATTAATTGAACAGTTGCGGCCAAAACCGAAGCTAAACGTAAATAACAAGAAATGGGTACGCCCTGAGCCGACCACAGCGAAGGCCAATGAACCTCAACCTGCTATGCCCAAGCAAGTCACAGCAACTGACAAATCAGAGGTCAACTCTGAAGCGCGGAGCAGCTCTGAATCAAATATTGGTGACAGCAACAAGACATCGGCAGCGCCCAAACAGACCATTGAAATTGGCACTGCTGACTCCATTAAGCACTCAAAAACCCAAGCATCAGAGGGCGAAGAACCTCAGGAGCAGAAACAAAGTCAGCAAAGCGCCGCAGTTTCACCGCCAGCCATCGAACCAAAGCCTGCCGTAGCTCAACAGCCGGCCAAAGCTCAACAGCCGGCCAAAGCCAAACAGCCAGTAAAAGCTCAACCACCAGCAGCAATTCAACAGCCTGCCGTAATTCAACAGCCAGAAGGCATGCCCCCCAAAAGCTCGGCGGAGATCTCAACGGATAGCGAATCAAAGAGCACTGCCGACACTGGAAACAGTCAGGAGATGACATCAACAACCGAACCCTCCACCAAATCGGGGCAGTCCTCCACTGATAATTCCCCCTGCTGCAGCGACGTCGTGACCAAAGAGAAGCATTCAGACGATCTCGCTAGAACCTCTTACAAGGACACCCTCAACCTGCTGCAAACCGGCTTTGGCATGCGTGCTAATGCGATTCAACGAGAGCCAGAGTTGCAAGCCTTCTGGAAGCAGCAAGGCATCGATCTACAGCTCGGCCTGGAAAACCTGGGAGCCAGCTTCACCCTTCACGACGGACCGCCCTACGCCAATGGCGCTCTGCATATGGGTCATGCCCTCAACAAGGTTCTCAAAGACATCATCAACAAGCACCAAATACTGCTGGGCCGTCAAGTGCGTTTCGTGCCCGGCTGGGACTGTCACGGCCTGCCAATCGAACTGAAGGTTCTACAAAACCTCAATCAAGAACAGCGCAAAGAACTCACACCGCTGAAGTTACGCAAAAAAGCCGCGGCCTTCGCACTTAAGCAAGTTGAAAGCCAAATGGCAGGCTTTCGCCGTTGGGGCATCTGGGCCGACTGGGAGCATCCCTACCTCACGCTACAAAAGGAGTACGAAGCCGCCCAGGTCAAGGTTTTCGGCACGATGTTTCAAAAGGGGCACATCTACCGGGGCCTAAAACCAGTGCACTGGAGCCCTAGCTCCCGCACGGCCCTAGCCGAAGCAGAATTGGAATATCCCGATGGTCACACCAGCCCCAGTGTCTACGCTGCTTTTCCAGCAATCTGGCTACCCGAGATCCTGCGCACTGGCCTTTACGATCAGGGACTAGAGCTACCAGACAACGAAAACGAACTCAGCCAGACCCTACAAGTTGCCATCTGGACTACAACCCCCTGGACTATTCCAGCCAACCTGGCGGTCTCGGTAAACGAGCAACTCGACTACTGCTTTGCCGAAGACAACCAAGGTCGACTACTGCTGGTTGCCGCTGAATTGGTGCCATCGTTGTGCGACATCCTCGGGATGACTCTCACACCTCGCGCCACGGTCAAGGGTGCCCTGCTTGCAGGCCTGATCTACAAACATCCACTGCTGGACCGAAACAGTCCGATTGTGATCGGCGGCGAATACATCACCACCGAATCAGGGACTGGCCTTGTGCACACGGCTCCGGGTCATGGTGTCGACGACTTCAACACAGGCCAAAAGCACGAACTGGGAATGCTCTGCCCTGTAGACGAAAGTGGAACGATGACCAGAGAGGCCGGTCCATTCGTAGGCCTCAACGTACTCAAAGACGCCAATCCCACCATCATTGCGGCACTTGAGGAGGCAGGCGCTCTGCTGAAGCACGAGCCCTATGCCCACCGCTACCCCTACGACTGGCGAACAAAGAAACCGACTATTTTCCGCGCCACAGAACAGTGGTTTGCCTCTGTAGAAGGATTCCGCAATGAGGCATTGGCAGCTATCGACAACGTGGAGTGGTTACCAGCATCGGGTCGAAATCGGATTGAAGCGATGGTTCGAGAACGTGGCGACTGGTGCATTTCCAGGCAACGCACTTGGGGCGTACCAATCCCTGTGTTCTACGAACGAGAAGGCAGCGAGGTATTGCTTAATGCCAAAACCCTCGCGCACATCCAAGCCCTGATCGCTGAATATGGGGCCGATGTGTGGTGGGAACGCGACGAATCAGAGCTATTGCCACCTGAATATGCCGCCGAAGCGGAACGATGGCGTAAAGGTAGCGACACTATGGACGTGTGGTTTGACTCTGGCTCAAGTTGGGCTGCTGTAACCACTCAACAAGATGAACTCACCTACCCAGCTGAGCTATACCTCGAGGGCTCTGACCAACACAGGGGCTGGTTCCAGTCTTCTTTACTCACCTCCGTAGCCGTTAATAGCCAAGCGCCCTATCGGCAAGTGCTCACCCATGGCTTCGCCCTCGATGAGAAAGGGCGCAAAATGAGCAAATCTCTAGGCAATGTCGTTGATCCAGCTGTAATCATCGACGGTGGCAAAAACCAAAAACAAGAACCTGCCTATGGAGCCGACGTGCTTCGCCTATGGGTGAGCTCGGTGGACTACTCCTCCGATGTACCGATCGGGGCCAGCATTCTGCGTCAGCTCGCAGATGTATATCGCAAGGTGCGCAACACGGCCCGCTATCTACTGGGCAACTTGCACGACTTTGATCCCGCACGTGACGCAATTCCCGTATCAGAACTGCCCCTACTGGATCGCTGGATGCTGCAACGCACAGCTGAAGTAGTTGATGAAATCTCAGCTGCTTTTAATCGCTACGAGTTCTACCGCTTCTTCCAGTTACTGCAGAGTTACTGCGTGGTCGACCTATCGAACTTCTACCTTGATATCGCTAAAGACAGGCTCTACGTGAGTTCACCCTCGGAACGTCGCCGACGCAGCTGCCAAACGGTAATGGCTCTAATCATTGAGCGTTTAGCCGGAGCGATTTCCCCAGTTCTCTGTCATATGGCCGAAGACATCTGGCAAAACCTGCCCTACACGGTCGCAGAAGACTCGGTCTTCCGAAGAGGCTGGCCCACCATCCCAGATACCTGGCGAGATCCATCACTGATGGCACCAATGCACCAGCTCCGCGAACTGCGTGGAGCCGTAAACCGGGTCCTAGAAGACTGCCGTAGTCAACAGGAGCTTGGAGCAGCCCTTGAGGCAGCAGTCCGCCTAGAGGCTCGTAGCGAAGCTCTTCAGAACGCCCTCGACTGGCTCAGGCAACACGGCGATCCCGATGTCGACGGTTTGCGCGACTGGTTACTGGTGTCCCACTTGCAAGTAGGCGGAGAACCATGGGCTGAACTACTTGCCAGTCAAGACAACGAGCTGGCCACGATCGAAGTCGCCAGGGCTCGTGGCAGAAAATGCGAACGCTGCTGGCACTACGAAACTGATATCGGCCACCACATTGCGCACCCGAGCCTTTGCGGCCGCTGCGTGGGCGTACTCGAACAGCAATAAAGAGAAGGATTCAAAGGGAAATAAACGCCCAGCTCTTCACTAGAATTGCGGTAACAATGTAACAGAAACAAGCCCTTACCCTCCCCCAAAAAACATGTAAATAATTGGACAATTACCACAAGTAATTAATATCAAAACCAATCTAACCAGCTCATCTTTTTTTCAGCACATGCACTGAAAAAGATGGCAAGGATCGACTGCTTCGCTTATATCGCAAGGCTTAGATGCTTTAGAGCGAAGCACTTTTACCTGGCTCTAAAGCTAAGTTGAGTGGTCAGACTGTGATCAAATAGTGCCAGTGGCCGAATCCGGCAATGGATGAGGATCAACTTCAGGCAACCCAGAAAGCAAGGAATTTATCTCTTTACCAGCCTGACCAGAAAAGTCTACGTTCCTTTTTGCAGCAGCATCAGCAGAGGGTGATGCGCTAATAATCGCAACAAAGCAAATCGCAGCAGCAAATGTGAATAACTTGCCAGCAATTAGGCCAGTCTTGTTAAATGTCATTGTCCTGATTTGGTGGTGAAGGCTTACTGCCTTCGATGCATATAGCTTCTGCTTAAGTTCTCTTAAATGCGTTGATTTAGCTCAATACCAAGAGTGATCCAGCTCACAGCTGTCTCCTACCTAATCAGAGTTAACCGGATCAGAATTCCCCAGCCACTCGACCCTGACGGGGCAAACGCACCAGAAGCCACTGCAACAAGCCCACGACGTAAGCCACTAAGGCCAAATAGCCAATAAATGCAGCAACAGCCTCTGTCCACTGCCCACCGAAAACAAAATCGAACAGTCGCTCCGCGACCCGATGCAAACCCAAGGGAGCCTCAAGCCAGGCGAGGCACTTGACCCCTGCAACTTCCTTCATGCAAGCGAGGCTGGGGGCCGCTATGGTCGCCGCCAGCACCCCAAAGCCGCTCAAAGCCCAACGCCAAATACGCACTGTTAAAGGCAAAGGGCGCCAGGGCGGCAAGTCGGCGAGTTCCTCATTAAGGTCCACCCAAAACCAAACTGAAGCCACCATCAACAAGGGGGCAAGAAAGGCCGTCAGATAACCAATAGGCCTTTGATCTGTCAGCAGCAGCACGCTGATTGCTAGCAAACTGGAAATCTTCCAATAGATGGTGAGTAAACGCACCATCGAAGCCTCACGGCGTATCGAAGCCCAGATCAGCAAAATAAACGGCAGCCCTAACGCAAACGTTGCCGCTAAGCGATAGGTAAGCCAGACCAGAGTGCGGTAGGGAAGCTCAGGCACTTAGCAGGTTCGTGAAGGCGCCATTATCAATGCCGACCTCTATTCCGTCAGTATTGGTAAGGTCCAGTTCATGGCGCTCTTCTCCCCGCTCGACTGGTTCAGAAGCCGCTCATCACAGATCAGCTGCCGAACTGCTTTATCCAGCCAGCCTTCCTTGGAAGCTGCAGTCAACGAAGTAACAGCTCAGCTGACGGGTGATTCTTCTGCCGATTTAGCTCTCGTTTTTGCCTCCACCCACTACGCCAGCGATCTACCTCGACTGCTCCCTTTATTACAGCACCGACTTAAGGCAACCCATTGGCTGGGCTGTGCAGGTGATGGTGTTGTTGGCACCACAGCAGAAGGGAACGCCTCAGAGCTTGAGAAGAAAACTGCTCTGAGCATCACCATGCTGCAGTTACCAGGAGCCATTCTCAAGCCCTTCTGCCTGGAAACCGAATCTTTACCTGATCTAGATGGACCGGCGCAACACTGGCAGGAGTGGGTTGGGCCTGATCCCTTAAATACCCGCAGCATGCTGTTACTTGTTGATCCAAGCTCACCATCCATCAATGATCTAATCAGTGGCTTGGATTACGCCTACCCAAGCGCTCCCAAGCTGGGTGGCATTGCCGGCCCCCACAGCGCTCCTCATGGCTCCCTATTCTTTGACAATCAAGTGGTGACGGGCGCCGTGGGCTGTAGCTTCGGTGGCGACTGGTTAATGGAAGCCGTAGTAGCGCAGGGTTGCAAACCGATTGGGCCTGTATTCGCCATTGAACAGGTGAAGAGGAATGTTCTCTTGGAGCTCAGCCACGAAAACCAGCGAGACAGTCCCATGGCCTGCTTACAGCAAGTACTAAACGACCTCTCAGAGGAAGAACGCGAGATGGTGCGCCATTCGCTTTTTTTAGGCATAGAACGACGAGACATCGTGTTGGGTGGTACCGGTGCCGCACAGCCCCAAGGGGCCTTCCTGGTGCGGAACTTAATTGGAGTAGATCCCAAGAATGGTTCTGTCGCCGTAGCCGAACGAATCAGGGCAGGCCAAAACGTGCAATTTCAGCTGCGAGAAGCTGAGGCATCAAGGCAGAAGGCTGAGCAATTACTTGAAGCCGCGAAAGAGCGCAGCATCAGCCCCCCTCTATTTGGTCTATTAATGGCCTGCCTCGGCCGAGGTCATGGCCTCTACGGCACACCAAATGGTGATGTAAACATCGCCCGCAGGTCAATGAAAGAACTACCGATAGCAGGAGTGTTCTGCAACGGTGAAATCGGTCCTGTTGGAGGTGCAACTCATATTCACGGCTACACGGCCTGCTGGGGTCTACTTAGACATGACCCAAGCAAGCAGAAGTCATCCAGCATCTTCTGAATGTGCGCCAGCATGTCAATCCCCTCAGCAGTTTCTTCCAACTTCCCCGGCAGCTACCTAGCCCAGAGGAGATCTTTGAGCACTCCAATCTTCCCCTCCATCTCGACATCGGTTCAGCTCGTGGTGGTTTCCTGCTGAACCTGGCTCCGCTTCAACCGAATTGGAATCATGTGGGTGTGGAAATTCGCCACCCGACTGTGCTTAGCGCGGAAAGAGATCGACAGCGACTCAACCTCGACAATCTCCGCTTCTTGTTTTGCAATGCCAATGTGAGCCTTGAGGGCTGGCTTGCTGCCCTGCGTAGAGATCAACTGCAAAAGGTATCCATTCAATTCCCAGACCCCTGGTTTAAAAGACGACATCAAAAGCGAAGGGTGCTGCAACCCACTCTTCTGATCGCCTTAGCAGCAGCACTACAACCAGGTCGTGAACTGTTTATCCAAAGCGACGTACTGGCTGTTATCGAACCGATGGTGATGCTGATCGAATTAAGTAACTGCTTTGAGCGTCCTAAGAATGATGCCCAAACTTGGCTAAAGGCCAACCCTCTGCCCGTTCAAACAGAGCGGGAGAGTTACGTACTTGATCAGGGCCGACAGGTTTACCGCATGCTCTACCGACGCAATGACCACCAGCTCCCTGATTTGAAAACCCTTGAAGTGATGTTGCAAGAGTTTGATAATCCTATTAAAAAAAACATGCCAACTGCTGATGCCTGAGGCTGAGGTTCCACAGACACTTCTACTGCGGTGGCAGGGATTAATTCCCTCCTCTGAGGCGATGCAATTGCGCCTGCAGTGGCTTGCGGGACTAATGCTGATGATGCTCCTGGCAAGCCTGCCAATGCTGACTCGAACCGGGCTTGGACTAATCATCCTCACGGCCGGAGCGTTATGGATCATCTGGGGCTGCGTTACACCTCCTGGCCGAATTGGAAGCATCAGTAGCTGGTTACTGGTATTTCTCGCTATTGCATTTCTGGCAACAGGCTTCTCGCCCGTTCCTTTGGCAGCTGCTAAAGGCCTAATCAAGCTGCTCAGCTACTTAGGCGTTTATGCACTAATGCGGCAGCTACTAGCCACCAGGGTCGAGTGGTGGGATCGCCTTGTAGCTGCATTACTACTCGGCGAACTCGTCGCCTCTGTGATCGCGATCAGACAGCTTTATGGCCCAACCAATGAGCTGGCCCACTGGGCAGACCCCAACTCCATCACGGCAGGCAGCGTGCGAATTTACGGCCCACTGGGTAATCCAAACCTACTAGCCGGCTATCTGGTGCCAATCCTGCCGCTAGCCGTAGCCGCCCTACTTAGATGGCAAGGTTTGGGAGCCAAGCTATACGCAATGGTCGCCCTAGGGCTTGGAATTACAGCAACCTTATTCAGCTACAGCCGTGGAGGCTGGTTAGGGATGCTTGCCTCCATAGCTGTCATGCTCCTACTTCTGCTGTTACGCAACACAAGTAAGTGGCCTCTCATCTGGCGACGTCTACTACCCCTGCTCGTGGTTGTTTTGGGTACAGCACTGCTGGCTGTAGCAGTAACCCAAATTGAGCCCATCCGCACCCGAATCACAAGCTTGCTAGCAGGGCGAAGTGACAGCTCAAACAACTTCCGCATCAACGTGTGGCTAGCGAGCATCGAGATGATCCAGGCTCACCCCTGGCTTGGTATCGGCCCTGGCAACGCCGCCTTCAATAGCATCTATCCCCTCTTTCAACAGCCCAAATTCAATGCCCTAAGTGCTTACTCCGTCCCCCTGGAGATCCTTGTTGAAACTGGGCTGCCTGGCCTAATTGCCAGTCTCGGCCTCGCGCTCACCAGCCTGCGACGAGGCCTCGCTTATCTCAGCTCAGACAATCCGCAGGCCCTAGCTGCTCTAGCAAGCCTGGCTGCCATTGCCGGGCTTGTGGTGCATGGCATCACCGACACCATCTTCTTCCGACCTGAAGTGCAAATAGTGGGATGGTTCTGCCTCGCCACACTGGCCCAACCACAACCTGAAAAAGGCCAGACCGCGCTAACAACATGAGCGGCCATTTAATTGCTGGTTTCGATGCCGGCCAAACCAAAACCCGCTGCCGCCTTAGCCATTGGTATAAAAATCAATGGCATCCAATTGCAGAAGGCAACGGTAGCGGCGTAATTCACCTTCAGGCCGCTGACGGTGCAAAACACTTTGAGCTGGCTCTTCGCAGCAGTTTCAATAAAGCGATAACCACTGCAGGATTAGCTCCTGAAAAAGCGCTGATCTCGGCAGCCGCCGTGGGAGCCAGTGGGATCGAACATGACACCCCCCTGCAAACACAAGCAGAGCAATTGCTGGGACATTGTCTACACATCACAGCGAACCAATGCCTAGCAACTGGAGATGAACGTGTGGCCCTGCATGGAGCCTTCCCCCAAGGGGCAGGCATTGTGCTGATCAGTGGCACTGGCATGATCTGCATCGGCCGCAACGATCAAGGAGAAGAGCACCGCTGCGGAGGCTGGGGATGGCTACTTGATGGTGGTGGCTCCGCTCAAGACATTGGCCAGCAAGGGCTGCAGCTCAGCCTGCGCATGGCTGATGGCCGACTCACGGAATGGCCACTACGCCAAGCACTCTGGGGAGCAATTAACTGCTCCACACCAGCAGCAGTTAAGGCTCTGGTAGTACAAGCAAATTTTGGCGCCGCAGGATTCGCTCGCCTAGCCCCCCTTGTGGTCGCTGCAGCAGAAAAAGGCGACCAAAGAGCCATGAAAATTGTGCAGCGCTCAGCAATTTCATTGGCAGAAGCAGTGAAAGGCGTCGCCACAAACCTGCAGCTAAGTGCTCCCTGCATTGCCGGCAGTGGCGGCGGCTTTAAACATCTCAAAATTTTCCGGGAACAAATTGTGCAAGCCATTGCCGAGCACCTCCCAGATGCACGCTGGGTTAAGCCCGATGGTGATGCCTGCGATGGCGCCCTGCAGCTTGCGTTAGGTCGGCTGAAGCTCAATCAAGAGTGAGGTATTTCTTCGCCAAAGCAGCCAGCTTCGAGGTCCAGTGCTCAACAACTTGCGAATCTGCAGCTTCAACCATGATCCGCAGCAACGGTTCAGTTCCACTAGCTCTCACCAGCACTCTGCCTTCCTCACCCATTGCCGCTTCTGCAGCCCAGACAGCTTCCTGCAAGGGTTGGCAGTCCTTCCATCGCTTGCGAAGACCATGATCAGGAACAAGCACATTCACCAATTTCTGTGGAAACGGCTTGAAACTTTGATCCAACCACTCCTCAAGACTCAGCTGCTTGCCATGGCAGAGGGTGGCAAGCTGCAGAGCAGTGAGCACACCATCACCGCAGAGACCATGGGCTGCTGAAAGGATATGGCCAGACTGTTCTCCACCTAAAGCCGCACTGTTAGCCACCA
>JASLWC010000046.1 GCA_030741055.1 Prochlorococcaceae cyanobacterium ETNP18_MAG_14 | reverse complement strand
TCCATTTCCATGTCTTTGATCGAACGTTGGGATGCAATGAGTGACGAATCAAAGGCACGCGTCAAGAAATTCGGCGCCTTTTCTTTACTGCTCTTTGTTGTCCTCTCGATTCTTAGAGCACTTGTCCCTTTAGCAATCATTGCTGTGGGCGGGTACTGGGCATACAAGGAGTTGGCGAAGAGCAGTTGAAGCTAATAGAATATTCCCCTATTCCTGTTGCCTTACTTATTCTTAGTTTAGGTCATTAAGGCAAAAGAGAGGGCTAATTGCAAGAGCAAACTCCTTTTGGTGCGGTTCTTTGGGGGCGTTCCTAGTTTGAATTTAGGAGTCAGCTCTTTTTAGGTCTTACAGGTTGACCTCTGCAGTCATAATCTCACCACTATTAGCCCGAGCCTTACAGCGCAGCTTTTTCTTACTGAGTTGACAAACACCTTTCACTGGCCAGGCTTGTGGCAGCCCTTCTGCTAGTCCTAACTCATCGAATTTGCTTACCGCCACGCTGCTCAACGTGGCTATCCAGGTGGTCTCTGCCAATGTGCAGCGGCCAGATGAGCAGCGCAATGGCATGGTTTGAGCTGATGCACTAGCGACAAATATGAGATGACGGCTGGATCCGCGTATTTCACCTCGACCGATAAAACGTACCGTGATGAGTGTCTCTGTCTTGCGATCCATCTGAACTACTCGGCATTTATGTTTCAAGGCGTCTCCAACTGTGTATTCACATTTGCTGGCAATCTTTTCGAAACGACCAATACCATTGAGTGGATCAGCTTTTGCAGTAGCTCCTACAACCAGAGAAAGGCTAATAAAGGCAAGTGGAATCTTGATCGCACGCATCGTGTCAATACTCGTTATCTGAAACACACATCCCCAAGCAGCGGATGCCATTGCTTTTGGTTCTTTGACAGTGCTTACAAAGCACTTTTGTCTGCTCTTTGGTGTTAACTACTTTTTTTTCACTTCCTCTGTAGGGGGGCTTGGGATTAGATGGATCGACTGGTCTACCAGGTCTAGTCATAGTTGTGCTGCAGGTGATCTCATTCAATCTTGTTATTAACTAAATAGTGCCTTTGAGTGTGTGTTGATTGGGTGAGATCAACCTGCTTTTAACTGTTGAATTCTTATCATTAACAACAACAATGACTCATTGATCCTCACAGTCGGTAATGCTCAGTCTTATGGCGACAAATCCATTTTTTAGCTGTGTTCGATCAGGAGTTAGATGAGCCAGTGGAGAGATTTGGGTCAGGGGTCACCACAACCGGAAGACCCTTTGCGGTAGAGCGGATGGGAATCACTTTGACAGGCGCCTCTGTAGCAACACTGGAGTTGCCGTCCGATGCGTCTTGTTCGCAAGCTGCCAAGGCTTCTTGAAGCAGTGAATCAAAAGTGGCTCCAGGCAAACGGTGGCGTGCGATCTCGAGGAAAGTTCGCGGTAGAGACTCAGTGGCCGCCTGTCGCAGTGCTGGATTGCTGAGTCGATGCTCCTGTTCGCCCTGGATGGCACGGATGAAGCGGCGAGTTACATCTCGTTTGGTGGATGCCTTGATGAAAGTATCGCTATCGCTGATGCCGTTATTTGCTTCGCGTTCCAAATCGGCGATGCGACGTTCCAGGCTTTCAAGAACATCCTCAGCTTCTTTGGAAATATGCGTCAGCTGACCATCAGAGAGATTGGGCAAATCTGCTACATAAACCTTGCCGTGGTCTCTCAGTGCCAGGAAAGTAGGCCTTGGCCCCTGCCTGTGGGGACTATTGCGGTCGTAATCATCGGAAAGTTGCCTTCTTGGCGGAACAGGGCCTGCTGAGCTGCGACGACGAGTAGTGCGTTGAGGGGTGGTATTGAATGGCATTGAAGAATTTTGAACTCAAGCGAGATCTAACGACGCTGCTACCGAAATAGATCTAACGACGCTGCTACCGAAATCATCTCTCGGTGTGCCTTGATGAACATTATTGGATTCAGTGACTGAATGCCAGTCAAAAGGCAGGCTCTTACAACACCGATATAATCATTCTGAGACAGTTTGCGCCCATAGAGACTTGGTGCTACTCAGTTTCAAATAGGCAGGCCCTTCAGCCTATCTCCCGTCGATGCAGATGCAGGTGAGGCTTCAACTTGCCCCATAGGCCAAGCCTGAAGAGCCTGATCACTGCAAACCTGTAAGACATCATTCACGGATTCTTCCGCGACTACTAGGCAGAAGCCCACACCAAGATTGAATGTGTGCCAAAGGTCATGCTCTGGGATTTGACCAACATCTTGGAGCCATGAAAAAAGTTCTGGTCTGATCCAGCTTTTGGGGTCTACTACTGCCAAAAGCCCTGATGGAAGGCATCTTGGCAGGTTCTCTGGCAGACCACCACCGGTGATATGTGCCATGCCATGTAGCGGAATCCTTGCTTCTAAAAGTTTTTTCACCAACTGGCCATAAAGAATGGTTGGGGTAAGCAAAGCTTCGATTAAAGGTTTGTTGTCACTACCGAAGCGCGTGTTCTCATTGGCCTCAGCAAGGCTGAGTACCTTGCGCACCAAGCTGAACCCGTTGCTGTGTATGCCACTACTAGCCACGCCAATAATCTGATCTCCAGGCTTGATTTTGCTGCCGTCAATTAGCTCAGCTTCCTCTACTACTGCTACACAAAAACCGGCCAGGTCATAGCGACCTGGATCGTAGAAACCTGGCATCTCTGCTGTTTCTCCTCCAAGCAAAGCGCAACCACTGAGGCGACATCCCGCTGCAATCCCCTCAACGACTTGTGCCATCGCCTCTGGGCTAAGGGCCCCGGTAGCGATGTAATCGAGGAAAAAGAGGGGTTCAGCAGCACTAGTGATCACGTCGTTTATGCACATCGCGACCAGATCCAGTCCCACTCCGTAATGAGCTTGATATTCCTGGGCTAGTTCGAGTTTTGTACCAACACCATCAGTTCCGGCCACAAGTAGAGGCTTGTTCAAGCCTGCCGGAAGACGCATCAAACCTCCGAAACCTCCCAGTCCACCAATTACCTCCGGACGGTGGGTGGATTCGACGCTAGATCTAATCCTGTCGACGAATGCTCTGCCAGCTTGGATGTCAACGCCCGCGGTCTTGTAATCCATAGTTTCAACTGCCCTCTCTTGATCCTCTCCTGCCACCCCCCGCTCAGCCAATGCCCTAACTGTCTTGCCTTGGATTAGCCCGACCTTTACCTATGATCAGCCTGGCTAATCGACTCAGTATGGCTCTGGCTCTTGTAAGCCCAGTGAGCTCTGTTGATCTCCCACCATATCGCTGAGATGAAGCCGATGCCGGGCAGTGGTTGCATAGCTCCTGAGGTCGGGGTTTGATTCTTATGTTCGAGGGGAAATTTGGCTGAATTAAGGACGATTTTTTGCTGGGGAAATTTTGTTTTCCCATTCGACGGTCGTTCGCTGGTAATGAAATCTTCCGTTTCGCTGCTTGTTCTTGCTGGTGTTTGCTCTACTAGTGCTGCCCTTTTACCAGCCTTTGCGCTTGATCTTGACCTTGATAAAAAGATCACCAGGGAACAGGTAAAGGAAGCCCTGCTTGAACGGATCTCGCTTCTGGCAACACCTTTGTCTGCTGATCAAAGCAGCGCCGGTCAAAGCCTTGCCGGTCAAAGCAGTGCTGACGTCAATACTGGTTTAACTGGTGATTCAGTTGTTGACACACCACCAGAGTTACCAATAGTTCCAGTTGCCAAGCTCAAACCGCCTGTAAAGCCACTACCCTCTGTGGTGCAAGTGAGCACTGGCGAAGCAAGCTGGTACGGACCGGGCTTCTTCGGAAACCGAACTGCAAATGGTGAAGTATTCAGGCCAGGCACGATGACAGCTGCTCATCGCAGCTTGCCTTTTGGTACCAAAGTGAGGGTTACCAACCTCTGGAACGATCGTTCTGCTGTTGTGACAATCAACGATCGCGGTCCTTTTATCGCTCATCGCGTCATCGATCTTGCTCATGGTGCAGCCCATAAGCTTGGTTTGATATCAAGTGGTATTGCCCAAGTACGTCTTGAGGTACTGCGCTGAGTTTTTCCCTACTCAGAACAACAGCTGAGTTGCATCGATGGCGTGGTCGCCAGAACTCCGCGGTACATTTCGTGCCCACCATGGGAGCTCTGCATCGTGGTCATCGCCAATTAATCAAGGCAGCTCAAGGATTGGATGTTGTTACGCCTTCCTCTGTGTTGGTCAGTGTCTTCGTTAATCCTTTGCAGTTTGGCCCTGCTGAAGATTTCAATAGTTATCCTCGTGATCTTGAGGCCGACTGTGAAGTTGCATCAGCATCAGGTGCTTCTGCACTCTGGGCTCCTTCAGTTGACCAGGTTTTCCCTGGGGGGGCTTCTTCCCAATTCAGAATCCAGGCCCCATCTCAGCTTCAGGCACATCTTTGCGGAGCAAATCGGCCCAGCCACTTTGATGGGGTAGTCACAGTAGTGGCACGTCTTTTGGCCCTAGTGCGGCCAGAGTTGCTTGTGCTTGGTGAAAAGGATTGGCAACAATTGGTGATCCTGCGCCATCTAGTGAGCGACCTAGGTCTGCCAGTGAAGGTCCGTGGGGTTGCCACAGTACGTGATAAAGATTGCCTGGCTTGTAGTTCCCGCAATCGCCACCTCACTCCTGAACAGCGACAGCAGGCATTGATCCTGCCCCAGCTGCTAGCCCGTGCTGCTCACGATGTTGCTGATGGAAGATCTTTAGATCTCCGCGAGCTGAAGTCCGCATGGGAGCGTTCCGGCTTGAAGGTTGAGTACCTAGAAACGGTGGATCCCTTTAACCTGCAACCATTACAAGCTGGCCGAAAGCTCAGCCTGCTTGCAGCAGCAGTTCACTGCGGGGAAACTCGCCTTATTGATCACACCTTTTTGATGCCCCGTAAGCCCATCGTTGCAATCGACGGACCTGCTGGTGCTGGCAAGAGCACCGTGACGCGTGCTTTTGCTGAACGGCTTGGCCTGCTTTACCTCGATACAGGGGCTATGTATCGAGCTTTGACCTGGCTGATACAGCATCAGGACGTAGATGAGCACGACCCTGTGGCGGTAAACAAAAATCTTGAGAATCTCAAGCTTGAACTGGATTTATCTCAATCCGGCACCCAGAGGGTTCGCATCAATGGCCACGATGTAACAGAAGAGATCCGATCGCCGGAAGTCACAAATTCTGTTTCAACGGTTGCGGCTCACGGCTGTGTTCGTAAAGCCCTTACCGCTCAGCAACAAAGGATGGGGATTGATGGGGGATTGGTTGCTGAAGGAAGGGATATTGGCACAGCCGTTTTCCCTGATGCTGACTTGAAAGTATTCCTCACCGCTAGCCCGGCTGAAAGGGCTAGGCGCCGTGCGCTTGATTTGGAAAATCGTGGCTTCCCCATTCCAGATCTGGCGGAATTGGAAGCTCAGATTGAGGCACGAGATCGAACCGACAGCACCCGGGAGTTTGCACCTTTATTGCAGGCTGAGGATGCGGTTGAGTTGATCAGCGACGGCATGTCTATTGATCAGGTAATTCAAAGCCTGATAGATCTATTTCGCTTGCAGGTTCCTGAAGAGGTATGGCCTACGCCTGCGATTTGAGTTCATCTAGCAGTCCTTTGCAGGCGTCTTCGAGCAGATCAAGCACCTCCTCGAAGCCAGCATCGCCTCCGTAATAAGGATCTGGCACCTCTTGAAGTGATGTTTTGCTGGCATAGCTAAGCATCGGCTTGATCCTGGCCGTAGCTATCTGTCCGAGTTCTCCTGCAAGGCTCTGAACATTGAGCAGATTGTCTGCATCCATGGTCAGGATCAGATCAAAAGTCTGCAAATCCTCCGCTTTAATCTGTCGCGCTCGACTCGGCAGAAGAATCCCTCTTTGGGCTGCCGCATTACGCATGCGCGAATCCGCTGGCCTGCCTACGTGCCATCCTCCAGTGCCTGCAGAATCAACCACGAACTGCTTCTCAAGGCCTTGGATCTTTAATTGATGCAGGAAAACCCCTTCTGCGGCAGGGGAGCGACAAATGTTGCCGAGGCAAACGAACAGCAACCGATCATTCATTCAAAGTCCAAGCATTGCGGGATAAGAGTTGATAGCTTTACGCACCACTGAGGCAGGTATGGCTGCACTCGCAAGGTTTCTAATTCTATTGATGTCTTGCCTTTGCTGATGCTTGCTGAGTTGAAGTCAACAATGCACACAAAGCCTCGTTTTCAAGTGAGTTCAGCTGAAACTTTGGAGGATCTTGGTCAAAGAGCTCTTAGAGGTCAAAAAGAACGTTATGGATATAAGACTCGGTCCATTCACTACCGTGGAAGCGGCTCAGCATGGCTCGTGCCGGGTCCTTTTGCGCTCTATAGCTCATGTATCGCTTCTGGCCTTCCAGGAGCATGGCCGCACGTTCAGGGGAGACTTGAGCCGCTGCTTTTACTAGATCCAAATATAGACTCAGGTAGTCGCTGAATGCAGGGGTAATTACCTCATCGATCAGTTTGTTCCCTTCACTACCAAGGGGAAGACGAGTCCAGATAAATCCTGGCGAAAAATAGGGCTTGGCTTCTTCTGGGATGGGTCCACCCTCCGGGAGGCGAACTCTCCAATGTTCGAATATTGGCATCAACCGCTCCCAGACTTGCTTGGTATGGCATTCGTCACTGGTGATTGCTGGTTGTAAGTCCAGAGCCAAAAGGTGCCCAGATGGAAGGGTTACCAAATCTGCGCCAAAAAATGGAAGATCGTAGCTGCAATGGGGGTTTATCACGAAATTAAGTACTGAAGCTGAGCTGCCTGCTTCGACGCAAGCGGCTCGTGCCTGTCTGAGTTTGTTTGTTCTGCAGGCCCAGGTGCATGTTGTCACCTTGACAGGCTGCGATTTTGAGCCTGCACTTCCTTCTTGTCTTAGGAACTCTTCAGCAATTGGGTATGGCTCAGGGTTAAGTGAAGCCAGACAGTTAATGGCATGGTTGAGGAACGGCGCCCACCGCCATTGGGGCATGTTTACCGGGTCCAGGCTGCTGAGGCGCAATAGATTCATTGAGGTTATTAAGAGCCTGCAGGTAAAGATGCTTCCGGCTTGGTGCTGGCAGGGAAAAGGAATTCGTGCAAGAAGCGGTCAGACCATGCCTTGCCAAAATGACTAGTAAACAAACCATGGGCTGGATCCCGCTCGGCGTTATAAACGTCGTAAGCGATTTGCAATTGTTTGACTTTGGCCGCCGGTATTAAGGAGACCTGTTGGCTGTTTTGCAGGTGAAGTTCCCAGTAACACTGCAGGAAAGCACTAAATGCTTCTGGCAAGAAGCTGCTGGCTTGTTCGCTGCCGCCTCTGCAAAACAACAGCCAGGGTGAGAAATATTGATTGGGATCGAACGAACGCATCGTCTCCTTGCTATTGAGTTCAGGGAAGCGACTCTGGAGACTCTTTAGTCCTTGCAAATGGTGATCAAAATAGGCCTGATCTTGAATTAGAGGTTGGAAGTCAAGAATCGCCACCAGCTTTTGTCCTTTGCCAAACCACAACAGGTCCAATCCCATCAGCGGTTGGTCAATGTTGTAGTCCGGATAGGCCACTGAGTTAAGAACCTGAAGACTTTCTCCGGCATCGAGGCGTGAGACTCTCCAGCGCCGGAAACCTGGCACCTGCCATAGCCAACTTTTGATCAAGCTGCCTTTTTCTTCGTTTCGACATTCACCAAGACCATCAGGAACTGCTTTAGCTTCTCCGCCTTGAGTTCGGATGCTGGAGTTCAATATTTCCAAAAATGGATCAAACATTTAAATCACTACCTTCACTACCTGGAACTGTGTTGAAGACTTTTTCTATATCCAAGGATTGATGCTTCATGGCTTCAATACGCACCAGGCCAATCACCAACCCTGATCGCTTGAGACCCAAATTGGTGTTGTAAGAACTGGTGAACATAAGCACTTCATCCTCTGCAAGTTTGAACAATTTGAGCAGTTGAAAGTTCTGGCCAAGGGTTGCTTCTGCGTAAATCCTTTGCCCTTCTCAGACCAATGCACCTTCGGTGCTGCCGCTGCGCTGACGGCGCGTTAGGAAACCAAACAGCACCTTGCCGATTGCAGCTACCAAGTTGCCTTCTAACTCCTTAAACATCGCCATGTTGTAGTAAAAGGCCTTATTGGCCTCCTCAACAATGCGATCGGCTGTTGGTTGATCGATCGGCAGAGCATCGAGGGTGGCGCTGTAATGGCTTTTAAAGGCTTTGGCATCTTCGATCTCATCAAAGTTGTAGAAGCACAGACCTTCATTGCCTTCTAGCTTCATTGCCTTCTGAGCAATGACCTTGAGAATCTGACCTCCTGATAGGTCACCGATATAACGGGTGTAGTGATGGGCTACTAGTAGTTCAGGCGACTCCTGGCCCACCTGATGAATCCGAGACACGTAGTCTTCAGCGGCCGGCGTTTGCTTGGCCAGATTGGCCCAATCCCTTCCGAAGTAGAAAATCAAATCCTGCTCTAAGGCATCGCGACGGTTTAGCTCCGGAAAGCCCATAGGGGCCACTACTGGGTGTCCCTGCTCATGCAACTTGGCGATCTCTTCTTCTAATGCGGAGTAAACGAAATAGAGATCCGCAACCAAGATGCGATAACTGGATTTATCAACCACACCCTTGAGAAAACAGCTCACAAAACCGGTGTTCTCAGCCATCGTGTGGGCTGCCTTGGTGCCTTCTCTCAATTGGCTCGCAAGGGCTACAGCCAAGGTGTTTTCACTCGGACAACTTGATTAAGCCTAGGAGGCTGAATGGTTATTTCATTGGGAGCTTCGCAGAAGGTGCAGTGCTTTAAAGAAGCCAACAGGAGAATTCGGCAGGTCTAGTTCTGAGCGCATTGATCAACTAGCTGAGCGAGAAGCCCGTCGATTTGCTGCAATTCGGCATGGTCAGCTAATGAGGCATCAATCTTTTTCTGAGGCATCCTTAGCTTTTGTCCGATTGAGATAATTTCATTTCGCAGTCGATTGCGATAGGTGTTGAGATCATCAATGGTTTGCTGCAGCTCTTCTGGTGTGGCTTCAGACATTGGGCCTAATGACTCAAATTCAAGCCTAGAGTTCAGCAATCACGCCGTGACTGGCAAATCCAGCTCTGCTGAAGAATGAGCCGATCAGCACTGTGAAATAGGAACAAGGGGAACAAAAGCAGGCATTGAATGGACTTACTTTTGCCTGTGTTGGCCTAAATCTTTCCTAGTGAAACAAGTCTAAAAGCCATTCCCTGCAGTGGCTTATCGCGCTTGCAGTTTTTGCAGTTATTTCAGTGACGAACCGTTGCGTGATTGCTTGCTAATTGACTTCGACCTGCTATGGACGTATAGGTTGATACTGTCTTCAGTGCGATCAAGGTTGTAAATCCCTTTGCCAAAAGGTCTTCTGCTGCTTTAACAAGCTTCTCAAGCTGCCTCGCCCTCAAGAGGCATTCAGGGAATCAGCAGGCTTGACCAGGCTTTTGGAGTTCTCCCTTAATGGTTCGGAAGTTACCTAACAATCGGATCTGACCGGCTTCCCGATGCTTGACGCATTCTCTCGTGCAGTTGTAAGTGCTGATGCCAAAGGCGTCTGCCTCGGCAGTGACGAACTGGCCGCTCTGCGCAGGCACGTAGCAGACGCCAATATTCGTATCGATGCCACCAATGCCATCTCGCAAAACATTTCCTGTATTGCTGCTGATGCCGTAAGTGGCATGGTTTGTGAGAACGCTGGCATGACCCAGCCTGGTGGTAACTGCTATCCCACACGCCGCATGGCCGCGTGCCTGCGCGATGGTGAGATCATCCTCCGTTACGTCAGCTACGCATTATTGGCTGGGGATCCATCTGTTCTGGATGATCGCTGCCTCAATGGTTTGAAAGATACCTACCTTGCTCTTGGGGTGCCTATCAAGAATGCAGTGCGCGCTGTGACGATCATGAAGGCCGCTACTGTTGCCATCATTACCGATACAAATTCAGGCCCTTCTGCGTTCAAGGATATCTCTGGCAAAGGCAGTGACTGCAAGAATATTGCTGCAGAAGCTGCTTCATATTTTGATCGTGTGATCAACTCCCTAAGCTGAATCGTCTGAGATCTATCTGTTATCTCTACAGTTAGGCAGCATCACACTTCCATAACGGGAAACACATCATGAAATCTGCTGTCACAACAGTGATCACTGCAGCAGATGCAGCAGGTCGGTTCCCTAGCCTCAGCGATCTGGAAGCAGTAAAAGAGTCCTTTACTCGTGCTGCTGCCCGCATGCAAGCCGCTGAAAAGTTAGCGGCAGGTATAGACAATGTGACTGCTGATGCACTGAATGCTGTCTACAACGATGGAAAGTATGACCAGGCCACTCGGGATAAGTGCGCTAGAGACATTCATCATTACCTGCGTTTGATCAGCTATTGCTTGGTAGTGGGTGGCACTGGCCCTCTTGATGAGTGGGGCATTGCTGGTATGCGCGAAGTGTTTCGCACTCTGGGCATTCCCACCACTGCCTACATTGAGGCTTTCGTTCATATCCGTAATCGTGTATGTGTTCCTCGCGACATGGATCAAAAAGCTGCCGACGAGTTCAAGGCACTAATTGACTACCTGATAAATGCTCTATCGTGAGCTTGATTACAACTCAGCTTTCTTCAGGAGTTCTTAGGCGATAATCTGCCTTTATGTTGATGTTATCTATCGGCAAGCAGCAGGGCTTCATTTGATTTGATGGCCTACTGCTAACTCTTCTGAAGTATCCTGATCACCGGGAGCTTGAGATTATCTAAGCACGAATGAATGAGCAAAGCCGAAGTTGTCAAGCCTAATTTAGAGGATCTATTTGATGATTTAGCCCATCCTAATCCCCAAATCAGGGAAGAAGCTTCTTTGGAGATGGCTCACTACTGGCCTGAGCAGTCAATGCTTAGATTGCTAGCCAATTTAGATCAATCTGACATACTAATTAGAAAAGCATCAGTAAAAGCCCTTGGTGTTTTTGGCATGCGTTCACTGCATCCATTGGTGCAGATTTTTAATACCAATGAAAACATAATCGTTCGCGCTAGTTGTCTAAAAGCTTTTGTGCAAGTAGCGGTCAGGTTCCCTGGCGAACCCTTTCCAAAGGATGCTATTGAGGTGGTCAAATTAGCTTTACATGGTGATACCTCTGAGTTAATACTTAGCGCAGTTCCGCTTCTTCCTCTACTAGGCAAGCAAGGACTCCCACTTCTTTTGCAGAGCTGCAAAAGTAAAAATATTTTGCTGGTCGCAGCAGCAGTCACTGCCCTTGGGGGAGTTGAGGATCCCGCCGCCAAGGCTTGCTTGAAAGAGCTTGAGGCAGACTCCTCAGTTGATGAGCTTGTGCGTGGAAGTGTGATTGAGGCTCTCAATATATTTGAGCAACG
>JASLWC010000045.1 GCA_030741055.1 Prochlorococcaceae cyanobacterium ETNP18_MAG_14 | reverse complement strand
TTCATGGTTTAAGCGCTCTTTAAGAAACAGAATTTCATTAGCCTGAATTCTTATATCACTTGCTTGCCCCCTTGCCCCACCTAAGGGTTGGTGGATCATTATTCGGCTATGGGGTAAGGCGAGCCTTTTCTCTTTTGTTCCTGCACCGAGGAGGAAGGCTCCCATCGAAGCTGCCAGGCCAACGCAGATTGTTACGACATCACTTTTGACGTATTGCATCGTGTCGTAGATCGCTAGGCCAGCAGAGACCGACCCCCCTGGGGAGTTGATGTAGAGATAAATCGGCTTAGTGCTGTCTTCTGAATCCAGGTAAAGCATCTGGGCCACCAAGCTGTTGGCCACGCCATCACTTACCTCTTGGCCGAGAAATAGGATTCGCTCTACCCCCAGGCGTGTGTAAATGTCGACCCAGCGTTCCATTTGGCTACCGGGAAGACGGTAGGGAACGCTGGGGGTACCGATCGGCATGATGAAAAAAGTGTCGAGGAAATCAGAACAGGGAAATAAACGAGAGCTGACAGAGCTAGGAAAGTTGAATCCAGGATTGCCGTGTATTGATCAGCTCAGTGGAGCCGAATTGGGCAGCTCTTTACGGCTGCTTAGAACTCGATCGATGAGGCCGTATTCGACTGCTTTATCGGGGGTGAGATAACTCATACGATCGGAATCTTTGGATAGTTGCTCAACGCTTCGTCCCGTATTTTTGGCGAGAATCTCGAGCATGGCCTGCTTGTTATGAAGTACTTCCTTGGCACGGATCTGAATATCGGTGGCTTGACCTTGGGCACCACTGCGGGGCTGGTGCAGCACGATTGATGCATGGGGAAGGGCTGCCCTTTGGCCCTTAGTGCCGGCTGAGAGGATCACTGCAGCCGTTCCCATCGCTTGGCCGATGCAAATGGTATGGACCGGTGGCTTGACGTAACGCAGGGTGTCACAGATGGCAAAGGCTTCGGTTTCGAAACCGACGGCATCTCCTGAATACCAGCTGGTGCCCGTTGAGTTGATGTAGAAATAAATAGGCTTTTCTGGGTTGTCGAACTCCAGATAGAGCAGCTGGGCAATGATCAGCTCAGTTACATCCATCCCTAGCTGTCGTTTGGCATCGTCGTCGGAGAACAGGGGAAGTCCTAGATAGACAATGCGTTCCTTAAGCATTAGCGACGGCAGATCCGGAGGCGGTGTGCGCATCACGGCTGTATCGCCGTAGTAGGGAGCGGACACCGTCATCTGCAACAAATTCTTGGCGGAATTTGGAGACTAGCGGGGGTTTGCTTGTGGGTGCTCGTTCGGGGTACTCGATTTGCGGGTTGGCTGATCTTTTTCGAGTCGGCCGAAGACCATCCTGCCTGTAGGGGTCTGCAGGGCTCCGGTAACTATTACTGGCAGCCGCTGGCCAATCGCTTGCTTTGCTCCCTCCACCACCACCATCGTGCCATCTTCTAGATAGCCCACACCTTGGTTGTCTTCTTTGCCCTTTTTGATGATCTTCAGCTTCAGCTCGTCGCCAGGTTGCACTTCAGGTCTTAGGGCGATAACGATTTCGCTGAGGTTGATCGCTTTTAATTCCTTGACCTTGGCAACTTGGGCGAGGTTGTAATCAGCAGTTATCAAAATTCCACCTGTATCGGCGGTGAGCTTGAGCAGTCGATCGTCAGTGCCTGATCCTTCGTATCGGGTGCTGTTCAAGACCAACCTTCTTCCATAGCTCTCGCGCAATTCCGTAAGTAACTTCAGACCGCGCCGACCTTTGGCTCGTTTTTCATCATTGCTTGAATCGGCTAGCTGTTGCAGTTCATCAATCACGGTCTGGGCGACGATCACCTGACCTTCCAGTAGGCCGCAGGCCAGCAGTCCACGAATGCGACCGTCGATGATCACGCTTGTGTCGAGAATCTTTGCAGAAGCGGGTGTTAAAACTCCTTCGGCGACTAGTAGCGCTTCGGTGCTGTTGGGATTGAACAGGCGTAGCAGGGTGCGGCCATGTACCTCCGCCAGGTTGTATCCCAATACACCAAAGAACACATTGCTGAGTACTGCGGCTAGAGGTTTTATCAACACCACTTCCCAAGGCAGGGGAAGTAGCAGGATTGGGGCCAGCAGCAGATTGGCAACCAATAAACCGAGAATCAGCCCAACGGCTCGACTAACCAAAAGGTCGGTGGGCATGGTGCGAACCTGCTGCATCAGCTTTTGCCGCAGTCGCTGGAAGAAGAAGCCGGCTAATAGTCCAAAGCAGGCACCGACTCCGCTCAGCACCAATCTCAGTCGATCGATGTTGCTTGTCTGTTCCAGCAGCCGTTCTGGCAATAGCTCAACCCCTAGCCAGCCAGTGGCCGCGCCAGAGACAAGAAACAGCACCAGGATGAGCAGGTCCACCATGGGGTCAGATCGTTGCTGCTCGCTCCGGATGCAGGCAGCATGCATCATCTTCTCGAGCTTGGCTTGGGCAGATGTCCGCAATTTTGCGGATTGATCGATGAGAGATGTTTTTGCTGTGCAGCCACCACGCAGTGTCTATCTGCACATTCCTTTTTGCCATCGGCGTTGTTTCTACTGCGATTTTGCTGTAGTGCCCCTTGGTGATCGTGCTGATGGGGCCACTGGTTCTGGTAGCAATTCTATTCAGGCTTATTTACGGCTGTTGCATCGGGAGATTGCGCTTATCAAAGCTGGCCCAATGCTTGCCACTGTGTACATCGGTGGTGGAACACCATCTCTATTGAGCCCATCACAGATCGGTGCTCTTTTGTATCAGCTGCGGCAACAGTTTGGAGTTCAGCCTGGGGCAGAAGTCACGCTGGAAATGGATCCAGCCAGTTTCGATCAGGCTTATCTCGATGCCGTATTAGAGGCTGGTATTAACCGGGTGAGCTTGGGCGCTCAGAGCTTTGATGATTCGTTGCTAGAGAAGCTGGGCCGGCGTCACCGTCGCCATCATTTGCTGCAGGCTTGTGGTTGGTTAAGTCAGGCTTATCAACGAGGAGAGATTAAAAGTTGGAGTCTGGATCTGATCCAGAATTTGCCTGGCCAGGAGTTAGTGGCTTGGAAGCAACAGCTAGCTGAGTCAATTACCACTGGTGCTCCCCATCTTTCGGTTTACGAACTATCTGTAGAGCCCGGCACAGTATTTGCCTGGCGACAGCGTCGCGGGGAGTTGCATTTGCCTAATGAGGATTTGGCAGCTGAGTTGATGCAGTGCACCAGTGTCTTGCTTCGTCAGGCGGGATTTGCCCGTTATGAGATCTCTAATTACGCCTTGCCAGGTCATGCCTCACGCCACAATCGCGTTTATTGGAGTGGGGCCGGCTGGTGGGGATTTGGCCAGGGTGCAACTAGTGCTCCATGGGGTCAGAGATTGGCACGTCCTCGCACTCGAGATGGTTATCACAGTTGGATTGAGCTTCAGGAGGTTGAAGGGCTGGATCATTCTTTAATTGCCTCCAAGGCAAACCCATTGCCCCTTGATGAACTGTTATTGGTGGGTTTGCGCTGCCGCGAGGGAGTTGACCTTGAGGCTCTTTGCCTGGCTTGGGGTTGGACTGAGCAACAGTGCAAAGCTCTTTTGCCGTTGTTGCAGCTGCGTTGGCAGTCGGCGTTGGATCGAGGTTGGTTGCGGCTTCGAGGTCGACGTTGGCAGTTCAGCGATCCCCAGGGAATGGATATCAGCAACCAGGTTCTGGTGGAGTTGTTGTTGTGGTGGCAGTCTCTGCCTGCTGATGCAATTGCTTTACCCAACCCTGGAGGGCTTCCACGCAAAGTTGGCGACCTGGAATCAATGCTGGACTGAAGGGGGGCTGGCTAGGCGTTAGGCCGAGCAGGTCTGCAGTGACCCGCACTTGTCCATCGCAATCATTGCCAGCGCCAATTCCGATTACAGGGATCGCCAGCTGGTGACTCAGGGAACTTGCTATGGAACCCGGTACGTGTTCGACCACTAGTGCGAAACAGCCCGCTTGCTCAAGTTGTTTTGCTTGTTGCAGTAATTGATCCTGGCTGCGTGGGTCCTCAGCTTGACGGCGGTAGCCGAGTCGATGCACTGCTTGTGGAGTAAGGCCTAGATGCCCCATGACTGGGATCCCCATGCGTACCAGACGCTCAATTACTGCCAGGACCTCTGGCTCTGCTCCTTCTAGCTTTACGGCGGCGGCGCAAGAGTGCTTAAGCAGGCTTCCAGCTGCTGCTACGGCTTTGTCTTCTCCGCATTGGTAGCTCAGAAATGGAAGATCGCAGACGACTAGTGGCTGTTGATGGAGGGGTTTAGTAAAACCTCGACCTACAGCTTGGCTGTGGTGGAGCATCTGCTCCACTGTTACCGGCAGGGTGGTGGCATGGCATAGCGAGACCATCGCCAGCGAGTCTCCTACTAGCACCACATCTGCACCTGCAGCTTCAACTAAGGCAGCTGTTAGCCCATCCCAGGCGGTGAGGATGGATATCGGTCGTCCGGTTTGCTTGAACTGAATTAATTCACTGGGGCGCATCAGTTTCTCCAGGCCCACGAGGGTTCATTGCTAGCATCGATTTGACTCGGACCCACGCGGCCTCGACGCCTAAATCTGGTCAGGACCGGAAGGGAGCAGCCACACGGGATGCTCGTGACAGGCGTGGACTCCGGGTCACCCAAAAGGGTGAAGGCTATATCTCCTCTTCTTTACGAGGTTGGCGCTTGCGCAGGAATTCAGGAATTCGAGCACCTGATTCGTTTACTTCTGGTGGGTTGTAGATCGATTGGGGTGTCATCTTGTTGATTGAACGTTCAGCTCTACTGCGGTAAGGCTGGTCGCCTTCAAAGCCTGTAGCGATCACGGTGACATGGATTTCACCTTCGAGTTTTTCGTCCACCACCGCACCAACGATGATGTTGGCTTCCGGATCCACTACGTCGTAGATAACTTCTGAGGCGGAGGTCATGTCTTCGAGGGTCATGTCTCTACCGCCACTGATGTTGATTACGCAACCTTTGGCGCCGTCGATTCGGGCGGCTTCCAGTAGCGGGCTGCTGATGGCGGCTTGAGCTGCTTCGATAGCTCTAGAGCGTCCTGAACCCACACCAATACCCAATAGGGCTGTACCAGCTTCAGTCATCACCGAACGCACATCGGCGAAGTCAACATTCACAAGGCCAGGGCAGGTAATTATGTCGCTGATGCCTTTAACACCCATCCGCAGGATGTCGTCTGCACTGCGGAAAGCCTCCTGTAGCGGAGCTGCGGAGATGATGTCTTTGATTCGGTCGTTGGGGATCACAATCAAGGTGTCTACATGCTCTGCCAGGCGGCTAATGCCTTCAGCTGCTTGTCGCATGCGACGACGTCCTTCAAAACTGAAGGGTTTAGTGACGATGCCCACAGTCAGTGCGCCGCACTCCTTGGCAACTTCCGCAACTACTGGAGCTGCTCCAGTGCCAGTTCCACCACCCATGCCAACGGCGATGAAGACCAGGTCAACTCCTTGCAGAGCTTGTTGAAGGTCTGCTCTGGATTCTTCTGCTGCCTTTTGACCGATGCTGGGATTGCCACCTGCACCCAACCCTCGGGTGAGAGTTTGGCCCAGTTGCACGCGGTTATTGGCTGCAGATTGAAGCAGGGCCTGGGCATCGGTATTCATGACCCGATAGGTCACACCATCCAGGTCGCTGAGAATCATGCGGTTAACGGCATTGCTACCGCCACCGCCGACACCAATTACTTCAATACGGGCAGATTGGCTTGGCAGGATCCCCGCGGCCTCCATGGAGGTGGATGTGGACATGTTCTTGCTCACCATCTCCATTGTTGAGATTGAACCATTGAGGTGTGGATGCATTATGTCTGTACTGACGCTTTTCGTTGAAAGTTTCAAAACAGTTGACGTTTTGCGCTACCTCCAAAAAGGCAAGTTAGCGATTTCATATCACCTGGAATTGCTTTTTGGCACAGGTTTATCGACGTCCTTAGTGGGTTTGGGTACCTGCAGTTCCGGTTTGGAGGGATTGCTCATATCGATAGTTGTGCCTGGTTTATGGCGAAAGGTTGGTGGCAAGGTTTGGCTTAATTGGGCCACCGCTTCTAGTTGTTCGTCTAGGAGGGCGCTGTTGGCACCAAGCTGAATTAAGCCAAGGGCCTTGGTTTGCAGAATGAGTTCTCCGTCTGGAGCCACGATGATGCGTAATAGCTGACTGCCGAGTTGATCTCGTTGTTCAAGCACCCGAGAAATGCTCTGGCGTTGGCTGGTCGTCCAGCCCTCCACCGTCAAATTAGTTGCGGGCCTTTCACCTTTGTTTGCCACTTTGATCGGAATCCATTCCCCATCACTGTCCACCATGCCCTTCTCCTGGTCATGGGCGCGTCTTCGCAGTGCATAGGCAATTGGTTTGCGTTCTTGAAGATCCACATCTATGCCTGGAGGAAGCAGGCGTCTGTGCACGACAACCGATTTGAGCGGCAGCTTGCGTAGCAGGGTTTGCTCTAGTGCTTTGGGGTTGAAACCCAAAAGTGGTTGGGGGAAGCGGAGTTCACCAGCTTTGATCAGAGTGTTTGCCTGGATGTTGGAACTGCCTTGTACATGGATCTGTGCGGCGTTATTTAAGGTCCATCCTTGGCTGAGTAGCAACCATCCCAGACCTACGGCGATGGAGGTAAAAACCAGTAGTCGCCAGAGGTTGATCAGCTGTTCGCGGCGGCGTTGCTGACGCAGCTTGCGGCGTCTCTCTATCCCTGGAACGCGTGAGGGCTGGCGTTCAGGGGCAGACGATCTCACAGGTCACAGCGTGACCGGGCCATTAGCTGATCCACCCAACGTCGGGCCCGTTCTGCATCAGCAAACGGCACATCCATTTCCTGCCCATTACCGACAAGCCGAAGTCGACAACGACCCTGGGATTCTTGGGTGAGGGGGGCTTCCCCTGAGGTCAGGGCCATCAGTTCAAGCATCTCTAACTTGGTGATTTCAAAGCTCCCTTGCTCTTGAAAACGGCCTGCTTCAAAGCTGCTCCAGTTGAGGACGCCGTCTTTGAGTCGAGCAGCTCCGGAACCATCGAGTTTGGATAGTTCAGAACCTTCCGCCCAGTCGCGGAATAGGTTCTGTCGCCGCCTCTCAAGCCACCCGAGGGCAGTGAGAAGCACAAATACCAGGAGTAGGGGGAACCAGAGCAGACCGTGAATCATTGGGAGGTCAAAGGTGGAGGTCTGGAACGCCATCCAGTTTGGGTTTGTTTATTCTCTCGCTGTGGCAACCAGCTGGGCCACCAGTTGTTCGAGCGTTACACCCGAGGCCTCCCATAGCATTGGATACATGCTCTGGGATGTGAAGCCTGGCAGGGTGTTGATCTCATTGAGCCAGAGTTCATTGAGTGCATCGTCGTAGAAGAAGTCAACCCTGGCCATGCCATGGACTGCAACGCAATGACACGCTTGTAACGACAGCTTGCGAATTTGGTTCTCTACTTCTTCTGGCAGAGGCGCTGGAATCAGCGTATGACTGCAACCCTCGGTGTATTTGGTGTCGTAGTCATACCAGTCCGCATCAAAGCGAATTTCGCCTACGACGGAGGCTCTCAATTCGCGCTTTCCCAGCACAGCGCACTCGAACTCCCTTGCCTCGACTCCTTGCTCTACCACAATGCGTTGATCGAGTTTGGCAGCAGTGACAAGACCGCCGAGAAGCTCTTCGCGGTTGTGGGCTTTGCTGATTCCAACAGAAGATCCCAAATTTGCGGGTTTTACAAAACAGGGGTATCTGAGTTGAGCCTCAAGGCTTTTGGCGACGGCTTCTCGTGAGTTGTTGTTAATGAGATCCGCGGCATTAACAGCGGCATAAGGCACTTGGGGTAAGCCTGCTGCGGCGAATGCGGCCTTCATGGCCAGCTTGTCCATGCTGAGGGCCGAGCCGAGCACACCGGCGCCTACGAAAGGCTTCCCCATCAGGCTAAATAGGCCTTGAACTGTGCCATCTTCACCATTGGGGCCATGCAGAACTGGGTACCAAACCTCCACCCGTTCACTTCCTTCAGGCAGCTTGGTGAAGCCTTTAGGGGCAGGGTGAGTTGGTAGTTGTTCTGATTTAGGGGGATGCCCTTGCTTGAGCACGGCTTCAGCAACAGAGGCAGGCCACCAGCGTCCTAGTTGGTCGATGTAGAGAGGAATGACCTCGAAGAGATCTGGGTTCATCCCGCTTCGGAGGGCACCGATAACGGTGATGGCCGATCGGATTGAAATGGCATGTTCCTCGGACTCGCCGCCGAACACCACGCCTACACAGCTGCGGGAGGAAGGCATGGTATTTGGCAGGGTCGTGGTAGTTAGCGATCAAAGGTATCAGTGCCCTCTGCCGATTTCATTGCATGGCGGTTCCGCTGAGGGAGAAAGATCGCACGCTTTCGATTTGAACTGCGACTAAATCGCCTGGGCTGTAGAGGTACCCCCCGGGTTGTTCAGCAGCAAAGAATGTCAGTCGGTTGGTGCGGGTGCGTCCCATTAACTGTTGCGGATTTTTAGGATTGACCCCTTCAGCAAGTACCTGCTCAACCCTGCCGGCATAGCGGGAATTGCGCTGCCGGGCTACACGTTCCACCAGGGCGTTGAGTTCGCGTAGCCGCTCAACTTTCACCGCTTCTGGTAGTTGGCTGGGCCATGTGGCGGCAGGGGTGTTTGGACGAGGTGAGTAAGCAGCAGTATTCACCTGGTCGAAACCCAGCTCTTCCACGACGCTTAGGGTGTTTTGGAACTGTGCATCGGTTTCACCTGGGAAGGCGACGATCACATCAGTGCTGATTGCGGCATCGGGCATTCGCTTGCGGATTCGCTCCACGATGCGTCGATATTTTTCGACCGTGTAACCCCTGGCCATGGCCTTCAGCACATCGTTATCACCGCTTTGGCAGGGGATGTGGAAGTGTTCGCATAATTTGGGTAGATCTGCACAGGTTTCGATCAATCGTTCTGTGAAGTAGCGCGGATGGCTTGTCGCAAAGCGGATGCGCTCAATACCTTCGACATCATGTATATGTTGGAGAAGGTCAGTAAGCGTGTTTTGGCGTCTGCCTTCAGGAGTAATTCCAGGCAAGTCGCGTCCATAGGCATCAATGTTTTGACCGAGCAGGGTGATTTCTCGAAATCCACGGGTGGCCAGGCCCTCGATCTCTAGTCGAATTGCCTGCGGTGATCGTGATTGCTCCTTACCTCTGACGGAAGGTACTACGCAGTAGGTGCAACGTTCGTTGCAGCCGTAGATCACATTTACCCAGGCGCAGATTGTGCTATCGCGACGAGCAGTAGTGAGGTCTTCGAGGATGTGATTGTCGTCGGTGGCGACAACTTGCTGACCGTTGTCTACTTGGGTGAGCAGCGTCTCTAGGCGGTTGGCGTGTTGGGGTCCCATCACAAGATCGAGCTCAGGGATCCGTCGCAGTAGTGCTTCTCCTTCCTGTTGTGCTACGCAACCAGCCACGATTAGCTTCAGGTGGGGGAGAGCTCGTTTGCGGCGGGCTTGGCGTCCTAAGTAGCTATAGACCTTCTGCTCGGCGTTATCGCGGATCGTGCAGGTGTTGTAGAGCACGAGATCCGCTTCCAGCTCTGCGGCTGCCTCGTGGTATCCCATAGCTTGAAGAATTCCGGCCATGCGCTCGGAATCGGCTTTGTTCATTTGGCAGCCGAAGGTGGTAATAAAGAAACTGCCCCGATCTTTTGAGGTTGTGGCAGGACTAGTTGCGTGGGCGGGGGTGGCTAGCAAGGCAATAGGCGATTCGAAGGACCGGAGTAATCCCATTAACTCTTTCAGTGTGTCGACCTCTGAGATCTCGTGCCAGTTTGGCGATCTCGGCTGCGGGCGGTTTCCCCGCCATGTTGGAGGCCATTAATACTGGGCCCCAATATGGCCGCGGCTGTTCTAAAGAGGGTGGTCAAGGGTGTTTGGTTCAGCATCACGGCTGAGGGCCTGGGCCTTAAATACAGCCACTTGGAAGAGTTGAGGGCGAGCGAGGGGATTCGAACCCCCGTATGGCGGCACCACAAGCCGCTGCCTTAACCACTTGGCGACGCTCGCCGCGTCGGTAAGAATTTACCAATTCGCCAAGAAGTCATCCTGCAAAACTCACCTGTTCAACTTCGAGGGCTATCCAAAAAATGGATGCTTGGTGTTATGGCCCTCGCCGGTTGTGGCGTTGTGTTGGCTTGGACTAACCCCTCTATGGATGATTATCGCGATTATGCAGGTGATCAGTTAGTGGAAATTGTTACCGGAGAAGTATGTGAGCGACAGGGTTTACCGATGATGTTGAGGCTTTGGATCAGAAATTGTCCAGAGTTGATCGCAGCACAGAAGCAGGTGCTGGCATCTATTGCAGGGCAATACACCACAAGGTTCAATCTGGGGCTGGGCAGTGTTTACATCATCAATTTTGATGGTCAGGATTTGCTGCCGAATATTCGCTTGCCTTCCTATACCGTGAAAACTCTTGCTGGAGCTGGGCACTTTTTGACTCTTGAGGCTCGGACTGATCCGGGCGATGAGGAGTGAGCCAGGAATTCATGGGGTGTCTCGAGGCTTGGGTGCCGCGAGGTTTGTTGACTAATGCAGCAGATGTCCTGTCAGCGAGTGTTACTGCTGAGGGACTAAGTCCTGTTCGTGTTTATTGGCAGCAGGGGCGACTGCGCTCCTTGGAGCCGATTGATGCAGATGTTTCATTACCCCAGCGGCTCCTGTTGCCAAGGTTGGTAGATCCCCATGTTCACCTCGACAAGGCATTCACATGGCTTCAGAGCCCCAACTTGCAGGGCACCTATGGTGGTGCCTTGGCCGCGAACCTTAAGGAGCACCAAGGTCGCAAGTTGGTTGAGCTGAGGCAGCGTGTTGAGAAATCGCTTCGGCTTGCGTTGAGATATGGCTTAAGAGCTATGCGCAGTCATGTCGACAGCCTTGGACCCGGTGCTGATTGCAGTTGGGAGGTTTTGCTGGATCTCCAGCGTCAGTGGCATGCGTGGATGGAGTTGCAATTGGTGGCCCTGGTGCCGATTGAGCACTGGAGTACTTCAGCAGGACATCAGCTGGCGAGCCGAGTTGCTGATGTAGGCGGTCTACTGGGGGGAGTTCTTGTCCCCCCCTTCTCTGGCTCGGAGATACGAGCTTGCTTGCGGCAGATGCTTCAACTCGCTGAGCAGTGCGGCTGTGGTGTGGATCTTCACATTGATGAGTCGCAATCCCATCCTGCGGCTGGATTGAAGCAATTACTGCAGGTGCTTGATCAGATGACAGTCACAGTGCCGATCACTTGTAGTCATGCCAGCAGCATGGGGTTGCTATCTCCTGCAGCGCAGCGTCGTTTGCTTGACCGCCTGGCTCATTATCGGATCAATGTAGTAGCACTGCCGCTTACGAATAGCTGGTTGCTGGCCAAGCAGCCTCGTATAACTCCTGTGAAGCGACCTTTGGCACCTATACGCCAAATGCAGTTAGCAGGAATTACGGTGGCTGTTGGAGGCGA